>JAABRE010000028.1 GCA_011391125.1 Synechococcales cyanobacterium S06
TAAAAAGATGTCTTCTGTCAAAATATGCTGAATCATCATCTCCCTAACATCTTCTGTATTAATATTAGGATTAATCGACTCTTGACATAACTTTAAAAGAGCGTTAAATCGTTGTTGAAATTCTTTGTTGCCCTCACCCCCTACCCCTCTCCCAGAGGGTGAGGGGAGTCTCCCCCCTCTCTCTGAGAGAGAGGGGGGTTGGGGGGGTGAGGGGGTTAAAGTATTATCAATTAATTCCCGTAAAGTGGTTAAAATTGTCGGTAAATCTGTTTTAAAAGAATCAATTGCCTCCCGAAAATCTTTAACCTCTGGTCGAGTATAATTGATAAAAGCATTAATTATGCTATCCAAATCCTCGGAATTTTTGAGAGAAACCCGCCTAGTTTCTTGACCATTTTGGATTAAAATTGCCGTCTGCGAATCCTCAAATAAAATATTATCATCGGGATAACCTTTCGCTAATTTATTCTCAATTTCGATATCTAACCCCCCCTGTATCCCCCCCTTTAAAGGGGGGGAAGGGGGGGTTTTACTTTCCCAATAACCCCAATCTAATCTTAAAGCATCTTTGATTGTGCCGTCAGGATAAACGATTTTACCAGATTTAGTGCGATAATCTAATTCAGGAATTAACAAAAAATCCCTTGTTTGACAATAACTATTTAATAGGTTTTGAAACGCTACTCTAATGGAGGTTTCCTTTTTGCTACCACCATAGCTGATAATTTTATCGACTTCATTATGATATTGGGAAATTAATAATTTAGACATAAATTTAATTCTATATTTTATTATTGTCGGGTGCGTCAGATACACAATTTTGGCTTATATAATTAAGCGAAAAATCTGACGCACCCGACTGATTACATCGCACTATTGAAGAATTCAATAGTATCATTTAAAGCGGTAATAAAAGCGTCGATTTCCTGATAGGTATTATAGAAATATAAGCTTGCTCGCGCACTACCAGAAGCATGGAAAAGACAGTGTAAAGGTTGGGTACAATGATGGCCAGCTCTAATAGCAAATCCCTCATTATCTAACATGGTTGCTAAATCACTTCCATGGATTCCTGCGATATTAAATGATGCTAAAGCGGCTCTATTTTTACCATCTTTTCTGTTAGTTGCACCATAAATTCTTAGATTAGGAATTGCCACTAATTTCTTAAATAAATAAGCAGTTAATTGCTCCTCATAATGATGAATATTATCCATCCCCAAATTAGTTAAATAATCGATCGCCGCACCCAGGGCGATCGCCTCGCCAATAGCGGGAGTTCCAGCTTCAAACTTGTGGGGTAAATCATTATAGGTGGAATACTGCAAAAAAACCTCATCGATCATTTCACCACCACCAAGAAAAGGAGGCATTTCTGTTAGAATTGATTGCTTACCATAGAGAAAACCAATCCCCGTTGGCGCACACATCTTGTGTCCAGAAGCTACTAACCAATCACAATCAATATCTCGCACGTCAAGCTTTAAATGGGGGGCACTTTGACAAGCATCAATTAACACTTTAGCGCCAAAATTATGAGCTAAACTTGTAATTTCCTTAATGGGATTAATTACACCCAAAGTATTAGAAATATGGACAACACTAACTAGCTTTGTTTTATCAGACAAAAGGGATTTAAAATGATCTAAATCCAATTCTTCTTCCTCAGTTAACTGCACATATTTTAAAACTGCACCAGTTTTTTTAGCGATAATTTGCCAAGGAACAATATTGCTGTGATGTTCCATCAAAGATAAAATGATTTCATCACCCTGAGTTAAATTGTTTAAACCCCAACTATAGGCAACCAAATTAATCGCTTCAGTGGCATTTCTAGTATAAACAATTTCTTCCCTATTAGCATTAATAAAAGCAGCCACTTTTTCCCTAGCTGCTTCAAAAGCATCCGTCGCTTTTGAGCTTAAAAAATGCGCTCCCCGATGCACATTTGAGTTATATTCTTGATAGTAATTAAGCAAACAATCCAACACCTGTTTAGGTTTTTGAGAAGTGGCAGCACTATCCAAATATACCAAAGGTTTATCATGCACCTTCTGTTTTAAAATCGGAAAATCTTCACGGACTAAATCAGCAATACTTTTTTCTTGTAATAAATTCATCTCAGTTATCAGTTAATAATTAACAATTGTAGGGTGGGTTAGGCAGCCATGATTAAAGTATTCTCAACCCACATGGTAAAATCAGCCGTAACCCACCTTCAACATCCCTTAAAATGTGCGACACGCGACACATTGACCTAATCTTTCCTGTAAAGAAGGCACAGGAATACGTTGCAAAATTTCGCCAGCAAAAGCATCCAGCAACAAATTGCGCGCTTGATCTTCACTTAAACCACGACTGCGCAAATAAAACAACTCATCCGGTTGCAGTTGACTAACTGTCGCACCATGGGCGCATTTAACATTATCCGCCGTAATCCCCAATTCCGGTTTGGTGTCCACCCTCGCTTTAGAAGATAAAACCAAATTGCGATTAAGTTGGACTGCGTTGGTCAGTTGAGCTGCCTTGGGGACAAAAACCTTACCGTTAAAGACACTGTGGGAGTAATCATCCACAATACATTTATGTAATTGATTAACGACTCCATGAGGTTTCGTCAGAGACACCACACTATGAGTATCGCTTTCCTGACGATTCGCCAACATCGTCAACCCGTTGAGGGCTGTGTAGGTTTGCTCACCCACCTGATTAACCGTTAAATTATGGCGAGATAATCTAGCACCCAAATTAACCTCATTGCAAGTATAACGGCTCGAACGCGCTTGGGCGATCGCCGTTTGCCCAATCTGAAAACCCTTACCCGACTCCCGTTGAATGCGGGTGTGGTTTACTTCGGCATTGTCCTCTAAATAGATTTCTGTGACTGAATTAGTCAAATAAGCCTGATTTGGGGCAGTATCCGAGCAACCTTGGGCTGTAGCGCCATAATACTCCACCAATGTCAATTTTGCGCCTCTTTGGGCCACCACTAAACACCGCGGTTGAATGAGCATTCCCCCCTTCTCAAGGGGGGTTAGGGGGGATTGTGTTGCCACAAATAACACCTGAATCGGTTGCTCGATCTCCACGTCAGCATTCACCCAAACCGTTGCCACATCGCTAATTCCGGCGGTATTCAAGGCAGAAAAAACGTCACTTCCCCCCTGAGCAACAAGATTGGTAGTTTTATTCAGGTACTTGACAATTTGCTTACTTTGTGGTAAGGGCAGATTTGTGAGATTGCCAACATAAACACCTTGGGGTAAAGCTGAAACATCTGACAAAACAGGGGAAAAAATCCCATTCACAAAAACTAAGCAACTTTTGGCCATTTCTGGCAAGATAAAAGGGACAATATCCTGCTTTGTTAATTCAACGGCGGAAGCTAATTTGAAATCGTATTCGAGGAGGGGTAAAAGGTCAAGAAAGCGCCATTCTTCATCCTTTTTGCTGGGAAAATTTTGGCTAGAAACCTCAAGGGAAGCAATTTGGCGTAATTCGTCTATAAATTCAGCATTAAAAACGGGTTTTTGCTGTTTAGATTGGGTTAATAAATTAGCCAAATAAATGTCAGTTTTGGAGACATTTGTAGGAGGGGAAACGAGAGAAGAAGTCATTATACACCTACCTCCACTAATTGTTGTTCGTCTAAGAAGTCATAACCAGTAGTTTCCAATTCTAAGGCCAATTCTTTACCACCACTTTTCACTATTTTGCCATCATACATAACATGAACAAAATGAGGTTGGATATAATCAAGCAATCTTTGATAGTGGGTAATGAGGATAAAGGCATTATCAGAATTAGCGATGGTATTAACACCATGGGAAACAATTTTCAACGCATCAATATCTAAACCGGAGTCAATCTCATCTAAAATGCCTAAAGTTGGCTCTAATAAAGCCATTTGTAGGATTTCATTCCGTTTTTTCTCACCACCAGAAAAACCTTCATTTAAACTCCTTTCTAAAAAGCTAGGATTCATGGAAACAACTGACAGTTTCTCCTCAATTAAATCCTCGAAATCGAAAGTATCAATTTCCTCTAAACCTTGATATTTTCTGCGGGCATTATAGGCAACTCTGAGAAATTCAAGATTACTAACACCGGGGATTTCTAAGGGATATTGAAAAGCGAGAAAAACACCTGCTAATGATCTTTCGTGGGGTTCTTTTTCCAGTAAATTTTCACCTTTATAAATGACCTCTCCTCCTGTTACTTCATAATCAGGATGGCCGGTTAATACTTTAGAAAAGGTACTTTTACCAGAGCCATTTCTTCCCATGATTGCGTGAATTTCTCCCGCTTTTACCTCTAAATTTACCCCTTTGAGTATTTGTTGACCATCCACATTGGCGGTTAAGTTTCTGACTGATAAGATTACTTCGCTCACTTTTTTTTCTCCTAATATAATGTTCGTTGTTGCGCTTTAGCGCACTCTAACTAGATAGCGCTAAAGCGCAACTACAAGCCTACTTTTAACCGACGGTTCCTTCTAATTTTAAACTTAAAAGTTTGTCGGCTTCGGCGGCAAATTCCATGGGTAATTCGTTGAGAACATCTTTACAGAAACCTCCTACTAACATGGAGATGGCATTTTCTTCGGATATACCCCTTTGTGCGAAGTAAAATAGTTGATCTTCGCCGATTTTTGAGGTGCTAGCTTCGTGTTCAATAACTGCGGTTTTGTTATCGACTTGAATGTAGGGAAATGTGTTTGCTTCGGCGTTATCTCCGATTAACATGGAGTCACATTGGGAGTAATTTCTTGCTCCAGTTGCTTTGGATCCAATTTTAACTAAACCACGGTAACTATTTTTAGAGTTACCGGCAGAAATTCCCTTGGAAATGATGGTACTTTTTGTATTTTTACCAATATGAATCATTTTAGTTCCGGTGTCGGCCTGCTGCTTATTATTTGTTAAAGCAATGGAGTAAAATTCCCCGACGGAATTATCACCAATTAAGACGCAACTAGGGTATTTCCAAGTAATAGCTGATCCAGTTTCAACTTGTGTCCAAGAAATTTTGGAATTGACTCCTTTACAAAGTCCTCTTTTGGTTACAAAATTGTAAATTCCACCTTTACCATTTTCATCGCCAGCATACCAATTTTGGACGGTGGAATATTTAATATCAGCATTATCTAAGGCTACTAATTCCACTACTGCGGCATGAAGTTGATTACTGTCATACATGGGAGCAGTACAACCTTCCAAATAACTCACTGAAGCCCCTTCTTCGGCGATGATTAAAGTACGTTCAAATTGACCCGTATCTCCGTTATTAATTCGAAAATAAGTGGACAATTCCATGGGGCATTTTACTCCCTTGGGAATGAACACAAAAGAGCCATCACTAAAGACCGCAGCATTAAGTGCCGCAAAGAAATTGTCCGCCACTGGGACAACACTTCCCAGGTATTTTTTGATTAGCTCAGGATGTTCGTGCAATGCTTCAGAAATTGAGCAAAATATTACCCCATCTTTGGCCAATTTATCCTTAAAAGTTGTCGCAATAGAAACACTGTCAAAAATAGCATCCACCGCCACATTACTGAGTCTTTTCTGCTCAGAAATTGGTATTCCTAATTTTTCAAATGCCTCTAATAAAGTGGGATCAACTTCATCTAAACTCTTAATTTTTTCTTTATTTTGTTTCGGTGCAGAGTAATAGATAATATTTTGATAATCAATAGTAGGATAACTGACGTGAGGCCAAGTCGGTTCAACCATTTTCAACCATTGGCGATAGGCTTTGAGGCGAAATTCTAACATGAACTCAGGTTCATTTTTCTTGGACGAAATTAGACGAACAATATCCTCATTGAGGCCTCTAGGAATGGTATCAGCTTCAATATCGGTAATAAACCCGTATTTATAGGGTTGGTTAACTAAGGTTTTAACAGAAGTATTCATTTTAATTGTGTTTTCTCTCTAAGTGTTTAATTTACTCTTTTTTTGCTCTTTTAGAAAAAAGAGTTTTCATCTGTGCTCTCCGTTTCACCATATACTACTATGGTAGTTAAACAACTTTTTTGTTACTAAAGTATATTCTATGGTACATTAGCAACTAAAATGTTGTCAAACTAAAAAAAAATTTGCTCAAGTTAATTTGGTGAATACAATGACAACAAAAGAGATAAATTCGAGTAAAGAAGGGATTTTGACCTACCTACTCAAACATAATCAAGGAACAGTGCAAGAATTGGCCAAGGAGCTAGAAATCAGTCTGCAAGCGACTCGCAGACACTTAAAAGACTTGCAGGCAGAAAAATTGATTAAATATGAGGTAGTCCAAAATGGTATGGGAAGGCCAAATTATATCTATCAACTGAGTAACAAAGGAAAAGAGAAATTTCCGAATGCCTATGGTCCATTTGCCGTATCATTTTTAGACACCTTGGCACAGACATTAGGGGAAGAGCAGCTCCAGACAGTTTTTAAAAAACAGTGGTCAAAAAAAGCTGATTCCTATCGAAAATATATGGGGACAGGAGAACTAGAAAAAAGAGTCAATAAGTTACTGGAATTAAGACAACAAGAAGGCTACATGGCCGAACTACATTCCGTCAAAGAAGGAGAAGAATATCTACTAGCAGAACATCATTGTGCCATCGCAGAAGTAGCCGAATCATTTCCCAGTGTCTGTGGAAACGAACTGGAAATGTTTGCTTTTGCCCTTCCCGATTGTATAGTAGAAAGAACCCACTGGATTAACCACGGCGAACACCGTTGCGGCTATTTAATCAAAAAGAAATCCAGCCCACCCACAACGTAAAAACTACCTTTGCGTCTTTGCGTCTTTGCGTGATCAAACCAATTTAGGAGTAAAACAGATGAACCAAGCCGAATTTTTAACCGCAGAAGAATCCGCCGACGTTGAGGCCGCTTTATTGTCCTCACAGGAGAAATTTTTAACGCGACTGACCATCTCCTCCCTAAGATTATTAGGCAGAATTGCGGCCGATAGTGCGGTTAACCTCGAGGATTTAACCCATCAACAGGTCATCGCTTGGATTGAAAAGGACAGTAAAATTAAACGAGAACAGGGAATCGAGGCCGCCGTGCTGAAATGGTAAAGAGAATATCCTATAATTAATAAAAGTAAATTTTTATTTGGTGATAATATTAGTGATGCTGATAACCTTAAATGTACCGAGTATTGCTTGCGAAGTATGTGCTCAAACTATTAAAGATGCTCTTGTCAAAAATCTGCCCTCCAGTATCGTCGAAGTAGATGTAACTAGCAAGATTGTGACCGTCGAAACAACAGCTTCAGAACAACAACTCCGAGACGTGATTGTCTCAGTCGGCCATGAACTAGCTTAACAATCATTTCTGTAAATTATTTTAGAATCTTATTCCCATGAACTCACTCCCGCAAAATACCCAACGTCGAATTAAAAAAATCCCCCAAACTCCTAGTGTCTGGGAGGGAGATCGCCGCGTCATCGAAGGTGTTGAACCCGAAATGGGATCGCCCACCGATGGGGAGTGTATTATTTGGATTGACGGGTCAGAGGGGATCGTCAGAGCCATGGATATGGTATCTTCTGAACAAGGACCAGAAGCAATTGTCAGAACTTTAATTAAGGCGATCGAAAATCCCCATAGTCCAGCTAAACCAGGTCGTCCACAGAAAATAGTCGTCAAAGATCGCGAAATTCAGTTTTTTTTAAGAGGGGCCTTACAAAATTTAGACATTAATATTGATTATGCTCCCCAATTACCCTTAATTGATGAGTTATTTCGTAGTTTAGAAAATACCTACAGAAAGAGAACTCCCCAAATTCCCCCGGATTATGAAAAATCCCTCAATGCGTTAGCTCTAGAACTCTGGGAAGATGGTTTATGGGACACTTTGACTGATTGTGATATTATTGCCATAGAAATCGACCAAGCCGAACCCATTAATATCTATGCTTCGGTACTGGGAATGTTAGGTCAAGAATATGGGTTTATTATGTATCGGTCCTTAGAATCCCTGAAACGTTTTCGCGAAATCGTCCTCCAAGAAAAATCAATGGAAAAGCTAGAGAGTGCTTTTCTGTCTCAAGATTGTTGGTTTTTAAATTTTGAGGCCAATGATTTTGAACCCGACTACGAAGATGATGATTTTGATTTGCAGGAATTAGACTCGGAACAAATTCAACCTATTTTTGGTAGTCTTCACCCATTTGAGGGAATGCGGCCTTTTTTAGATGAGGAAGAAGCCCTCACGGTTTATTTGAGTTTAGAAGCATTAAAACGCTTTTATTGGGATTATATAGACGAGTTAGGCGAAGAAATTCCCGAAGACATTAGCAAAACCTATCAAGTTGAGTTACCAATTCAAGGTAAAAAATCCTCGAAAAAAAAGGCTACCACTGCGGTTAAGGTTTCCACTTTACCGGATTTAACCTCCCAATTGAGGCAAATGCTCGAAGAAATGGAGGATGACGATGACGACGATGACGACTCCACTTTTCGTGTTCCCATTGAAGATGATTTAATCCCCGAAAATTCTTTCATTAAATTTAGTCTGATTCCTTGGGAGACCATGGAAATCTTTAAAGAAAATTCCCGCATTTACTACGCTGATGAAGGGATCATTCCTAGCGGTGAAGCCATGCCCGCTATTTTGATTCAAACCTCAAGGCCAAAAGGTGAAGTAATCATCGAAAAATTACAAGAAGAAAACGGAATCAAGGGAATTTGTTTTAATCCGGGGGAAAATCCCTTTACTGAGGAGAAATTTTGTTTAGGTCTTATTCAAACCGAAGCAGGTAGTTTATATCTTCTCTCGGAATTTGACTATGAGGATCAACGAATTTTAGACTGGCAAAAAGTATGTCAGAGTAATAATGATTCCTTTGTGGTGATTATTGCCATGGGGGTTACGGGAGCAAGTAAAGGAAAACCCCAACCAAATCATATTTTAGCTCTCTTTGAAACCAAGATACTCTCGACCAAGGATTTAGGAATGGGGGTGTTGAAAGTAATGCCTCAATTTGATTTTGAAATGGAATAACTCAAGGAAAAACTCGCCCAATTGTGCACATCCAAGGCATAAAATTCGGGGTTACTTCCTCCTAAGTCACGACTTACAGCACTTGCTGTATCTAGGTCTTCTAAAAGGGAGTTAGCGACTTTGACGGGGTCGGAAATTTCCAATAATTTTTCGACTCCTCCTTGAAATTGTTTCATTTGACCTAAAACCGTTAAAGTTTCTTGAAAAGGTGCTTTACTAAAGATAATCGTAGTTTGAGTGATTCCTTCTCGGCCAGAGATTCTCCAATCAAAGGCCTGTTCTGGTTCGGGAAAAATCACGGTTTGACTCGGAGAAATTAAACCAAAATCTTCGGGGTTTTCGGGGAGATAAATACTAAAAGGATGGCCTTTGGAATTGATTCCAACTAATAGAAAATAGAGGGAATCATTGCTATAATTTTCGAGACGATACTGTATTTTTGTCCCGGTTTTTAATGTATTTGAACGGGAATTAAGAGAAGAAGATTGAGTATTAGAATTTAAAGAATTAGGGGAATAACGTTTAGTTTGTAATTGTAAAATTGTTTGTTTATCAGGTTCAATAGTTTCTAAAGATACCTTTACTCCTAAACAAGAAGAGTTATTATTAATAGTTAAATTCCATATTTTAGCTGCCAAAAGATTGTTTAAATTACTTTCTAAACGTTTGACTGCTAATTTTACTGCTTCATTAGCTACTCCGAGGGTATTTGGTAATGAAACACCATTAATATCTAAAATTTGATAATTTTGACCATTGGTTTTGGTGAAAATACAATCGGCGAATTGTTCACCTTTATTTACCACTAAAGAAACTGCATCAATCACCGAAAAAGCACTGGTGGAATCGACTTTTTCTATGCGACTTAATTCGGAATCTAACGCAACAGTTAAACTGATATTTTTCGGGATCATTCTAATCCATTCTTGGACAAATTTTCCCACTAAATTAGTAGTTTCACCTTCTACTTTTGCCGAGAAATTTAATCCGAATTGAGACTGAATTTGCAGTTTTTCTGCTGAATTTAATACCGTTAACCAGGAGTTAATTCCGTAATTTTGGATCAGATTATGGGGTAATCCTAGTAATTTGACTTTTACGATATTCTTATCTTCTAATTTGGTAATAATTCCCTCTGCTCCTTCTTGTTGTTCGGGTAAAAGATAGTAGGTAAAGATGGCCGATTGACTATTACCTATAAGTTGACAAGATTGAGTATTATTAGTTATTTTCTCGATTTGGGAATTAACTATTTGATAAGTTGTCTGAATAGTGCTAGCTGTGGAGATTTGCCATAAATATTGGCTTAAATAATAGGTAAATAAACCGGCCGAAGTTCCCTTTAATTCCATTTCTCTAGCGACTTGATTTTCTTGGGCGGAAATTAACCTGATTCCGGGGAAAACTGACTGTTGTTTATTCGATTTTTGGCGCTCTAATGTATTATTATTAATAAGTTCTGTTAACCAGCTAAGTTCGTCAGGATTAAGATTATTGGCCGGAGGTAGATTAAGCGATCGCCCTAACAGAATTCCCTTATTTAAGGATTCATTTGCTTGAAAACTGGTATCAAAAACCATGGTTAATTTATTAGTTAAAAGTGAGCGACCTAATAGTGCTAAAGTAGTTAATAATATATCATTGGCCAGATCTCTATTATTACTATCTACGGGAACTAAACTATTAACTAATTGCTCATTATCGGGGTTATTTAAGTCAGGAAAATTTACTTGGCTACCATAACCACTAAAATGAAAAACCACCACATCGCCGGATTTTGCTTGTTTAATAAGATGTTCATTAAAGGTGGTTTCAATCTGGTTACGAGTCGCTGATTTATTTGTTAAAGTAATAATATCTTGGGGCTGAAATCCAAAACGATGAATTAACAATTCCCGTTGCAATTCCACATCCGTTAAACATCCTTTTAAAGAGGGAAAAGAACCATAATTATTAATACCAATTAATAAAGCTAATTTTCTGGTGGTTGGTTCTGCTAAAGTTTGGTAATATTTTGTTAATTTAGGATTTTTAACCAAAGAAAAGTCACCAATTCCTAAACTTAATAATCCGAATCCTGCTCCTTGTAAAAAAGTTCGTCGTTTAATCTTCATATTTTTGAGAAAATATCTTTTTCATTTCTTATTTTTCCACCATTGTTCATGGTCAATTGTCAATTGTCAATTGTTTGTTAATAGCTAATTTCATCGGATTGATAATTGGGCGGTTCTATATGAATTAAGGTTCTAACAGGCGCAAAACGTTGTTGTAAAATAGTTTCCACATCTTCGGTAATTTGATGGGCGGTTTCCACATCACCAGCTTTAACAATCAAGTGCATTTCGATAAATACTTGTCTTCCCAACATTCCACGAGAAGCAATATTATGACAGTTTACCACTCCGTTAACTTCCATGACCACTCGATGAATGTCCTCGGGAGCAATGGCCATTTCATCCACCAACCAAGGTAAATTTTCTCGTAAGACTTCCCAACCACTTTTAAACACCAAAATAGCCACTGGAAAGGCTAAAATTACGTCTAACCATTGTAATTGGGGTATATTTAAAACTCTAGCTTGCCAAAGTCCGATTAAACCGGTTAAAACCATGATAGTTACCCACACATCACTCATGGTATGTTTAGCATCCGCAATTAAGATGGGACTACCCAATTTTTGCCCCACATTTCTCTCATAAAAAGCGACAAAAATATTAACTCCTAATACCATTAATAAAATCCATAATTCACCGGGATTAATATTAACTACGGTAATACCATTTAAAATACGATCAATCGCACCTTTTAAAATTTCAAAACAAGCAATGCCTAAAAAAGCACTAATACCTAAAGCGCCCAAAGCTTCAAATTTTTGATGGCCATAGGGATGATCTCGATCAGGTTGAGGAGAAGAAAAACGCATAGCGACCAAGCCTAAAACATTATTAGCACTATCGGTAACACTATGCAAAGCATCAGCTTGTAAACTTAAAGCTCCTGTGGCTAATCCTACTACCCATTTTAAAATCATCACAAATAAATTAAGTAGTAAAGTAATAATTAAAACTTTATTTACCTCAGAGCGAATATCCTTCATAATAGACAGCAAGTTAAATCAGTGTTATCTAATTTTAAAAGATTTAGGTTATAATTTGCTTAACTAATGTTGTTTAAATTAGATAATAAGTTGTTTGAAAAGTAGAAAAATTATGAACAATAATACAGAAGAAAAAGCTTGGTGGAATCGTCCTTTATCTGGTCAAGATAGTCTTTGGGATCTAGTTTTTAGTCGTCAGGAGAAAGTAGAAGTACCTGAAGATGCACTCACTTTGCATAAAAATTATATGGCGGAATTTAAAAATATTGCCGTAATGTGCAGAAGTTTAGATTCGCAAAAATTCAATGGAGCTGACTTTTTATTTTTATTGAAAATAAGAAGTTTTTTAATCAAAAATGTTGGCGATTATCAAGGATTACAAAATAGTGCTGATCTTTTAGAAGTTGCTATTAAAGCTAAAAATAGCTTTTTGGCCATTGACCAAGCAGAATTACAATATCGTGGACTAAGTCAGCAAAAGTTTTATGAGCGCATAATTACACTTTTAAGTAGGAATTTAGAAAGGGAAGAATTTAAGACCGAAGTTAAACAGGAATTAGAACGTATTTTACCAGACGTAAAATCAGATGAAGGTCAAGAAGCCTTACACAATTACGAAAAACACCTTGAACTATTATCTGAAAATGATTTAGGTCTCAAACTTCTATCTTTATTTAAACAGTATAGCCTGGCTGACTATTCTATTCTTAATCGGGTGGTAGAAATCATGGCGACATTGGAAAAAGAAACCTTAACTGATAGCCAACTATTAGTTAGTTTGGTGGAAAAAAATTATGATGTTTTTGAAAAATTAGCGCCCATTATTGGGATTCAAGGAAGCAAACTGAACCAGAAAACTTTTGTCAGAATCATTCAATATCTGGCTTTAAAAGATAGACATGGAGATTCCTATAAACAATTTGAAAGCTTAATTATTACCCTCAAAGATTGGAAAAAAGCTTACGATTGTGTTAGTTTACTTCGTGGACAATATTCTCCTGAAGAATACAATCTTCCACCGGAATTTAAACAAGATTACCCTGCACTTGATATTTACAGAAAGTATGAAAATTACCTAGAAGAATAGATTGCCGAATCATTTATGGATTGGTTTATAAATCCATAAATGAAGCAAAAAAAATTTTACTGAAATAAATTAAAAAAACTGCATAAATTATTATTTCTGTCAGGATAGATCAGTAATCCATTTCTTGAGATTTGATCTATGAATACTAATTTGGCGAAAATGCTTGTGATTGCTAGTGTTTCGGTGGTTGGCTTAACTGTTGGGGAAGGAAGTTTGGCAAAATCATCTGATCTAATTGCCCAAAATAAGGACATTGAAGAATTAAAACAGCTTGACCAAGAGAAAAGAAAGCAACAGGAAGATTTAAACAAAAAATTAGAGGTACTTGACAAGATAAATAAATCACCCACAGAAAACCCAAGTAAATCACCCACTTTGGCCGATATAGCCGAGGAAAGTCCCTCTAATTGGCTGTTAACTTTAGCCATCATGGGGGGCTCTGGAGTTGCGGGAATTGCCGGTTTATCGTTATTTCGCACTGTCCTAATCCACTTACTGGTCAACAAAGAGGAACAGGCCAAGTTGTTAAAACTAGCCGCACACGAACAACCTTGGTGGAATCGTCCTTTACTTGGTCCGAATAGTCTTTTCGATTTTGTTTTTACAGGCAAGAAAGCCTATGTGCCGGATGATGCAATTACCCTCTATAAAACGTATTTGGGAGAATTGAACAGTATTGGGGCGATCGCCAAATCCCAAGATTTAGAAAAATTTAATAGTCAAGATTTCCTTTCTTTCCTGAAAATTAGGAGTTATTTTCTCAAAGATGAGGGAGATTATGAGGGGTTAAAAGAGAGTACAGATTTGTTAGATGTGGCAATAAAATCGAAAAACAGCTTTTTGGCCATTGACCAAACCGAGTTACGTTATCAAGGTCGCAAACAACAGGAATTTTATCAGAATGTTGCGAATTTATTGGGTCAAGAATTAGACAAAGAGAGCTTTATTATTAAAGTTCAAGAACAATTAGAATTAGTGTTACTGGAGGTAAAATCAGAAGAAGGAAAACAAGCATTACAAAATTATCAAGAAGAGTTAAAAATTCTCTCTGAAGCTGAACTAGGATTAAAACTTCTCAGTTTATTTAAAGCTTATAATTTAAGTGACTTTAACATTCTAATTCGAGTCTCAGAAATTCTAGATCCTTTAGAAAAATCCGTCTTAACTGATACTAAAGAGTTAATTATTCCGATTATGAAAGATTATCAAATCTTTGAAAAATTAGCACCAATTATCGGACTTCCTAAAAACAAAGTTAATCCCAAAATTTTTGCTATTATTCTTCAATACATTGCTTTACAAGACAGACATCGGGATTCCTATCGGGAATATGCCAATTTAATTAGAACTTTAAAAGATTGGAAAAATGCCTATGATTCTCTTATTTTAGTTCGTGAACAATATCACACAGAAGAATATAAAATACCTGCCGAATTTAAAGAACAATTAGTAGGTGAGGAGATTTATAATAAATACAAATTTTACTTAGATTAGTTAAATTTGTGGAGCAGGCATCTGGCCTGCTGTATAATTAAATTGTTATTTTTAATGAGAAAATTTTGCTTATGTCACCATTAACAATTAATTTACTTCAAGGAGCAGTTAGTTTCAGTTTTACTCCCGAAGCTGCTGAAAAATTGCAAGGAGAAATTGCCATCTTAATGAATAGTTTAAAAGCAATTGCCGTCCATGGTGGAGGTCGTCCCACTCCTCAAAAAGCGATGGAATATCGTTATACTGGAGATGTTTTTTTAGAAGTTTTTTGTAATCCGAATATTTATGCTAGTCCTTTTGCTGCTAAAGTTTTATTGACGATTAGAGACGAGCGTCTAAAAATTACCACCGAAGCAGAATTAACCCGGTTAATAGAAGATTTATCAACTTATTTGGCACAATTTTAAGTAAAAACAAGCTCTTAATTTTTAATTATTAACTAAGATCAATTAAGTTAATGTTTTAGTTAATAATTTAAAGCTTATTCTTTTACTTATTACTTTTTACTTCCATTAATCATTATCCCATTTTTGACAACCAATCAAATCGCAAATGCGATCTCTTAATAAATAATCCCATTTTTCTAATTCATTTTCCACCCATTGCCACTCACGGGCTGGAATATAATCACAAAGGGTATAAATATGCTGTTGAAGACTTATTTTCCCTTTATCTACCAGTTGTCTTGCTTCATCTTGGATAATTTCGATGGAATAAGGATGCAATGTTGCTGTAGTCATGGGAAGTCTCCTTCTGATTAATAAGACTTGGTTAATAATTCGTTAATCCTAATTTTTCTAACTAAATTTAGATTCAATTGGTGAAATAATTTCTTTTTTAGTCGTTATCCCAGTTTTGATTGGGAATTAAGTCACTAATCTGATCTCTTAATAAAAAATCGGATTTTTCCAATTCACATTCCACATACACCCACTCACGAGCAGGGATATATTGACATAATACATAAATGGGCTGATGACGGCTTACTGTGCCTTTTTCTACCAGTTGACGTGCTTCATCTTTAATCATGGTGATGTCGTAATGGGCTTTGGGTGCTACTAATGTTGTTGATGACATGAACTTTAACCTTTTAAATGTGCTTATGAACAATATAACTGAAAAAACCAGAATAGTGACATTTTTTTGCAGTATATTTAGTTACATTTTTCCATAATTCCCCTTAAAGACATCTATCCTAGGGAAGAAACTCAGAAAAACTACTTATTGTCTTAATCTCTTACAAACTAGCTCAAATCCTTAAGAAATAAAGGTTATTGTTCTTTCTTTGAGGATTATGTCCAATTTAATGGAGTTGGTTCTTTACATAAATTCTCCTGGGTGTAAGTCAGAAAATCTTGACACACCGAATAGGGTTTCCAGTGCTATGGTTTGAGCTTGCTCCATTTGACCAAAGGTAAATACCCACGGTATTTCCAGCGAAATTTCCCCTTTTAACCAATCCAAAACATAAGGACTACCATAAACCACTAATCCCTTAATTGCAACCTTGTCTAAGGCTTTTTTGAGCCATTGCTGGGTATTTTTACTTAATCCTGCGCTGCCCCGAAAAGGATTACCCCTCGTAAATAGTTGCAAAAGACCGATTTCTTCTAGGTTTTCTGGGACTTGATTTTGCTCTCTGACTTGCATTTGATAGCCTAATTTTTGTGGTATGGCAATAGCTGGGCAGGAAGGGGCAAGAAAGTCACATTTTAGCAAATCATCGATCAAAATCAAATTAATGGGCAAAACAGGGCTTATAGGTGGAGATATAGGCACATTTAAACTGGTCTGCACCCCTTTTTTTATGATTTCGGCTGCCGTGTGGACAGCTTCAGGTTTAGCAATTTGATCAAGATCTATTTTCTGTTGCTGTATTTTTCCTTTAGCTTGCCAAATCCGTTGTAAAGATTGATCAATACGATCTTTGCTGATTCGACCGGAGCAAACTGCTTCGTAAACTGAGTTTAGCGCCATTTCCGGATCAGCAGGCATTAATAAAAGATCGGCTCCAGCCTCGATCGCCATGACGCTAATTTCGGTTAAACTGGCATAATTGGCGACTCCGGCCATAATCAAAGCATCTGTAACAATCAACCCCTGAAAACCTAATTTTTCCCGAAGTTGACCCGTTAAACAGGCATGAGAAAGAGTTGCCGGGCGTTGATCATCCCAGGTAGATATGATTAAATGTGCCGTCATAACGCTATCAACGCCAACGGAAATCGCTTTTTGGAAGGGTGGCAATTCAACCTTGGCGAGGCGATCGAGATCGTGGGGAATAACAGGTAAAGTTAAATGGGAATCGGAGGCTGTGTCACCATGGCCAGGAAAGTGCTTGGCGGTGGTTAAAATAGGGTAAGATTGGGTACCCTTGATAAAAGCGGCGCCCAATTCGCCTACCAGGTCAGGAGTATCCCCAAAAGCGCGAATATTGATGACGGGGTTTTCAGGATTATTATTAACGTCAACAATTGGTGCTAAAATCCAGTTAATCCCGATCGCCAACGCTTCCTGAGCCGTAATTGCGCCCATTTTCCTAGCATATTCTAGCGCCTTTGTCAAGTCTTTCTTGGCAATTGCCCCGATGTTCATTGGTGGTGGAAACCAAGTTGCGCCCGCAAATCTTTGTCCGACTCCTTCTTCAATATCCGCCGCAAAAAGAAGGGGAATATTACTCCATTGTTGCAGCTTTTGAGTTCTCAAAGAGATTTCCGCGGCACTTCCTCCGAGTAAAATTACTCCCCCAATTTTAAGGTCTTCTAACCAATATTTTAACTGAGAATTGCTTGCTTCCCATACCGGATAACGCCTTTGATGGTCGAACCAATGACCCGTGGCACGCACTACGATCATTTGTCCAATTTTTTCCTTAAGAGTCAGACTGTCTAAAGATGGTAATACCATAATTTACTCAAGGTGATCGACTAACTGCTCTTTTTCTTTCTCCTGCTGGCGAATTTGATTAATTAGGTGGATCATGCGATCGCCTCTTTCCAGGGAAGTATCTTCAACAAATCTAATTTCCGGTGTGTGACGGATTTTAATTCTTTGCCCTAATTCATGGCGCACAAAACCAACAGTCGATTTTAAACCTTCCATGGTTTGGGCTTTGGCTTCGGGTGTACCATAAATACTGACGAATATTTTGGCGTGTTGCAAATCGCCGGCTACTTCCACATCCGTAATACTGACCATTCCAGCACCTACCCGATCATCTTTGATACCGCTAATCAACATTTGACTAACTTCTCTCTTGATCTGGGCGGCGACACGCGAAACTCTACGATTATCGGCCATAATTGCCCCCTTTAAAATTGAATAAAATTGTTACTTTGTGGTGATAAAAGTTCCGCTAAATAATTGATAATAAACCCTAGATTACCTGGTTAACACAAATTATCAACTAAAATAATTATCAATGGTTAAAAACCTAACATAGCTCGTAAGGTAAAAACAAGAAACGTGAATCCTCCTACCAGTATGCCAATTAAGGCGATGGCTGTCAAGGGTTTGCGAAACAGTGGTTTAATTTTCTCAAAAAGAGCAAAAAAGATGCCTAAAATTAAACTAATTAAATAACGGGGATAACGAGCTACATTTTCAAAAAATTCTTGCATGGTTTTTAAATATTATTTACTTTATGCTAATCAGTTATTTTTATATAGCATATTTTTGGTCATAAGTCAAGAATTGCCCCTTAACTTTATGTTAGGGTAAGCAAATTATGAACTTAAATATGGAAGTTAACCTTTTAGAGAAAAGATGAGTGAAACTTGGTTAATCTTGGGAATTGGTGGTTTAGTCAGTGGACTGTTAGCCGGTTTATTAGGAATTGGGGGAGGCACACTTTTAGTGCCCATATTAATTAGTTTAAATTATACTCCTGTTCAAGCTGTGGCGACAAGTAGTTTAGCCATTGTAATTACTTCCCTTTCTGGAAGTGTGCAGAATTTTCGCATGGGTTATCTTAAATTTAAACCCGTATTTTACTTAGCAATTCCCTCTTTAATTACCGCTCAAATAGGGGTTTATTTTGCCAACAAAGTCGCTGATTATATTTTATTATTCAGTTTTTCAATTTTGCTAATTTTTAATATATTTCTCACTAATTTCAAGCAAAAACTTAGTGAAAAAGAAGATAATCAGCTTAAATTTGATCCTTTTTTTTCCCGTTTATTAACAGGAGGAACAGCGGGTTTTTTAGCGGGTTTTTTTGGAGTAGGAGGAGGAGTAATTATGGTTCCTTTACAAATGTTATTATTAGGCCAAAAAATTAAGGTTGCGATTCAAACCAGCTTAGGTGTAATTGTAATTACATCAATTTCCGCTACCATCGGTCATTATTATAGCGCAAATGTGCTATTTTTTGAGGGAATTATATTAGGAATTGGTGGTTTAATTGGTGCGCAAATTAGCACGAGATTTTTACCAAAATTACCAGAGGAAACTGTTAGTTTAGCTTTTAAAACCTTATTAATTTGTCTTGCTATTTACTTCTTTTTACAAGGAGTTTTGCAATTAATAAGTAAGTAGTCAGAAATAAAGGTTTGTTGTTGCGCTTTAGCGCTATCTTGATTATCTCACGCAAAGGCGCTAAGAAGATTTTGGGTTTGGGTATTCAATTTAACACTTGATTATCTCACGCAAAGGCGCAAAGGCGCTAAGAAGACGCTAAGTTAGATTGTAGGGTTGGTAATCAGTGCTAAAATTCAACAACCCTCATCTAACCCCCTCACCCCTCTCCCACCGGGTGAGGGGGATATCTGCCAAGGCGATCGGCTTAAATAGATGTTTCCAGCTTGCTTGACAAGATTTTAATTTCGTGCATTTAATGATAAATTAAGAAAAAAATGGGGAATAATTTTAAAAGTTCCCGCGTTTTTATAAAGATTGTAACTAGGAGTTTAACCCATGTCTGTAATGATTGAGCAGGATTTGAATGAATATTTGGACCAGAAATTTTCCAATTTTGAGAACAAATTTGAGGAAAAGTTTGAACAAATTGACAAAAAAATAGATAAGATTGACCAAAAAATAGATAAATTTGCTAATGAAGTTAAAACTCGTTTTGACAAAGTTGATGAACGTTTAGGTAAATTGGAAATTGGTCCAACTCGTTTGGAGGGTGAACTTAAACGGGTTGAGGAAAAATTAGAGGCACAAGGCACGCAAATTAAAACGGAAATTCAAAGTTTTGAGAATAAAGTTGACGGTATGGGTAAACGAATTGAATTTCAGGAGTTTATCAATAAAAGTGTGGTTGCTGGTTTTATTATTACTATTTTGGGTAGTTTCGCCAAATTATTTGGGTTGATTGGCAATCCTTAGATAAGTAGGGTGGGTTAGGTGGCGAAAATTCCGCAACCTCCAAGGGGATTGTACCCTCACCCCCCGGCCCCCACGGACCACGAGGTGAGGGGGAGGTGGTCAATTGTAGGGTGGGTAATCGGGGCAAAAATTCCGCAACCATCACCCACATTGAACAATCCACCGTAACCCACCAGATCAGGGCTGGTGGGTTACGGCAAGTTTGATGATTTGGGTTGGGCCTCCTAGCTTGTTGGCTGCCTAACCCACCCTACGAGATAAGTAGCTCTGGGCTGGTGGGTTACGGCAAGTTTGATGATTTGGGTTGGGCCTCCTAGCTTGTTGGCTGCCTAACCCACCCTACAAATCAATTGACAATTACATCTAAAGGTAAATTAATTTCTTCTACTTCCATGGTGATTAACCATTTGCCATTTTTTAGCTGTTTTGGTGGTTCGATTATTAAGCCCTGTTTTTGGTTTTCTGGTGGGAAAAAATTATTAATTAAAACTATGTCTCCTTGATAATATATATCAGATATTTGAGGAGGTTTTTCGGTTTTTTGTTGGTTTTTCCAAGGATGTTCTCCAGTTACTTTTGCTTCGGTTTCTGCTTCTATTTCTACTTTTTTGATCGCCATTTCTGGAGGTAAGCCTCGTAAATTCCATCGATATACTTTGGCTAAATAACTATCATTTCCCTGCCAATTTTTGAGGATTTTTTCTTGATTTTCTGGGGTAATTAATTGCTCAAGTTGTCTGATTTTTTTATGGGAATATTCATCATATCCTGATTTTAGGTTAAGATAATCTTGTAATTTTGCTTTATTTCCTAGTTTAATTAGGTTCGCAATATCTGGTTTTATTCCTGGAATATCCTCCACTTTTGGCTCATTTTTTAATCCTTCACCTTGCTTTTTATCCATGGCAAAATTAGCCGCTTCATCTGCTAATTTATTTTGTTCTCTCGGAATCCATTTAATCGTATAAGAAAAATTTTTAATTAATTGTTTTGCTTGATGATAATAATTTTGTAAATTGGGACTTTTAACTTGCCAATTTCCTTGTATTTGATTAACGACTAAGTTACTATCTCCTTGTATATTTAACTGTTTAATTCCTAATTCTTTGGCCTTTTCTAAACCGACAATTAATCCCGTATATTCGGCCTCATTATTAGTAGCAAAGTTAATATATTTACTAGCACTATGTTTACTACCATCAGGCATGACTAAAACAGCAGCACCTGCCGCTTTACCAGGGTTTCCCCTTGAACCGCCATCAAAATAAAGAATCGGTAGGTTATTATTTTCATTAGAGTTATTTTTTCTGATCATAGATAAATCTTTAATAAGTTGTCATAATTTTGTCAAATAATAGCTCATTTTTTAAAATTATTATTTATTCTTAACACAATTTAATTTAAACTGATTATTATTAAGTAATGTAACAAAATTTGGGATTTTAAGATTATGGTTTTATTTGGTTTATTTGGCAAAAAAGGCGAGATGCCAAAACCCGAAAACGCCCTGGCAGGTAGATCAACGCCTCTGAAAGTTCCGGCCAGTCATTATGTAAATGGCAATCCCCTCAAGCCACCTTTTCCCGTCAATATGGAAATGGCGATTTTTGGTCTGGGTTGTTTTTGGGGTGCTGAGAGAAAATTTTGGCAACTAGAAGGAGTGTTCACCACTGCGGTGGGTTACGCTGCTGGTTATACCCCCAACCCCACTTATCAGGAGGTTTGTAGTGGTTTAACTGGTCATAATGAGGTGGTTTTCGTAGTATATGATCCATCTATCATTAGTTATGAAAACCTCTTAAAAGTATTCTGGGAAAGTCATAATCCTACCCAAGGAATGCGTCAAGGAAATGATGTTGGTACTCAGTATAGATCTGGTATTTACTGTTATAATGATACTCAGAAAAAACTAGCTGAAATATCAAAAGTAACCTACGAAAATGAGTTAAAAAAAGCGGGTTATCAGGAGATTACCACGGAAATTATTGATGCTCCCGAATTTTATTACGCTGAAGATTATCATCAGCAATATTTAGCCAAAAACCCTAACGGTTATTGTGGTTTAGGTGGTACAAAAGTCTGTTATCCTAACTAAAATTATGGTGGGAATTTCCCACCTTTTTAACATAAAGATTGAGTGTTTTTATATTGTAAAAATTCCGCAAACTTTTTCACTTCTAAAATATTATCTTCTGATAATTTTTCTAATAATGATAATAATTGTGCTCTCACTCCCACGGTTTCCGAAGCGGGTTTTATCAAAATTAATTGGTTAGGTTTGATAGTTTCAACTCCCCTTGTTTCCAGAAAAGAATTAGGATCATTTTTGTTAGTTTCAATAAGATTATTTTCACTGTCATATTTAACCCATTTACCAAATAATTCTACTTCATAAGCTTCACCATTATTATAATTTTCGACAATGACACCAATGGTATTAAGGGGAGCAATTTCACCATTAAATAAGGTAATTTCTTCTGTTAATTTGACTGTGTCAAATAGGTTAAATTTATTCATATTTAATTAGGTTTTTTATGTTCAGGAATTGCGGTAATAAAACGAGCAGTATTTTCACCAAAATTAACCAACCAAATTGTTAAAATCGGACGAGATTCTCCCGATTTTGTAATAATATTAATACTAGCAGTATAACGATCTCCAAATTGATGTTTACCTTGGGGTTGTAAATTAGAAATAGAAACCGAAGTTAAAATAGCTTCGCGAATAGCTTCTGCCGATTTAAAACCTAAAATATTCTGCCAATAATTCTTTTTATCACCTCCTTCGCCCGGTTCAGCAACACGAGTTAATAAATATTCAGCTTTAGCGAGAGGAAAATCTAATTTATTAATAGTCATTTACTAGAATTTTGGTTAGTAAATCCCAATTTATTGTCAAAGTTAAAGGTTAATAATCTCTGATTTTTGATCTAAAATTTTTGCTGTTTATCAGGGGGAAATTTATTAATTTTCCCCCCCATAAATTAAGGAGCTAACGCATTTCCTCTGAGTAAACTACCGAGGGTTTTCGCAGTAATTTTCAATTGAACTAAGGGATTGGCGGGTACAACAGTTTTATATAAGTAACTGTCGAAGGTGAGTTTCTGTACGTCAATGTCGGCGCACATTTCCACAAACGCTTCCCTAGTTGCGTCGGAGCGGTAAAATACGGTTTGTAAGATGTCCAAAACCTTGTAGGTTAAGCCATATTTCTTATCCCAACGTTGTAAATAGACTTTTAAGTCGCTTTCCGTGGGGACTTTTTGCCCATTGTTGGATAATTCGACGATGGTTTCCGCGCACATTCTACCAGATTTGGCCGCAAAGTAGATTCCTTCGCCACTGGACTTGGTGACATAACCTGCTGCGTCGCCTACCAAAGCAACTCGACCAACTACTCTACGAGGACGGGGATGTTCAGGGATGGGGTGTGCCTCAACCTTAATGATTTTGCCACCTTCTAAGCGTTTGGCTGCTCTAGTGCGAATTCCCGCTTGCAATTGTTTGATAATCGCTTTATTTACCTTCATTGTACCAGTTCCCACGGCGACGTGGTCATATTTGGGGAATACCCACGCGTAA
Organism: Synechococcales cyanobacterium S06; assembly: GCA_011391125.1. Classification (GTDB taxonomy): domain Bacteria; phylum Cyanobacteriota; class Cyanobacteriia; order Cyanobacteriales; family JAABRE01; genus JAABRE01. Next base: position 23,603 of record JAABRE010000028.1, read on the forward strand.
AAATCGGGGGATACGTCAGTACCTACGTACATTTCCGCCAAGTCATGGTAGTAAGCCATTTTGTCTTCGGGTAAGCTAATTCTTTCTTGGAAGGCGATCGCGTAGTTGTAATCGCCAGCATTGATCGCCTTAGCTACTCTGGAGTTGGCGCCATCAGCACCGATTACCAAGTCAACCTTAAGGGTTTTCATCACACCTTCGGTGCTACCGTTGGAATGGTCAGCATAGTGCAGGGTATAAGGTTCAGATTTATTGCTAGGAATGTCTAATTGATACATTGTACCATTAATGACAGTTGTGCCTAATTTTTCAGCTCGTTCGCGTAAAAAGCCATCAAGAACTTCCCGACGACACATTCCGATATATTCATCTTTTTTCAGGGTTTGACCGATGTCCACTTCAATATTAGAAGGTGAAATCATTTTCATATTGCGGACTTTACGGTCAATAATTTCGGGGGGAATATCAAATTCTTCCACCATACATAAAGGAATCGCGCCACCACAGGGTTTGGCGTTATCTAATTTACGCTCGAATAAGAAGGTTTCAATACCTGCTTTGACTAAAACTTCTGCGGCGGAACTGCCAGCAGGACCTCCTCCCACAACTGCTACCCTTAATACCAAGGCTTTTCTCCTAAAATTTATCTCTAACTACTGTGTTTTAAATTAACATTATTTTCTTGTTTGTTGTTACCTTTTGGCGGACAATTTTCCTTTTTTGCAATAATCCTTAACATTTTTGTAACAAAAATATATAGACACTATTGACAATTATCAATGATTTGATTATCTCACGCAAAGGCCTAAAGGCGCAAAGGGATTAATGGGTGGTATGGCTGCTTAAATATGTCACCAAAGGGGATTAAAATCGCCTATAATGCCATTGATTTTGGTTTTAGTGGTTTTTTGGGGTTGGTTATGGCGCTGGTGGCGTATCTATCTAATTTGTCAGTTCAAGGGAATTTGTGATAAGATAAAAAAAATTAATAGCAAATAATCCTCAAGATGGCCAAATATTTAACCCTTAATGAAGCAAAAGAGCAATTTTTTAGTTTGCCCGAAAAATTGACTACAGGTCCTGCAATTATTACCAAAGAAGGAAAACCTGTCATGATTACTTTTAAGATTGAACAGTTTGAATCTTGGTTAGAAACTTTAGCAATTATGGCAGATTCAGAATTAATGGCCGATTTAAAAGAAGGTATTAAACAAGTAGAAAATGGCGAAACTATTACTTTAGAAGAATTAGAATCAGAATTAGGATTCAGTTAAATTTTTAATAGATAATAATAATTTTTCATGTCAGAATATCAAATAATTCTCAGCAAAAATGCTCAAAAACTTTTAACCAAAATTAAGGATCGTCGCGAACAACAACTAATTTTAACAAGGTTAACACAATTAAAACTAGAACCTGAAAAACAAGGGAAACCTTTACTTAAAAACTTAAAAGGTTATCGTAGTATTCGGGCGATTGGTCAACGTTACCGTATAATTTATCAAATTCAAGAAGATAAAGTCATTGTTTTAGTGGTGGCCATAGGTATTCGTAAACAAGGAGATCAACAAGATATTTATGAAATCACAAAACAAATAATTTCTAACTTAAATCAGGAAGAAGATGACCTTTAATTTATAAATACGAACGGGTATGGAAGGGAAACAAACAACTTTAGTTTTTGTAAGGTGGCACTTAAAACAAAAAATCAAAAGATATTACCATATTTAGTGATTAGGTGGCAATTTAGATTAATATTTTTAATTCTATTAGTTGGTAAGGTGGGCAATGCCACCCTACCCTAAATTCATTTCTAACAGTTTCGCTAAAATATCATCACTGGATTGAAAGCCATAAACTTGCATTACTAAATTATCTAATTCATGATGTAATTTAGCTAATTTGCTAGTCGGTTCATGGAAAAACTGGTTATATAACTGAGTGATTCCCCATTGTTTAGCTAACATTTGTTCACTGCGATATTCATGTAAATTTACCATCGTTTCCCTTATTTTTTCGACAATCCCCCCTTGCTCCCCCCTTACTAAGCAGGGTTGGGGGGGATCAGAAAGGGGGGTTGGAAAGGGGAAGGTTTCAAAACAGGTATTATGGGTATATCTGATGGTTTCACCTAATGTGGAACATTGTGATTCTATCCATAAACGGTGAATTTTTGAAGTTAATATTCCTAAGATATAAAAATCATCTAAGGCCACAATTACGGTTGAATCACCGGGTAACCATTCTTTTTTAGCCGGTAAAAATATAAACCATTTAGACACTCTAGGAATACAAAAATAATAAGGTAAATTATTAATTTTATCTCTCATTTCTGGACGAGTTCGAGGAAATTGCCACCAATATTCTTTTGTTTTTTGATCTTTATTTTTATCCCTTTCAGGTTTAACATTTTCCTTAATATATTGAAAAGGTAATTGATAATTGGCAGCTTCTTCTAAACTCATGGTATTAAAATCAATGATCCATCTTTCAGGTTTTCCTAAAGGATTTTTTGCGAGATCATTTGCTCCTAAAAATGGTTTAATAATATCGTGGTTTTTACTATCTTGATCTAACCATTTTTTAGCTTGAACTTCTGTGAGAATAAAACCTTTTCCGGTGGGTTGAACACCTTTAAAACAAGTATTAGCGTTAACTTTTAACTTTTTAGCTTGGGAAACATCTGTTAAGGAAGTCAAGGAAGAATTTACGGAATTTACTTGTTTATTATCTAAAAAATAAGCAGTTGGTTTTTCTTTTGTCCAGTTGACAATACTAACAAAAACAGCAGCTTGTCCTGACCATTCTTGACTAGAAATTGCGTCATGAATATAGCCATTATTATTAGTAATATAATCTAAAGATGCTGTTCTTGATAATCCTTGACTAATGGAATTTGTACCAACTAAGCCAACTCTACCTTTGTCGTTAATATTATCATGGGCTAATCTAAACCAATAAATACAAAAATCCACCTTATCTTTAACCTCTGAAAATTTAGTAAAGACATTTTTGGCATATTCATCTCCTAATTCAGTTCTAATTCTATGACCTCCTAAAAAAGGTGGATTTCCGATAATTGCATCTGCTTTAATCCAATCAGAAAAAAGTGCATCTTGACACACTATATTATTATCTAAACTGTCCAAAGGTAAGGGAGACTCTGTTAAATTGTACCTGTCAATGGCCACTTTTCTAGCAATCATTAAAGTTACTTTGGCCAATTCCACAGCAAAGGGATTAATGTCCATCCCAAAAAACTGATTTGGGGTGACAAAACTCATCAAAATTTGTGATTTATTCTCGCTAATTTTCTCTAGCAAAATTTGTTCAATGCGTTTTAATTCTTGATAGGCCACATAGAGAAAATTACCACTTCCACAAGCAGGATCAAGAACTTTATAATTAGCTAATTCCACTTGTAATTGACTTAATTCTTTAACTGTAGTTGCTGATTCTGCCTTTGCTTCCCAATATTTACTAATGGTTGGCCGAACAATTTTCATAATATCAGCTTCAGTAGTAAAATGAATTCCATATTGATGACGTTTTTTGGAGGCGATCGCCTGTTCAAAAATATTACCAAAAATAGTAAAATTAATATAATTCCAGTCAAAATCAGAGCATATTTTTAATAGTTGTAACTCATAAATAGTTAAATGTAAAGGAGAAATTATCGCCAAGAAACCCTTAATTTGTAACTTATTTAATTGCTGAGATAAATTACTAAAAATCTCAGCATTATTACCAGTAATTAAAGCTTGATTAATACTATTAATCAACAGTTTAGCTGGTAAAAAACCGAGGTTTTCATACCAGAAAAGTAACATACATTGGAGGACAAATTTTTGGCAAATTAAACCATTGTTTATCCTTTCTTTTAATAACTGAAAGAATAAACCAAGATGTTCGGCCGCTTTTTTTGTGATTAATAATTCCTTGTTTGTTGACATAATAAGTTGCTTGTTGGGTGTAGGGGTGAACGGCCGTTCACCCCTACATAAGATAGCGCTAAAGCGCAACTACAAACCTAAATTCATTTCTAACAGTTTCGCTAAAATATCATCACTGGATTGAAAGCCATAAACTTGCCTTACTAAGTTATCTAATGACCGATGTAATTTAGCTAATTTGCTAGTCGGTTCATGGAAAAACTGGTTATATAACTGAGTGATTCCCCATTGTTTAGCTAACATTTGTTCACTGCGATATTCATGTAATTCGAGCATTTTTTGTCTTATTTTTTCGACTAACTTTTGATTTGGATTTTCTGGAAAGGGGAAGGTTTCAAAACAGGTATTATGGGTATAAGCAATATCAGCTTTGAGGGTAGATTTTTGAGCATTCATCCAAATTCGATGAATATTTGAAGTTAATATTCCTAATCTGTAATAATCTTCTGATGCAACTACTACGGATTTATCACCGGGTAACCAATTAATATCAGCTGGAATAAATATCGCCCATTTTGATACCCTTGGTACAGTAAAATAATAGGATAAATTGCTAATTGCTCCTCTCATTGCCGGCCGAGGAGCGAAAAATTCCCACCAATATTCCCTTGCTTTTTTTGCTCGATTTTGTAATCTTTCTGGTTTCACATTCTGTTTAATATGTTCAAAAGGTAACACATAATTACTAGCTTCTTCTAAACTCATTTCATTAAAATCAATGATCCATCTTTCTGGTTTTCCTAACGAATTTTTAGCTAAATTTGCACCCATAGAAAATAACTTTAAAACATCTTTGTTTTTTTCATCTTTGTTAATCCATTCTTGGGCAATTTTTTCGGTAATAATAAACCCCATACCAAGAGGAATTACACCTTGAAAACACATATTTAAGTTAGCTTTTAATTTTTTAGCTTGGGAAACATCTGTTAAAGAAGTCAAGGAAGAATTAATAGAATTTACTTCTTTATTATCCAAAAAATAAGCAGTTGGTTTTTCTTTTGTCCAGTTGACAATACTCACATGAACATTTGCTTCACCTTCCCATTTTTGCGTAGAAATTGCGTCATGAATATAGCCATTATTATTAGTAATATAATCCAAAGATACAGCTCTACTTTTACCTTGACTAATGGAGTTTGTTCCTACTAATCCGACTCTACCTTTTTCGTTAATATTATCATGGGCCAACCTAAACCAATAAGTACAAAAATCCACATCTTTAGGATATTTAGTAAATATTTGCTCTGCGTAATCATCTCCTAAATTTAAGCGGATATGTTTACCTCCTAAAAAAGGTGGATTTCCGATAATTGCATCTGCTTTAATCCAATCAGAAAAAAGTGCATCTTGACACACTATATTATTATCTAAACTGTCCAAAGGTAAGGGAGACTCTGTTAAATTGTACCTGTCAATGGCCACTTTTCTAGCAATCATTAAAGTTACTTTGGCCAATTCCACAGCAAAGGGATTAATGTCCATCCCAAAAAACTGATTTGGGGTGACAAAACTCATTAATATTTGTGATTTATTCTCGCTTATTTTGTCGAGCAAAATTTGTTCAATGCGTTTTAATTCTTGATAGGCCACATAGAGAAAATTACCACTTCCACAAGCAGGATCAAGGACTTTATAATTAGCTAATTCCACTTGTAATTGACTTAATTCTTTAATAGTAGTTGCTGATTCTATCTTTGCTTCCCAATATTTACTAATGGTTGGGCGAACAATTTTCATAATATCAGCTTCTGAAGTATAGTGCATTCCCGAAGCATGGCGTTCATTTGCGTTAGCAGTACCCTCAAAAATGCTCCCAAAAATAGCAGGACGAATCTTGCTCCAATTCTGTCTAGCAGCCAAATCTAAAAATTCCAATTCCTTTTTAGTAAGCTCAATGGGATGAATAATTGAAAATAAACCACCATTAAAATAATCTACTCCTTTATACTTACCAGTTGGGGTAATTCCTATCGTATTCATCTCCCGAAATAGACCACCAATTACATCGTAGGAATTAGCACCTTTTAAACATTCCTGCACACAACTAACGAATAAATCACGGGGTAACAAACCCCGATCTTCCGCAAACATTGCTAACACACATTGCAAGATAAAATGTTGTGCGGTTAAATCAGTAAAGCCATCTTTTTTTGCTCTTTGTTGTAGAACTTTAAATAATTCACCCATTAAAAAAGCCACTTTTTTTGTGACTTCAATCTGATTATTTTTAAATACAGGAGTGCGATTTTCTCGCGTCATAAAAGAGAAAGCTGACGCTCTATCTGGTAACTCTTTTAACGTAATAATATCTACAGGTTCATCCAACTGAATATCAAAGTCAAAAATCCAAAACTCGTCGAAATTGCATAAGATTACATAACGTGGGCGATCGGGAACTAAGCTAGTCCAATAATCAAAGGCCTGGGGATAATGTTTTAATAGATTTTCTCCCCTTTTTTTCATTTCAATTAATAATCGAGGTTTCCAAACTAAGTCAGCAAAACCAGTTTTTTTGTCCGTTTTTTTTATCGCTTCCTCATAGGTTGCTCCAGCTTCCAATGCTCCTTGATAACCAAAAGCTTGAAATAGGCGATCGAGGAAAATTTGCGCTTCTTTGCGTTCTTGTCCGGTAATATATTGCTCACAGAAATTAACAAAATTTTGCAGATTTTGAGACATAATAAAAATAGATGAATAAAATTAATAATAATATTAGCATCAAAAATCTTTGCGTACTCAAAAACCAAAAACTTTGCTACTAACAGATAACCCCTTTGCGTCTTAGCGCCTTTGCGTGAGATAAAAAAGCCAAAGATTGTGTTACTAACAGATAAACCTTTTTGCACCTTTGCAAGAGGTCTAATAAAACATATAAAAAATCGGATTTTTTTATGAATAAAGGGTCGTGCGTTGCTGATAAGGGCGACCTAGAGAGGCGATCGCCCCTTGCAAAGATTTAACGCTCATAAACGTGCCTCCTTGAGCTCCGGCCATGGAGGTAATATGCTCCTCCATAAGAGTACCTCCAATGTCATTACAGCCCCATTTAAGAGCCTCTGTAGCTCCTTTTAAACCGAGTTTCACCCAGCTAGGTTGATGATTTTTGATCCAGTTACCTAAAAAGATACGACTAACCGCAGTTAACAATAAAGTATCGGCTAAATTTGGTTGATCTCGATTTACTCGGCGACGCAGGGGTAAAGGAGCTTCTTGACCAACAAAAGGTAAGATAATAAATTCAGTTATTCTAGCAGAATATTGGTGATCAATTGCTTTTTTTTGGAGCGCTCTTAACTGAGCTAAATGGGCAATTTGCTGCTCTGGTTTTTCAATATGACCTGATAACATAGTGCTAGTGGTAAACATCCCTAAACTATGAGCTAAACTGACAATTTCTAACCAAGTTTCACTATTAATTTTTTCGGGACAAATAATCTTTCTAATATTATCGTCCAAAACCTCGGCTGCTGTACCGGGTAAGGAGTCAACTCCGGCATTTTGTAAGGCAATAATTACCTGTTTATAACTAAGATTATCTTCCCGGGCAATAAACTGTATTTCTTGAGGGGAAAATGCGTGTAAATGTAACTCTGGATATTCAGATTTAATGGCGTTAATGATGTCTAAATAATAGGCCAAAGAAGTTCCATTTTTCTTAGCTTTAGTATTTAAACCACCTTGCATACAAATTTCGGTGGCTTCTCTTTCAACAGCATCCTTAACTTTAGTCATAATTTGGTTAATATCTAACCAAAATGCGCCATTTTCTCCTTCATCTCGACGAAAAGCACAAAAACTACAATGTTGTTCACAAATATTAGTGAAATTTAAGTTACGATTAATCACATAAGTTACTGTATTTCCTACCTGTTTTTGTCTTAAAATATCGGCAGTTTCCCTAATATTTTCGATAAGTTCTGCATCGGTTTGGGTTAACAAAATTACGGCTTCATTAACAGAAATATCTGCTCCAGAAAGCGCTTTATTTAGAATAGATTTTATGGGTTGAATTTTATTCATATTCACTCAAAAATAATGACATTATTTAAAATATATCATTATTTTGATCTTTTAAATTATTACTTTTCTTAACTTGTCTTGATTTTCGATACCAAGTGGCAACTCCCACTAACATTCCCGTTAGAAATAAAGCAAATAGTAAGGGAAAAAAATCACCAGTTTTGAGCGCAGTAACTCCCGAACTTCCTATCATGACAAAAGGTAAAATACCAGGAATAACTCCTAAAGTTGTTCCGATCATATAATCCTTAAAAGTAAGAGAAGTTAAACCAGCGACAAAATTAACTAAACCGTAGGGAAGAATGGGTAAAAGACGAATCGCAAACATATAAAAAATACCACCTTGGGTAATCTCAGAATTGATTGCTTCCCAAGGGCCGGCAAATTTTTCTTTGACTATTTCTCGGCCGATGGTACGGGTAAAATAAAAAGCGATAACTGCGGCAATTAAAGCGGCTAAACTTGTCCAAATTGTGCCAAAAACTGTGCCGAAAATTGCGCCTCCACTTAAATTTAAAGGTGTGGAAGGTAGCAATAAAATAGTTGCAATTATATAAAGAAAAATGTAAACAATGGGAGCGAAAATACCGGCTTTATTCAGCCATAATTGTAACTTTTCTTGGTCAATTCCGCCTAAAATATAAATGCCTAAAACCGTAAAAACTAGACAAAAAATAATTAAATAAATTAGATTTTTTTTTGAATTAAACATGGGGAGTTCTTAGTAAGTTATGATGGGTTAATAGGAATAAGTATATTTTAGAGTGGAAACATCGGCTTAATTTTTCTTAAAACTGTCCCGCCGGCCGTTAAAATTAATATAATACTTTTAGTGTCTAAAAAACAAAGATTAAATAATAATTATGGAAGCTTTTAACCCAACACCACCAAGCTGGACTAAAACAGCGACTCATGCCTTAACTTTTTGTTGCCCAAGTTGTCGAGGTACTCCAGACTTGGCACAAAATGTTTGGATCAATCGCTTTGCTCCGGTGATGAGTGAAGATTATCGCCGCAAATGGCAGGAATTTTACCATTGTGAATGTGGTCAAGTTTGGTGGGCTTGGAGCAGCGATCGTCAACATGAGGAGGAGGAATAAATCATTAACAATTAATGAGCCATTAATTACCGAACAATTAGGCCACTAATACCAATTTTGTTAATGGTTTCTAATACTTGTTCGGCCTTATATTGGTCTTGAAAAGAAGCAATTTGCCACAAAGATTGACCATTATAAGTAGTAGCAAAAGCTTGGGGATAAAGTTGTTTTACTTCTTCTTTTTGTCGCTCATTTAAAGGATCAACCATTACTCGATAAACGGGGATTTGCGGTGGTTGTTCTACCAAGGGAATTTCCTCGGTAATTGGTACGGGAATTACGTCATTTTTAAAGGTTGGTTGTTGGTTTCTATTGTTATTAAAATTGGGATTTACTGTTATTAATTCCTCTAATTCTTGACGATTAGGATTAACATTGGTGACGGGAATCGGGGGCTGATTTAAAGTTGCTGAGGAACTAGGAGGCGTGATCAAATCAAGGCGAATTGCTCCCGTTTGATTATTATTAATAGTGGGAGGAGGAGGTAAAGTACCATATTTATTAGGAATAATGGGAGTGGGAGCATTGACAATCTCATTTTCGGGAGCAAGTGTCACCGGTTGTAAATCTGGTAAGGGACTTCTTACGGCAATTTGATTAGTAGGATTGGTTGTTAATAATGGTTTAATGGGAGTTGTGACAATGGGTTCAATCCGATTACTATTACCCGCTAAATCTATTTTACCGATTGTATTTGAGCTAAATTTATTGCCAAAAGCGGGGATAATTTGTTCTTGAGAAAGATTACGAATATCTACCCCTTTATTCCCAGCAAAAATGTTATTACCTGCTTCGTTATTTTTACCTAAATTTACCCAAGAATTACTAACAATAACTACTCCATCTTCGCTGGAAAACTCGATCAGATTATCCCGTAAAATTGCTTGAGAATTATTTTGTAAAATGACACCGATACGATTTTCACTGATACGATTACCGATTAAAATTGGGGCTGAATCTTGTAAAATACTAACGCCAAAACCCGTTTTCACAAATTCATTATTTTTAACTTGGGGTTGGGATTTTCCATAGACAACTAAACCGTTACCCTGAATATTATAAAAGTAATTATCTATGATTGTTGGCGTACTTTCTCCATTCACCGAAACTCCCCCATTTCCTGAGTTAATAAAACTATTATTATTAATTTTAGGATTAGCAGATTCGATCCAAAGTCCGTATCCTTGATGATGGGGATTAATCACTGTTATTCCACTAATTGTTCCCGCTTTTTCGGTGGCCACTATGGTTACGTGTTGACCAGCAGAAGTGGGACTAATATATGTACCATTTCCCTCAATGATAATCTCTTTTCCTTTATTCTTTATATCTCCTTGAATTGTGATATTTCTCTTGATAATTAAAGGGAAATTTTCCCCACTTTCTTTGCTATAATTCCCCGGTGCTAATTTAATTACTGCTCCTGATTTTGCTAACATTAATGCTTGAGTTATAGTTTTAAAAGGAAGCCGATCGCCTCCGTCGCCTTTTTGGTCATTACCCGTTTGCGGGTTAACATAAATAACCTGATTTTCTTGGACCATTGTTGACGGAGTTTGTGCTTGTACCATGGGATTAGCTAAACTCATTGTACCTAAAAAAAGCCCGAACAATAATGATAATTGTAGTTTTGAGCTAGTCATAAAATATCCTCCTAGTGATAAAAAGTAAGAAATAATAAGTAATAAGTCGTCTAAATTAACAATTTTCCCTGCTGATGGGGGAGGCTCTCCTTTTTTTGCAATGAACTAAAAAGTGGATAATTAACAATTAAAAAACGTTAATTATTAATTGTTAATTATTAATTGTTAATCGACTTTTTCCAATTGCCAAAGAATTTGATTACCTTCTCGTCTAACCCGAGAAACTACCCAATTACGCCATGACCAATGATCTCCTCTGCTGGTAACGGCACTGGCATTAATGTCCATTAGATCAGCTAACTCGGAACTACTGATTAAATAACCCTTGGTGGCTATTTCTTCAGCGATCCTCAAAGTTTGAATTGTGTTTTCTAGTTGAGCAACTCTCACTTCTCTAGGTAGGTAAAGCTCTTCGGTTACATTATTAGATAATTCTGTCATGGTTGTTTTCGGGTTAAGAAGTTGTTTATGTTAAATAAGCTACAGTTTAAATAATTATTAAACTGATAAGCAGATTACTTTAATCCTAGCTATTTTCTTATTTTTTAGCTAATCTGTCTTAGTTTTTGTAATTTCTTCTTTGGTTTTAATTCTAATTAGGGCGGGTTCAAAATCTGGTTGAATTTCTAAAGCTTTTTGATAACTGGCGATCGCCTGATCATCTTGATCTAAATATTCTAAAGCGCAACCACGATTATACCAACCTTGATAATGATCGGGGCTTAATTGTAGTAATTGATCCCAAGTTGCCACAGATTGTTCCCATTGCTCCAACTGATATAAGCAAAAAGCCTTATCCTGCAAGGTTTCTTGGGCATCGGCTTTTATTTTGAGTGCTTCATCAAAACAGGCGACAGCTTCTTCAAACTTGTTAAGTTGACCAAAAGCAGCACCTCGGTTATGCCAAACCGAATCTAAATTGGGGTCAATTTTCAAAGCTTCATCCCAAGAGGCGATCGCTTCGGCCAACATTCCCCCATCAGCTTGTTGCAATCCCAATTCAAACCAGCCCGCCGCATCCGAGGGCAATTCAGGCGGAAGATTGACAGGAGTAAGGGAGGACTCAGTTTCGGTTAAAGTAGCATCAGGACCGGAATATTCCCAAATTTCTGGGGTAGCTTGATAGGTTAAAATAGCTCTACCAATCTGATAGGATTTATCGCCTAATTCAGCGAGGGAAGAAACAGATTGGACTTGTTCCCCAAATCGCATCATGATCGCCCCTAATTGCTGATTGTTGGCCGCATTCGGCATCACTTTTTCTCTAAAGCGATCTAGCCATTCCCGCCAATCTTTTTCCTGAGTGCGATCGCTCAATTGGTCAAAAAACTTAACGATTCTACCTTCTTGCCAACCATGACCAACTCCCACCAACAACTGATTAAATAAAAACTCATAATCCAAATCAGTTAAAGGGACAAATTCAGGTGCCGTTTTTGGTTTATATTTAGCCTTACCAGCAGAAAATAACCCTTGTAATAATTGTTTGAACCATTGCCAAATTTTCTTAAACATTTCTATTGATCCTTAAAATTTAATCTAACTTAAAACCTTGCTAAATTATTTTAGTTGATACTTGACAATTAACCGTTGTTCTCAAAACTACCCTCTTACTTTTTACGAATTACTTTTTAAGAATTATGTACCAACCCTTACACCATAAATATCGTCCCCAACTTTTTGCTGATTTAGTCGGTCAAGAGGCGATCGCCACCACCCTAAGTAACGCTTTAACCAACGACAAAATTGCCCCGGCCTATTTATTCACCGGACCAAGGGGAACGGGGAAAACCTCAAGTGCGCGGATTTTTGCCAAATCCCTCAACTGTTTAGCCAGTGCCTCCCCAACCCCCACACCTTGCGGAGAATGCGCCGTTTGTGTTGGTATCACCAACGGTTCAGCCTTAGACGTAATCGAGATTGACGCAGCAAGTAACACCGGTGTTGATAATATCAGAGAAATCATCGAAAGAGCGCAATTTGCACCGGTACAATGTCGCTACAAAGTCTATGTAATCGACGAGTGCCATATGTTGAGTACGGCCGCATTTAATGCCCTCCTCAAAACCTTAGAAGAACCCCCCAATCGAGTAATTTTCATTTTAGCAACAACAGATCCTCAGCGAGTTTTACCAACCATTATTTCTCGTTGTCAAAGATTTGATTATCGTCGAATTCCCCTAGATTCCATGGTAAATCATTTAAAAAATATCGCCACAAAAGAGAATATTAATATTACTTTAGAAGCGCTTACCATCGTGGGACAAATAGCAAATGGAGGGCTAAGAGACGCAGAAAGTTTATTGGACCAACTAAGTTTACATTCAGGAGAAATTAACATTGATCGAGTCTGGGATTTAGTGGGAGCAGTACCTGAACAAGATTTATTTACCTTATTAGAAGCGATTCGAGCTGATAACTCAGAAAAAGTTTTATCCCAATGTCGAAACTTAATGAATCGGGGAAAAGAACCTTTAATTCTCCTGCAAAATTTAGCCTCATTTTATCTTAATTTATTAATCGCCAAAACAGCACCCTTACGTAATGATTTAGTCGCAGTTACGACTCCAACTTGGGAAAAATTATGTCTGGAAGCAGAATATTGGCAGGTTAACCAAATTATTACGGGACAACAAAACTTAAAAAGTAGTGAAGTTCAAATCAAAAACACAACTCAACCTCGTTTATGGCTAGAAATTACCCTATTAGGATTATTACATTCGGCCTTAATCACACCCAACATAGTAATTACTCAAACTCCTGCTCCCACGGTAACTCCACCCATCGCGAATAATCCGCCATTTCCTGTTCCAACTACTACAAAAACCCCGGATAATGTAATTCCCATTAATAAGAATAAAGAAGAACCTCCTGTTAATAATAAACCTCCTGTAACCGAAGTAAATCAAGAAAATATTTGGCAAAATTTACTTAATCAAGTACAACCCTATACCACCAAAGCATTTTTAGAACAACAATGTTATTTAATTAGTTTTAACGGTAATTATCTGGAAATTGCGGTTAAAAATAAGAATCTTTTAAAAATTGCTCAAAGTAAAGCAGTTAATGTGGAAAAAGCACTTTTATTCCTGACTGGCCATCAAGTAAAAATAGATTTTCAAGTCAGAGATTCTGAGGAAAAAAAAAATAATTACCCCCTAAAAGAGAGTAATTCCTATTCTGAAACCCCTTTGAGGAGTAAGACTCCTCCCCCTCCTCCTCCTTCTCAACCCCAGACAAGAAAAACTCCTCCTCCCCCAAATTCTGAAACCAAAATTAGTAATAAAATTAATCCTACTAATAATGAAATTCAAGAAACTGACATTTTAAATCTCCCAGAAAAAGATACGAACGGTTTTTTTAATAAAGATGAAGAAATTGGTCTTGATACTGAAAATATTACCGAAAGAATCTTTCAAAAAACTGTCGAAAAATTTACCTATTATTTTAAAGGTGTAATTATTGATTTAGATGATCTATCTACACAAATTAAACCCATTTTTACCGATGAAGAATTAGATTTGATACCAGAAAATGATGATCATTAATTTTGGTTTGTTTTCACGCAAAGAAGCAAAGATCATACTTTTATTTTAATTATTGTGACAGGATTTAAGGGAGATAAACGAGTTAAGTTGGCTACGGAAACCGAGCGGGATATTTGTATTTGTAATAATTGATATTCATGATTTTTTTCTGTCAACCAGTTGACAGCAGTTGCGATATTTTCTAAGGTGGCTAATGCTAAGACAATAATTCCCTTTGAGTTAATTTTTTCTACACAGATTTCTAAAATTTCGGCTAATTTTCCACTACTCCCTCCAATGAAAATTCGGTCTGGTTTTGGCAATTCTTCTAAGGTTTCTGGTGCTTTTCCCTGTATCGCAATTACGTTTTTAACATTTAATTTAGCGCAATTTTTCTTGATTAAACTATTACCTATCGCCGTCTTTTCTAGGGCGTAAATTTGCGAATCTTCACACAATCTTCCCATTTCTAATGATACACTTCCTGTACCTGCTCCTATGTCCCAAATTATCTGTTTTGTGCCTAATTCTAACTCCCCTAATACTAAGATTCGGATTTCTCTTTTAGTCATTAATCCGGGGCGATCGCCAAAACTGTCAAATACACAATCAGGTAATCCGAATAAGGGCAAATTTTCCCGGTCTAAACTATTAGATTCCTCTATTTTTATCAAAATTACAATGTTAAGATTAGCAAAGTTTTCTGACTCTAATTTAGCTAATTTTTCTCCAGTAAAACAGCTAATTTTTTCCGTATTTTCATCCCCTAAATTTTCACATACCCAAAATTGATAATTAGTTGGTAAATCCAGCGATAAATACAATTTGGCGATCTCAATGGGATTATTGTTAGTATCAGTCAATAAGCCAATTTTTTCTTTACCCTGTTGTAACAAAGGAATTAACTGCTGTAAATCTCGGCCATGTAAACTCATAATTTGAGCATCTTGCCAAGGTATTTTTACTCGATTAAAAGCCAACTGAATTGAGCTAAAATGGGGATAAAAAGATAATTTAGCTGCGGATATTTCCGCTAATAAATATCTACCTAAACCAAAAAATAAGGGGTCTCCACTGGTTAAAATAACGATATTTTCCGTCTCAATTATATCTTTAATTTGCCCAATTATCTCCTGAAAATTGCCTAATTTTAATTGCTTGGCGGGATGTTCTGCAAAATAACTTAAATGTCTTTCTCCTCCGATTAAAATAGTGGAATTTGCGATAATTTTCCTAACATTTAAACTCAAACCTTCCACACCATCCAAACCAATTCCTACCACATTAATCATTGTTATTATTATCTCTTGAAAGTTGCTAAAAATCCAATTTTTGAATTAATTAATATTTTTACTTTTGGGAGTTTTCCTAATTGATCCAAGAGCATTTTTCGCTATCTAATACTGTCACAGTTGCTATTGCTCATTATCCCTAAAAATAGCTTATAACCTATATCAGACAAAGCTTTGAGTCACTGTCACAGTTTTAGCGATTTTCCTTAATTGTGACAGTTGAATATTTTATCATGTAATGGTGGTTGAAAAATTAGTCTGTATTTAGATTCCTAAAAATCAACCTTGCGCCTTCTTTGCGCCTTAGCGCCTTTGCGTGAGAAAGAAACCTTGAACTTAAGCCTTGACATTTGCACAAAAATATGCTATGAAGCCGCCAAAATTAACAGGGCATTGAGGATTGCCGAAGCAACGGGCGAACCTCCTTTGCGCCCTTTCACCAATATTTGTGGTATGGCTGTATTTGCCAAAATCCGCTTCGATTCTTCAACCTTGACGAAACCAACAGGAGCGCCAATAATCAAAGTTGGCTTAAGAGCCGATACCTCGACTTGCTGACAGAGAGCAATTAAAGCCGTGGGAGCATTGCCGATCACATAAACAGCTTGGGGATATTGCTGAAAGCATTGCAACATACCAGTTTCAGTACGAGTTTTTCCCGGGGATGCAGTGGAAATGTTTTCCACCGCGGCGATGATGGGGTTGTGGAAAGTTTTGCCAACGAGGGTGGCAATCCCTTGTCTGACCATTGTCACATCAGTAACAATGGGGATACCTTGACGGAGGGCATTTATACCAGACTCGATCGCTGTATGACTAAACTGTAATAAATTGAGATAGTCAAAATCAGCACTTGCGTGAATAACTCGACGAATGATGGCATATTCTGAGGGGGGAAAATTACTTTTTATTTCCCCAATTTCCGCATCAATAATGGCAAAACTTTCCTTAACAATGGGATGATTTAGTGTTATTTTGCTGACCATGTTATTTTAGGATAACTGTGATCCCAGTTATAGGTAATCATGTCTTCAAATTGACGCAATTCCACTCGATTAATCGTCAGAGAAGGGGACTCTTTTTCGATCCATTGTTCGTTTAGCTCATCTAAAATTGAGAGGAAAGATTCCTTATCTAAACTATCAGGAATTTCGCCGAAATAACCTAAACTAATGTGAGCAGTAAAATCATATTGTTGCTCGATTCCTAGGGCAACCAAACTAGGATTTTGGTAAATGCAACGGCGTAATGACATAATTTGATTATAATTAAATTCATGATCTGGTACAAGGGAAACCACGATTGCTCTGGGGAAAACTGTTAATCCTAATAATTGGAATTTAAGAGGATAAACAGTGGAAAAAGAGCTGGTATAATCTTCAAAACTCTGGGCAATATTTGCCTTTAATTGAGTAGAAAATTCGGGGTTATTATTAACAACTTCCCGATAGTCATTATCCCAAATTAAATCAGCAATAGTTAGGTGAAAAGTTGACGGGGGTAAAGGAATAAGTAAACCGGAGGGCAACTTTTCTAATAATTGTTGTTGTAATAACTGTAATTGTTGATAAAACTGATTATTTTCTTGGTCATGTTCCCAAGTGGGAGTCATAACAGTATAACCAGGAAAAGATACCGGTTTTTCCCCATCAAATTTAGCGGATTTACAAATATTTTCTAATTGTTGTTGATGGGTTTTTGGGAGAATAGTTGGTGCTACTCTATTAATATAATTTTGATAGTTATTGTCCAATGTAAATTTACCTCTTAATAATTATGCCAATTTATTTTTTTTGGGGCGAAGATGATTTCGCCATTTCCCAAGCTGTTAAGGAGCTAGAAAAGTCAACACTTGATCCGAATTGGTTGCAATTTAACTATAATCGCATCGACGGAGAACAAGGGACGGCGGTAATTGAAGCTTTAAACCAATGTATGACTCCCGTTTTTGGTATGGGAGGGCGTTTAATTTGGTTAGCTGAAACTAGCTTATGTCAGACTTGTCCAGATGATATTTTAGCGGAATTAGAGCGCACTTTACCCCAAATTCCCGAATTCTCCCATTTTTTGTTAACTTCGGCGAAAAAGCCAGATGGAAAACTTAAATCAACAAAATTATTGACTCAGTATGGGCAGGTTAAGGAGTTTTCGCCAATTTCGCCTTGGAATACGGAAGCAATTTTAAAACGAGTCAAGGAAGTGGCCACGGAAATGGAAGTCAAGTTGACTCCGAGTGCGGCAGAATTATTAGCGGAGTCTGTGGGTAATGATATTCGGCAATTATGCAATGAATTGGAAAAATTGAGCCTTTTTAGCCCAAATCAGACTATTGACAGGGATGTAGTTGCCAACTTGGTCAGGTGTAACACTCACAATAGTTTACAGTTAGCCGGTGCTATTCGTCAAGGAATGTCCTCGGAAGCGTTGACTTTAGTTCAGGATTTAATGACCCAAAATGAGCCAGCTTTAAGGATTATAGCCACTTTGGTGGGGCAGTTTAGAACTTGGACAATTATTAAATTGATGCAGGAAGCAGGGGAAAAAGACGAAAAGGTCATTGCTGCGGCAGCTGAATTAAGCAATCCCAAACGGCTGCATTTTTTGCGTCAAGAAATTAATCACCTTTCTTCGCGACAATTATTAGCTACTTTGCCCATATTATTAGAGTTGGAAGCTAGTTTAAAACTAGGAGGTGAACCTATTTCTACTTTACAAACAAAGGTGATTCAACTTTGTCAAATTTGTCGTTAAAGGGGAACTTTTTATCGTGACAATACTTCACATAAATTACAGTTAAATTATGGCCAAAAAAATGATGTTATTAACTAGAAACTTGTCTCACCAATTAACCCAGATTACCTTAACAACTACTTTAGCAATTACTGGAATGATGATGGGAATTATTCCCGAATTTGATCACAATTTTGCCCGCTTAAATTGGGGTTATCAAGTAGTAGCTCAAACTATTACCAATGAAGAAATTGATAATTATGCCAAAGCAGTTTTGAACATAGAACCATTGCGACAACAAGCATTTAATGATATAGAAAAAATCATGGGCACAAATAGTATTAATAATATTACCTGTGACCAACCTCAATCTTTAAATAGTCTAAATCGAGATGCGAGATCAATTGCTCAAGATTATTGTCAATCTTCTCAGAAAATAGTCGAAAATACGGGGTTAACTGCTAAAAAATTTAATGAAATAACCCAAATCGCCCAATCAAATCAAGACTTACAAAGACGGATTCAAAATGCCATGATTCAACTAAGAAATAAGTAAACTTATGTTAGTATTTGAACAAATTTTAGGCAAAGAAAAAGATGCTTATTTCTCTTTACAAGACCTTCTAACTGATGAGAAAACAAGGGAAAATATCTTAATATTATCCCTGAAAGCCGAAGATAGAAGTCGCACTCGGTATCGCTTTCAGAGTGATGACGGGCAGGATTTATGTCTTAGGTTGGCGAGAGGAACTGTCTTAGATGATGGGGATTTATTACAGGCCAATACAGGAGAATATTTAATCATTAAAGCTAGGGCTGAAGATGTTTTAACTATAACGTCACCGGATTATTTACAACTAATTAAAGCTGCTTATCACCTGGGTAATCGTCATACTCCCTGCGAAATTACTCCTATTTATTTAAGAATAGGTTTTGATCCCATTTTAGCAAAAATGCTGGCCGAATTAGGCTTGGAAATTACTCAGGAAACTGTGGCTTTTTATCCACAAAAAGGAGCTTATCAACACCCATGATTTCCTCAGAAAAACTGTTAGTTTTATTGCAATTAGTTAGCCCCGGATTGCCCATCGGAGCTTACAATTATTCCGAGGGATTAGAAACATTAATTAGCCAGAATGTTATTGACAAAAAACAAGATTTGTGCTCTTGGTTAACATCAGAATTGCGCTATGGTTCTATTAGGGTAGAAACGGCAATTATTCCGCGAATCTATCACAGTTTAAACACCGGAGAATTGGCGAAATTAACTTACTGGAATAATTGGTTATCTGCTGCAAGAGAAACCCGAGAATTACGAGCACAAAATTGGCAGATGGGACAATCTTTTCTCAAATTACTGTTAAATTTAGAACCAAAAATAGGCGATATTTCTTTAGAGTTAAAACCTCCTTATAATTATGTGGTTATATGGGCGATCGCTGTTTATGTTTGGCAAATTGACCCAAAGATTGCCGTAATTAGCTATCTCCATAATTGGACGGCTAATTTAGTCAATACGGGAGTAAAACTGCTGCCATTGGGGCAAACTTCAGGGCAACAAATCCTCTTTGAACTAAATAAAATTATCCCAGAAATAAGCGAAGAAATCTTACAATTAGAGGATGATAATTTAAGTAGTTGTAATTGGGGATTAGCTTTAGCAAGTATGAATCATGAAACCTTATATAGCCGTTTATTCAGAAGTTAATTAATGCTCTATATAGCTAATCAAATTGTTACTATTTGTGGTTTAATTTTGATAGTTTTTATCTTAAATTATGCCGGATATTTAGAGCAAATAGTAAGATTAATTCTTAAGATTTCTGGCAAAAATACCAATTATTTAACGGGAATAATTATCTTAATTACCATATTTTTTAGCTTAATTGTTAGCAATTATTTTGCGGTTTTAATCTTATTTCCCCTCATCCTGAAACTGAGAAAAAAATTAAGCTTAACTCGGCCAATTATTCTAAGTTATTTATTAATAATCGGATTTATGGCTGATACTAGCAGTTTAGTCAATAATTCCCTAAATAGGATAACTAAAGAATATTTTAATTTGTCTAACTTAAGATTTCTCTTAGTTATAATTCCTTTAAATATTCTGGTAATTTTAATTAGTATTGCCGTAGTTTGGTTTTATTTTCGTCGTTATTTACCTAAAGAATTAGACACAGAAAATCTCACAATTTCAGAATTTAACTTTACAGATCAACGCATTTTTTATCTTTTATCTGTCTTGATTTTCAATAACTTTTTTCCTCAGTTTTCTAGTTTAATTACCGTAACAGTGGGTTTAATTTTGCTCAAAATAACACCAAAATTAAAGCGCAAATTTAGCCTAGTTAAACATATTCCCTGGGGAATAATTGGCCTGATTTTTAGTCTTTATGGAATAGGAATTAGTTTCGGTAAAATTGGATTAATTGAGCTAATGGCCGGAATTTTTGTTAATTTATCTCAGTGGGGAATCACTTTTGCTAGTATTTCTACGGGAATATTAGCCGGTTTTGAGTCAATTTTGCTTACTAATTTTGTCGCTATTACTAACAATAACTTGGCAATTAATCAAGCAGAAATTACCGATTCAACCATTAAAGAAACCATGATTTATGCTAATTTAATTGGTTGCATAATTGGCGCAAAAATTACCCCCCTAGGTAGTCTATCAACTTTACTTTGGTATGGTAATTTAAAAAAATGGCAATTAGGATTACATTGGTTAAGATATTTAATGATTAATTTGGCATTAACTTTACCTGTATTATTTATTAGTTTGTTATGTTTAGCAATTTGGTTACCTTGGTTAATTGTGTAGGGGTAATTCCACACTTACCCCTACATTTTAATTAAATAATTGAAACACTTGACGACAAAAATTCTTTAACCTATCTTCTACCTCTTGAGTTGGTTGATAATTGCCCTCAATTTGCCACTTTTCTACTGTGGATAAACGCCAAGCAATTCCTTGATGATTAAAGCCAGTAGTGTCAATACCAATTAATTTGCGTTTAGTTTCCACGGTATCGGTATAAAAACGAACTTGGACTAACATACTACGACATTGACAACGACGACTCCAGCCCGGAAAATGGAATCCAATATCAAGGGAATCAGGATCACTAAATTCTCTGGTATTCGGGTCATTTTGCCAAGGTTTTAAGTCGGCTTTTGCGTCAGGAAACTCGATTTTAAACAAGTTAACAATCGCAGCAATTTTGCTGGTGAAATCCAATCCCATGGCTTGTTCTGAGGCATTCATAGTTTATCTCCTGGTTATGCTATTTTTAAGTTATGTTAAAGTATTTTTTGTTGGGCTTTATTTCTGGAAACGTTTTTTCAGGCAAACTAAGCTCAGAAAGTAGAGTGTCCCAATTTTAAGATTATTATTCTTATTTTTAATTAACTTTTTTGTCCACTTTATACAATAATTAAATAAACAGTAAAAGTAGACCAGCTAAATTATTAATAATTACTATTTTATTAATATTATTTGGAAAATCCCAGCCCCATTTTAGGAAGTTAGTAAAAGTGTCAATTAGCGAAAATTATTTACAAGTTGGTGAGTTAAACTGGTTTTATCGCCAAAATGAAGCAGAAGGAGATGACAAAAAATCTCCTGTTGTTTTATTACATGGTATTCCCTCCCAAAGTTATAGCTGGAGCGGGGTGATGACTAAATTAGAGGAACGAAATTTTAAGGCGTTCGCCCCCGATTGGATTGGTTTTGGCTTTTCAGACAAGCCTCCCGCTTACCTATTCAAGTACAATCCAGACGCGTATATTAAGGCTTTAGACGACTTTTTGACAAAATTAGAGGTAAATCGTTTTTCCTTGGTGGTACAGGGCTTTTTAGGTAGTGTAGGGATACAATTTGCCCTCAGATACCCCAATAAAATAGACCGCTTAATCATTGTCAATGCGCCCTTGTCTCCCCAAGCAAAATTACCGGGGAAAATGAAACAATGGGCTATACCCTTAGTGGGGGATATGCTGACTCAAGACCCAATTTTAGTCGATCGCACCTTGGAGGGAGGAAGTGGTTTTGTCATCGAGGATAGCAAGTTAAATGTATATAGAAAGCCATTTTTAACCTCGTCGGGAGCAGGAAGAGCGTTAGTTGCTGTTACAAAAAACTTAAAATTAGCTGAATCAACCAAAGAAATCAGCGCTGGATTACCAAAATTTAGTCAACCAACTTTAATTATTTGGGGAAAACTTGACCCTTGGTTAGATATTTCTGAAGCGGAAAATTTGGTAAAAGGTAGTAAAATCGAACTAGAAACCTTAGCCGAAGCTAAACATTATCCCCAAGAACATTGGCCGCAAGAAATAAGCGAAATAATGTTAAACTTTTTGCGTCGCCAAATTTTGTAAAAGCGCAATTCTTGAGCAAATAACTATTGTCTCTTAAATAACAATAAAACTATGCCAAAACTACGTTCCATTCTGTCATTAATTTTAGTGCTAGTCACTACCTTTTTAGTAAGTTGTTCTGGACCGAGCACTGCTGTTGCTCCTCCTACCTATACCCCGGAAAAAATCGCTCAAATTCAGGTTTTATATACACCTGTAGCAGAAGCGAGAGAAAGAATGTCGAAATTGGGTGAATTTATTGAAAATCGCAATTGGGTGAACACTGGTTCATATATTCACGGTCCTTTAGGAGGCATTCGTCACGATATTCGCTATCTTAACGAAAGTTTGTTAGTTAAAGACCAAAAACAAGCTGCTGAAACGGCTAAACAGTTATTTGCTGACTTGGAACAAATTGACACAGCCGCCAAAGAACAAAATTATAGCCAAGCTTCTGTTCAATATAATCAAGCTTTGAAACACTTTGATGCTTACATTGATTTAATTCCTCAAGGATAATTATAATGGTAAGGTGGGCATTCCCCACCCTACTTCTTTTTACTTTCTCCTTATGACTAAAATTACGATTATTGGCGCAGGTGTCATTGGTAGTGCGATCGCCTACGAACTAAGTATAAATACTCAAAACGAAATCACCATTATTGACGAAAAGTCTCCCGCTCAGGGTTGTAGTTGCGCCGCTTTAGGTGTTTTAATGGGTATTATTAGCCGCAAAACTAAAGGCCGAGATTGGAAACTTCGACAAACAAGTATTAGCAGATATCAAACTTTAATTACGGAATTAGAGCAATTAACTGGGGACAAAATTGCTTATAATAATCAGGGAATTGTTAAGTTATTATTTCCTGAAGATGACCTAATAAAATTGCAAAAACTGTTAGTAACTAGGAAAAGACAAGGTTGGGAATTGGAAATTTGGGATACCGTAAAATTAAAGGAACAATTACCCCAAATAGAAATTTTTAATAATAATATTACAGGTGCAGTTTATTCCCCCCAAGATGGGCAAATTAATCCCACGCAACTAACAGCAACTTTAAGGAAAGCCGCCCAATTAAACGGGGTTTCTTGTCATTTTGGCTACAAAGTTCAAAAAATAGAGGCAATGCCCTTAAATGAGTCTAACAGTGGGCAATCCTGTAGGATTTATACGGAGGGTGCAGAGTTTGAAACGGATATTTTAATCATTGCCACAGGATTAGGAACAACTTATCTAACAAATTTATTGGAACAACCAGTAGATATTCGGCCAGTTTTAGGGCAAGCATTACAATTAAAATTAGAAAATAGTTTAGGAAATAGTGACTTTCAACCAGTAATTACCGGTAACGATGTTCATATTTCACCATTAGGAAACAATGAATATTGGGTCGGAGCAACGGTGGAATTTCCTAACGAAAAAGGGGAGGTTTTTAAAGAGGAGAAATTATTAGAAGAAGTGAGACAACAGGCGATCGCATTTTGTCCCCAATTAAATTATGCTAAAATCATAAAAACCTGGTCAGGCCAACGTCCAAGACCAGAAAATCAAGCAGCACCAATTATTAAAAAATTAGAAGGATATCATAACATTATATTAGCCACCGGACATTATCGAAATGGAGTCTTATTAGCACCCGCTACAGCCTTAAAAGTCAAAGAAATGTTAACCTAAAAAAGAGAGATAAAAAATGTTTTCCTGGTTAAGAAAAATCACCAATAAATTTGTCAATAAAACCACATCTCTTGATCAAGAACCGTTAAATAAAGTTAGTATAGTTATCATAATAATACTGGATATTTTCGTCTTATTTAACGTATTTAGTGGATTAGATAGTATGGTAAAATGGCCACTTAATCCCACAGAAGAAATAGCCTGTTATTCCCCATATCAAACCTATCAAACCGCCACAAATAAAGGAAGTTTTGAACTAAACGCCATAACCATAGAAAATATAATCGAAAAACATAAATTTAGCCAAGAATATATAGAGAATAAAGAGAAAAGATTAGGCAAAATTTACCCACTTTGTACAGCATATCTTAGCTTAGAAAAAGCCTTAGATATACCAGAAAATAAACAGATAAAAACCGAAATAGATAGTTTAAGACAAAACATTGCCATACTAGAAGAAGAGATAAAAACCTTAAAAAGTCAATATGATTCAACCTTAATAGAAAAGATAGCTGGGCAAAGCCAAGATAAATCCATCAACCTAGCAACAGCTGATAATATCAAGGAAAGAATCGAATTTAAAAAATTAGAAATAGAGCAAATAAAATTAGAAATTAAAGAGAATCAAAGCAAATTAATTAATAATAGTAACGCCCAAAAATTAATTGAGTTATTAAATAAAGAAAGTGATTATAAAAATATAGAAAAAGCCTATAAAAGTGCGGATTTTTGGTATCCCAACAAACAATTGTTATTACAGGGCCTATTTTTATTACCCCTAATATTAGGAGCTTATTTTTGGCATTCCTGGGCTTTGATTCATAATCAAAACCTACAGATATTAATTAGTTGGCATTTATTACTCATATTTTGTATTCCCTTAATTATCAAACTATTTGAATTTATCCAATTTGGCAACCTAGTTAAAATAGTAGTAGAATTTATTACAACCATATTAGGAGGATTGCTATTTTTAGCGAGTTATGTCTATATAATAATAATTCCCCTACTTGGTTTTGGCTTAATAAAATTCCTTCAAACTTTTGTCTTTAACACACAAATACAAGCAAAAAAAAGGATTCAAAAAGTAAGATGTCTCCAATGTAATACCAAACTACGATTAACTGATAAATTTTGTTCAAACTGTGGTTGTAATCAGTTTAGAGAATGTCCAAACTGTCACGAAAAAACCTATAAATACACAAACTTTTGTCACCAATGTGGATATAACATTTATAATCATAGATAAGTTAAAAACTACCCCTTAGCGCCAAGCGCGACTTGGCGTGAAAAAAACACAAGTCTGGTCAAGCTATTGACATTATTAGAGTCGATGGGTATGTTACCATACCACACCTCTCATCCGAAACCGTGCATGAACCTTTCAGCTCACACGGCTACTCAATTAACCTATCTTGTCTCTGAGACTTCTTATCCCGTAAGACTGGGCTGTTCCGTTCTATAGCTATAAGGTCGAGTTTATCTGGTTTATAGCTTTTTATTTTAGCCTTATCCTTGTTGGTATGCTTGTTATTAGAACTATCAATCTTTTCGGATTTCTTGGTACAACTACCATCTGTAGCGGTTTTACTGTCGTGACAATGTCCGTGTAACAATTGTAAGTTGTCATACCTATCTAAGCCTCCTAGGCTTAATGGTATGATGTGGTCAACCTCCATAATGTCACTTTCTGTAAAATACAACCCGCATTCCTGACATCTTCCTTTCTGTCTCTTAAGCAAGTTAAGTTTCCTAGTCGATAATTCAGGATGGATTAATAAACGTTTATACCAGTATTTGAGGTCTCCATCATAAGGACTTTTATTCCTTTTGACTTTGACATATTCTGTACTACTGCAATGAATGTCACCGTGGTATGCAATATGACCTATAGCTTTTACACTATCAGCCCATTCCATACGATAGCTTTCCTTACCATTTAACATAATGTATTTACGTTTATGGTAATAACGGTTTAACCCGTCATTTACAGTGCCACAACTTCTCTTTGCCCAACTTCTGAGTTTGGAATACATCATTTTGGTCTGTTTACTACTAATACCTGCTGTTTTAATATCAGAGTATTGGTAGTAATTAGACCATCCTTTAATGACAGGATTTAACTGTTTAATCAAAGCTTCGATTGGTTTTGATACTAGTTTACCTATAATCTCTCCCAATTTTTCCTGATGATTCTTTTGACTCTTTTCGCTGGGTGTTATTAAAGTTTTATAACCAGTAAGTTTCTTTTGTAGATTTTTACTACACTTATGTTTACCTGTTTTATGTTGCTGTATATGAAATCCTAAGAAGTCAAAACCTGCAACCTTATCCTCGGATAATTCAGGGTATAACGTGTGAGTTAGTCTGGTCTTCTCTGGTTTTAATTCTAAACCGATGTCTGATAACCATTGGTTGATTGCTTCTTTGCATTTGAGGATTATTTTTTTATCTTTGTGCATGACAACAAAGTCATCTGCATATCGGATAAAGTTTAATTCTTTTTGTGCAGTTTGGTTTTTGTTGACACATTCTCTTACTATAGTTTCCATACCGTGTAAGGCAATGTTAGCTAGTAAAGGTGATATTACTCCTCCTTGAGGTGTGCCACTTTCAATCTTTTGGAATACTCCATCTTCCATTACTCCACTGGTTAACCAAGCTTTCACTTGTTTTCTTAAATTACCTTTAAGTCCAGTTTTCGTGAGTAATTTCTGGTGGTCAATGCGTTCAAAACATTTTGCTATATCAGCGTCTAAGACGAATTTAGGTTTATGCTGTATGCTTAATTTGATTTGTTGTATTGCATCTTGACATCGGCGAGCAGGTCTAAACCCATAGCTGTTAGGCTCAAATTTAGCTTCCCACTCTGGCTCTAAAGCCATTTTGACTAGCGCTTGTAAAGCTCGGTCATACATTGTTGGTATTCCAAGTGGTCTCTTTTCCCCATTAGATTTTGGTATCCAAACTCTTCTGGTTGCTTTAGCTTTATGGCTAAGTTTAAGTGATTCTACAAGTGTAAATCTCTGACTGGCTATGACTGATTTAATTCCGTCAATACCTGCCGTCTTTTTACCTTTGTTATCTTGGGTAACACGTCTGACCGCTAGTAATTTGGCTTTATAGCTCCTTAATAACATTTTCTGGTATTTACGCATTTTACAGATGTCATTATCCGCAGAAGCCTTATAGATTTTCTTTTGCAACTTGAATACGTCCTTCTCGATTTTTCTCCAAGGAATCATACTCCATGTCACTTCAGCAGATTGTTCCTCTTCACTGAGAATCTCGAAAGTTTCCCCGTTCTTAGTAACCATATTCCGCTTAGTTTTAACTTTATCCATTGCTAATTGAAACTCCACAAATCGGTTAACTGCGGGGTACGTCTGCATATCTGGGTCATTACAACCTAATCCTTTTCAGAAAACCTTGTTAATTCAAGGTCAGCGTTAGCTTCTTACCCCATCTCTCCTTGATTGACCATACGGTCTGACTACCTACCAAGTTATCGACCTTACTTGGAGAATCAATCTAGGTTACTTCGTTCCTCAATCACTTATTTATATCCTTAGAGGGTATCTATCCACGGGCGGTTTGGTTAGTACAACATTTCAGAAGCAAGTCTTAATGTAACCTACGCTTGTACCTGTGTTTTGGTACGCTGGGATTGCTTCGTGATGAAGCGTCTATCTATAATCCCAACTCATGTTTAGCCATGGCTCAACGATACTTTGTTTACTCTCCTCATAGATATATTGGCTAACAATGCTGACCACGACAAGATAGTTAGTGCGCTATTGTATTATCTCCCGCTTTACCAATTTGATAGTCAGTCTCTTTGGTAGGGAAAACTCAATTAATTGCTTAACCAAGTTTGCTGATTGCCGTCACATTTGTACTGAATGGGTAGGATTCCTGATATTATAAAGTTACTTTTTTGTATTAGTGAGCTAAGGTCAACATTACTAATTGTTTTAATAATTAACAAATATGACTTTAAGCTAACTACTTTTCTTACATTTCATTGAGACTTGTTTTGGCTAATCCTGTTTGTAACCTGTTCGGTTATTCTACACAGCTAGTTTCTTCAAGGGGTCTTTTAGGGACTCATTCTGTATCATGTGATACAGAATCTCTAGTGAAGATTCAGTCACCTACAAGTGATTGAAGTTGTCCCCCATACAGGATTTTAAGCGATACTCAAGGCGTAAATGCCTTACTGTATAGGGTCTAGGGGTTATAAGTTAGTCTATTGACTTTCTACTTCGCCCTAAACGAATCGCACTTACCTGAACATGATTTCAGAAAAACCGCTTAAAATGTAAACATTAAGTTTTGTAACAATTATTTGACAAAATTATAGTTTTATGTATATGACATTGGGCTGGTGGGCAGAAAGGATAATTAATCAAGGGTTTTGTCATTAAAATAGTTGCCGTTTTGCCCATTCTACATACTACCTTTAAGTTTATCTATTTTTGTGATTTTTGACAAATAAAAAACCATATTTACCCGTGAGTATTTACTCCCAATTCCCTTCACAAAAATTAACGAAAATTTCCGCTGCATTTTGAAAAAAAAAACAAATTGTATTATAATCCTAAAGTAGGGTGCGTCACACAAATAACTTAATTAATCAAATAATTAATTGAAAAATGTGACGCACCTTAGACAATTTTAGGAGTAAAACAATGAGTACAACTATCACTGTGAATGGTTTTGATGTCCAAGTCTTCGATTTTAAGAATAATTCCTATGCCTATATCCCCAATGAAAACAGCATCGCCTGGAGTGTAGCAAAAACCCAAGCTGAAGGAGTGTTCTTTGAGGGGGTTGCTGGTCATTTAGCCACTGTAACCTCCGCAGAGGAAAATGGTTTTATTGTGGAGAATATTTTACCCTTTGCGCAGGCAGAAAATCATTATTGGGTTTTTTTAGGTGGTACAGACGAAGAAAAAGAAGGTACTTGGAAATGGATTACTGGTGAAACTTGGACTTATCAAAATTGGCAAGCTGACGAACCAGACAATACTACTTCCTATAACAATTTGGCTTATTATACTTCTGAGGGCCTTTGGTATGATTTTTACAATAGTTCTACTGAATACGGATACATCATCGAATTTGAAGGGACAGGCACACCTGATGATAACATCGTAGGTACAGATAAAAACGACACCCTTGACGGAGGAATCGGTAATGATAACATTGCAGGTTGGGTTGGTAATGACTCCCTTTTAGGTGGTAAAGGTGAAGATACCTTAAGTGGTGGTTTAGGAAACGACATTTTAAAGGGGGGAGACGACAACGATGATTTATTAGGCGGTGCGGGTAAAGATCAATTATTCGGTGACGCAGGGGATGATATTTTAATCGGCGGTGCTGATAATGATACCCTTAATGGTGGACTCGGTAGTAATATTTTAATCGGTGGACTCGGCAACGATACTTATATGATAGATTCACTGACAAATATTCTCATCGAAAAAGCCAATGGTGGAGTTGATATTATTAAAGCTTCTGTTAATTATACCCTCGATAATTACATCGAAAACCTCACTTTAACAGGTACAAAAGCTTTAACAGGAACTGGTAATGAACTTAATAATATTATCACAGGAAATGCTGTTAATAATCTCCTCAAAGGAGAAGCAGGAAACGATAAATTATTAGGAGGAAATGGTAACGATACCTTAATCGGTGGTTTAGGAAAAGATACCCTTACAGGAGGAGGGGGTAACGATCAATTTATGTTTGAATCGAAAGCTCAAGGAATCGATACGATTACCGATTTTAATAATATCGCGGATAAAATTGCCATTAAAGCTAGTGGTTTTGGTGGTGGTTTAACAGCTGGAACTTTAGCCGCCGAAAAATTTGCAATTGGAGGAGTTGGAACTGTTGCTAGTAGTGCATCACACCGTTTTATTTATAATAGCGATGGTAAACTATTTTTCGATGCAGATGGCAATGGTAGCGCTGCTCAAACCCAAATTGCAATCTTTAATAATCCTCCCTTCCTTTCTAACAGTAATTTCGTGATTATTTAATGGCAATTTGGGTGCGTCACACCGATAATTTATGGGTTTAATAATTAAATTTAAAATGTGACGCACCCTACAATATTAAGCTATAAACCACCTCGAAATGAATTTCGAGGAAACCAACAGCAGAAGTTTGCTAAAGCAACTAGGGTTGGTAAATTAGTCCCTTTAGGAGACTTGCACTGTTGGTTTTCTTGTCACAAATAACAAGGCGATTGCTTATTCATAGCCAAGATGTTGGTGAGGTATAATAACCCACCTCGAACTAAAGTTCGAGGAAACCAATAGCAGAAGTTTGCTAAAGCAACTAGGGTTGCTAAATTAGTCCCTTTAGGAGACTTTCGCTCTTAGCTATGAAATTTATTTCATAGCGATTTCTGATTCACCGCCAAGATGTTGGTGAAATCTCATGGTTCACCTCGCTAAAAGGCTACGATCTCAGGTCCACCTCGAACTAAAGTTCGAGGCTAATAGCAGAAGTCTGCTAAAGCGACTAGGGTTGGTAAATTAGTCCCTTTAGGAGACTTGAGCTGTTAGCTATGAAATTTATTTCATAGCTATTGCTTATTCATAGCCAAGATGTTGGTGAGGTATAATAACCCACCTCGAACTAAAGTTCGAGGCTAATAGCAGAAGTCTGCTAAAGCGACTAGGGTTGGTAAATTAGTCCCTTTAGGAGACTTGCGCTGTTAGCTATGAAATTTATTTCATAGCGATTTCTGATTCACCGCTTCGCCTTATGTTAAGTTTTGTAACACTTGCTTGACAATATGATAGTTTTATGTATATAACCTTGGGCTGGCGTGCAATCGCGATAATTAATCAAGGGTTTTCTGAGCAGATTAATTGCCGTTTTGCCCCACCCTACAAATCACTTATTTAGGTAAGAAGATTAGGGAATAAATATTTGGCCATGGCCAATAATAATCCCAAGATTAAACCACCAAAAATAGTACGATTAACAAATTCGATATTATCTAATCGTTTATCAATACCGTCTAATTTGCCTTCTATTTTTCCTAATTTTCCCTCCATTTTCAACTCTAATTGCATCACAGATTTTTCGACATTATCAATTTTGGTTTCTAATTTCTCAAATTTTTTGTCAAACTTTTGATCTAATCCTTCGATTAAGTCTTTAATTTCCTGTAATTCACTTTGGGTTACTTTGCTCATGGTATGATCCTTTTATAATAAGTTTTTTGAGGTAGTGTTACTAACACTACTTTTAAGTTTATCTAAATTGTATTTTTATTTCCCAAATATAGCACTTGCCAAATTTATGAGGACTCTTTTCCCCCTCTCCCTTTGGGATGAGGGGGGTAGGGGGGTGAGGGGTTGTATCTCATTTAATCTGAAAATGCTATATATT
>JAABRE010000029.1 GCA_011391125.1 Synechococcales cyanobacterium S06
TCAAAAATTGACTGAAGTTCAGCGAGATTTATACCATTCATTATTCTTCTAATTGTGCCATAAGAGGGCAAAGAATTGTGTGGTATTTGGAACAAATTAAGCAGTTGACGCTTTTCATTTTGGCAGAATTGTTCTATCTGTTTATAACTGGTATTTCCCACGAGTAGGGCGAAAATAATGATAGTTAAAACTACCCATAATTGATGTCTTTTACCCTGATTTCGACGAAAGTCCTTGACTAATTTAAACTTTTCAATTAAACTGTTTAACATATTTTTGGAAATCAAAAAAATAGTGTTCTCTTTTTGATTTTATCAAGAAAAGATCACTATTATATTTTTTTTTACCCCCGAGAATGAAAACACCCTGCTAATAGCCCTAATTCCTAGTAAATGAGATACCACTTCTTGAACATAATTAACGGTTTGTGCTTGACTATTATTAGTGAATAAAAAACTAATAATTAGGGAAGTAAAAATTTTAGTATATTTCATAATTTCACTTGGTAATATAGGCAATTCTTAGTTAACTTAACTATTTGATCACAAAATTTTGGCAAAACTGCACGGACTATGATTTAGCCTATTTTGCATAATTATTGATAATAAAGATTTAGCTAAATGATAAACAACTGGTATAGATACCGCATTTCCAAATTGTTTTTTCGTAATATTTTCCTTTTCAGCTATGATAAACCAGTCAGGAAAACCTTGTAATTTAGCATAATCTTTCGCTGTTAAAGGTTGAAAATTATTTTTCAAATAAATTTTTTCAATAAATATCTTTTTATATTGATCTGGTTTTTGACATTCTATAGATTTAGTGGCTATAAAATCCCTTGTTCCTGTCGCTGTTAAAGTACCTATTACATCAGCATTCGGTAGAAAAATTTTAGCAATACCATTAATTCCAGAGGATATTTTAGAGTTAACAAATTCATAGCCCTTATTTTCAATAAATCGTAAAATCTTTTTATCAATTAATAATTGTAATTCCTCTTCTTGTAAACTATCAATAAGTTCTTTTAAAACCTTAAAAGCTAAAGGATTACCATCTTTATTACCATATTTTTTCTTTCTTCTATTTTGCAGAATTATTTGACAAATATATTTTTCCCTTTCCGTTGTCTCAATTAAATCCCAAGAATGAATTGTTGTATGACCATTTCTAATATCAGAAAATAAGAAAAAATCATTTAATTCATTATCCTTTTTAAATCTTCCCCGAAAAACAGGAATTTTACCATTATAGTGATTCCAATTAAGATTAAAACAGTTGAAAAATAGGTTCGTAGTTGCGCTTTAGCGCTTTTTAGGACTAAAGTCCAACAACAAACTAAAAACTTTTGTTTAATTTTTATTTGGAATTACTATAAATAACAAATGAGGATTAAATTTTTGCTTGGTAATACTTGACTTGTCTAATTTTTCTATAAACTGATAAAGTTTAGGATTTGTTGTTAATGGTTCGGGAAAATTAAAGTCATTAGAATATTCTAAATCTTTTCTAATACCAACAATAAAAATGCGATCGCGATCTTGGGAAAGTCCAAAATCATAAGAATTTAACACTTGAAAATTAACTGCATAACCGGCTAATTCAAGATTATTAATAATATAAGTTAAACTATATTTATTTCTTGGTTCTGTTAAACCTTTCACATTTTCAAAAATAAAAGATTTAGGTTTATTACTATTAACTAATCTAATCACATCAAACCATAATGTACCTCTGGAATCCTCAAATCCCTTTGATTTTCCGGCAATTGACCAAGGTTGACAAGGGACACCACCTACAATTAAATCTAATTCAAAAGGTGAAGAATCTATATTTTGAACATTTCCTAGATTTTTTTCCTCGCTATTTTTAGCCCTAAGAAAATTATTTTGATATACTTTGATCGCTTCTTTATCTATTTCTGAATAACCTAAACATTGACCTCCTAATTGTTCAAAAGGTATTCTAAAACCACCAATTCCAGCAAATAAATCTACAAAAGTAAATTCACAGGGAAAATTATTTTTTTTCCCTGGTTGAATCGGTTTAAATAGTTCAAATTGTTGAGGCTGACTAATCGTTTTCATCAATCACTTTTCAAATTAACTAATATTTTTTCAGAGAATCAGATTATAACATATTTAACCTCATAAATAGTGGTAATTTATGAATTACCACTACAAATACTAAATTAAATGTTAAGTTTTCCAGTGCTAAATAATTGATAACCTGCGGTAAATGAGATCATAGAAATGAAAAAATGCCATAAACTTGTCGATTCTAAAATTGCTCTACTACTAACAAAAACGCAAACTATTCCTATACCAATTAATGTCCAACCAATAAACTTCGAATCTCTTGGTAAAGCAAATAATGCACCGATTCCTCCGGTTAAAGCTAAAACTGAAATATCGGCCGAAATTCCTCGCCACCAGTAAGGAGAAACATTCGTGGTAAATAAAATATTTGTCCCTAAAAAATAGATGCCAACTAACATTAAACCTAACCCGATTATGGTGGTAAATAATTTCATAATACGCTCCTTTTTGTGTTAATAATTTGGGTTTAAATTCCTTGAATAAAGGGAGAAAATCTCTCAATTAACTCCGATTTTACCTGATGAAGATAATGAATACTTGTCCCGGTTATATAAGCAATACTCACATTTTTATCATCTTCCAATTGCTCAATTAAAGGGTGATGATAACAATGTTCATAGAGATTTTCAGTGATTCCTAAACCATAAATCTTCCTTTCATTTATGATAAAATAAATACCGGGTAATTCTGGTAAATTATCCTTTTTATCCAGCCAAATATTATTAAGTCTGCGAGGATCTAATTGATTAAGTTCCATAAATTCGCCGCCATCAATAAACTGAGCAATAAAGATCATAAAAGCGCGATAAATGTCATCAAAACCATCGGAAAAAGACTCCCTTTCAAAAGTTTCTAAAAAATCCCGTTGTTCCTCAGTTAATACCTGATTCATATTAGACCAATCATATTCATTTAACTGCTCTAATAACCTGTCAAAATCGTGATTAGGATAGTACCAATTTGACCATAATTGCTTAAGTTTTTTTGAACTTAATAAATCATCAGTATCCCCGACAAATTCTTCCCAAGCACGTTTAAAATTACGGTAAACTTCGGCTGGTAAAGCTTTAATATTTTCTTGATTAATAGTTTTCAAGTCCGGTAAATCAAGATAAATAAATTCTGATTTTTCCTTTGGTTTATTATCAGTCGAACTAACTAATAAAGCCGAATCAGGGATAATTTCAGCATCAATTGGAGCTTCATTATCTTCATAAACTACATTAAATTGTAGGTTAACTTGTAAATAACACGATCGCCAATTTTGCCCCGGTTCTAAAATTTCAATTTTGCGTCTTCCGTTAACAAATTCAGACAAAAAACTCTGATCAACTCTTGCTAAAGATAGGTCTTTTTTCATTTGGGCCAACCATTCTGAAGCTATTTTTACCGTATTACGAATTTTGGGATCAGAATGTTCAATATAAGGCTTAATAATCGTCTGTTCATTATTAAATTTTTCCTCAAAAGATTGCATTACCCAATGATTTTTGGAAAAATCAAGCGGACTTTCTTCTCTGTTTTGATTTGATAATCGGGCGATTTCTAATTTGATCGCCTCCCGGCAAATCTCTGACCAATTGGCTTCCACATCAGCCATTTCCTCTTTTAAAACATCATTGATGTATATATTTATGCTGCCCATATACGATATGTTATCTGTATGTATATTATTATGCGCATAACAGATTGAGTTGTCAAGTACCATGAAAAAAATTATTATCGGGGTGATGGGACCTGGTGATCAAGCCACTTCTCGCGACTTGGAACATGCCTACAAACTAGGCCAGTTAATCGCTCAAGCGGGTTGGGTTTTACTGACAGGGGGCAGAAACGCCGGCGTGATGAATGCCGCAAGCAAGGGAGCAAAAAGCAATGACGGTTTAACCATTGGTGTATTACCGAATCAAAATACGGCGGGAATGTCCGAATTTGTCGATATTGCCATAATCACCGACATGGGCAATGCTCGCAACAATATTAATGTGCTTTCTAGTGAGGTGGTGATAGCTTGCGGAATGGGGTTAGGTACAGCGTCAGAGGTAGCTTTAGCCTTAAAAAGCGGGAAAAAAGTCATTTTATTAACTGAAAACGAGGAATATCAGCAATTTTTCCAAAATTTAGCGCCTAATGATGTGTTTTTGGCGACCAATGCTGACGAGGCGATCGCCCTTGTCCAAAGGTTTGTAGTTGCGCTTTAGCGCTACTATTTCAGTTTTACCAAAAATATAACAACCAACTTAAGAGGGAATAGGTTAAGAAATTGACGATTTCTTGAGGATATTTAATTTGATGCTTGGTTTTAGCTAAATAATTGCAATTGATTACCAAGATAGTATTAAAGTCCAACTGCGAACCACCTCTTAGATAAAATAAATCAATCTTAGAAAAGACTCATTTTAAGATAAGATAAAAATGTTAAGTTTTATTGCAAACTGAAACGAAAAAATTAGAGAGGTTGAACACCATGGCATACGAACTCCCCGCATTACCTTATGAATACACAGCCCTAGAGCCCTACATTTCCAAAAGCACTCTGGAGTTTCACCACGATAAGCACCATGCGGCTTATGTAACCAATTACAACGCTGCTGTGGAAGGCACAGAATTGGCTACTATGTCTATCGAAGATGTCATCAAAGCTGTTGCTGAGGATGCCAGTAAAGCTGGTATTTTCAACAATGCGGCTCAATCTTGGAATCACAGTTTCTACTGGAATTGTATCAAACCCAACGGTGGCGGCACTCCTAGCGGTGCATTAGCTGATAAAATTAATGCTGATTTCGGTAGTTTTGAAAACTTTGTTACCCAGTTCAAACAAGCCGGAGCGACTCAATTCGGTAGTGGTTGGGCTTGGTTAGTATTAGACAATGGTACTTTAAAAGTAACCAAAACCCCGAATGCTGGCAATCCCATTACTGCGGGGCAAATTCCTTTATTGACCATGGATGTTTGGGAGCACGCCTACTATTTGGATTACCAAAATAAAAGACCTGCTTACATGGATGATTTTGTTGCCAAGCTAATTAATTGGGATTTTGTAGCGGAAAATTTTGCTACAGCTTCCTAATTATTAAGCGTAAGGTGGGGATCACCTAAAAACGGAGTCAATCACTGTTAATAGGTG
Source organism: Synechococcales cyanobacterium S06 (assembly GCA_011391125.1). GTDB lineage: Bacteria > Cyanobacteriota > Cyanobacteriia > Cyanobacteriales > JAABRE01 > JAABRE01. The sequence goes on from JAABRE010000029.1 coordinate 5,224, forward strand.
TGAACCAGACCTCTCGTGAAGAGGAGCAGTTATCTAGGTCACGATACCTAGCGGTTAGCGTGCTCCTAGCTCTATCGCTACTGATTAAACAGTCCGCAAGGATAGTGTCTTTAGCTTAAAAAGCTTAGATAACAAGGTTGAGGCAAACATTACCCTCTTTTGAGGAGTTACTCAGAAATGAGGTCAAATCTAGTAGTATTATGCTACTAGATTTGATATTTTAACGGTTTTTTGGTATTGTTTAACTACATTTAACTCCTCTTTTCCGTGATTAGATGATATGGCAATTTAAAAGAACTATTTGTTAATATTTTAAATTCTTAAAATTGTCCACCTTAGCCCAAAATTTACTCCTAATTTTAAGGGAAATTTTAACGATTATTGGTTGAATAATAATGTTCAATTTTTAAAAATAGGATTTCTTTTAATTAAATAAAAACACAAATGGGAACTCTTTTATATGCAGGAGTGCCACTAAGTTCATCAATTTGAGCATGAAACAATACATTCGCTTCAGGATAAAACATAAAAGCTGTACCTTCTCTTGTGTCTCCACAAATTATTTCAATGTCATTTAATTGGCCAGCATTTCCTTTCACTTTAACTTTTTGATGTTCAGAAAAACCGGCTTTTTTCACATCAGTTCGATTCATCAAAATGCAATGACGATGAGGCATTCCTCGATATTTGTCATATTCGCGGTAAACTACGGTGTTATGTTGTCCATAACTGCGACCTGTGCCTAAAATTAAGACAATTCCTGAGCTATTTTCTACTAATCCTAAATCTGTTTGGGAAGGTAATGATAATAAAGGTAAAGGTGTCACCCACATATTTGCTTTACCTGTCGGGGTGGGAAAAGTTGGTTCTGTAAAAATGCGTCCCGAAATGGTAAATTCTTCTTTAGTTTTGTCAAGATTACTGATTTTTTCATAACCCGGAATAGTTTGGCCAATTAATTCCCTGACATATTTTGTGTCTTGTAATTTACGCCAGTTAATTGGTTTTTCTCCGAGACAAAGATGGGCAATTTCAGTTATTAATTCCACTTCAGAAATTAACTCACCTCGATCGCCCGAAATATGACTTTTACCAGTATCATTTAACCTGACAAAATTATTGCCAGATTCGGTAGTCGTGGGATGGGGATTTTCAAAACGGTTGAAAACGGGCAAAATGAGGGTATTTTTGGCCGCTAAACCGTGAAAATGCCCTAAATTTGGTTTAGTTGCCACATAAAAGACGGTTTCTATCCTCGAAAGGGCAAATTTCGCAGCGTTTAAGTCAGGATTGGCTGCGTAAAGATTGCCGCCCAAACAGAACAAACTGTCAATTTTACCCGCTTCCGCCGCGTCAATTAAGGCGCGAGTATGATAACCTTTGCTAGTATCAATGGGTTTTTCTAGCAAGATTGATAAAGCTTGTTTAATTTCCTCCTTTAACTTGATGGTAACACCCATTGATCCAAAACCCTGCACATTGGAATGACCGCGAATGGGCATGACACCAGCGCCAAGTTTGCCCGCATTCCCCGTCATTAAAGCAGTATTGGCGATACTGCGCACATTCTCAACGCCATTTGATTGCTGAGTTATTCCCATGGCCCAAGCAAAAACCACCGCTTCTGATTTTCCGATCATGTATGCAGTTTCCTCGATTTCTTCTTGGGAAATTCCACAGGTTTTAATAATAGTTTCCCAGGGAATTTCTTGAGCAGTTTTGATAATTTCTGACCAATTTTCTGTGTGTTTTTCCAGATAATTATAATCCACTAAATTCTGCTCAATTAATGATTTTTGTACCCCGATCAATAAAGCAGTATCACTCCCCGGAATTGGCTGTAGGTAAAGGGTTGAAATATCTGAACCACCTTTTAAAAGGGACTTAATTGGGAAAGCAGGGGAAGCAAATTTAACTAATCCTACTTCGATTTGGGGATTAATTATAATAATTTTGCCACCTCTTTCGCGCAATTTAATTAGTTCATTCATTAAACGAGGGTGATTTGCGGGGGCATTTGAACCGATTAAAACCACACATTCAGCGTGTTTTAAGCTCTCTAAACTAACGATTGACGTTCCCGTACCAAAAACACTTTTTAAGCCCACTGTAGAGGGAGCATGGCACAAATCAGAGCAATCTGCAAGGTTGTTGCTATCCAAAGCCCTGAATAATAACTGCAATAAAAAAGCGGCTTCGTTGGATGATCTTCCCGAACTATAGCTGGCGATTCTGTCACCTTGTTTTTTCAAAGCTTGTTCGGCGATTTCATAAACTTGTGGCCAAGTAATTCTTTGATAATGGGAATTGCCGGCTTGATACAAAAGTGGATAGCTTAATCTACCAAGGCGATCGCATTGTTGGGAATTCAACTTTTGTAATTCCTCAATGGAAAATTGTTCAAAAAAATTGGACTCAATGGGGGGTTGCAATTCGGCGGCGATCGCCTCTACACTTTTAGCACAGCGTTGTAAATATTCTCCCGCTTCATTGACAAATCCGCCCTGTTGCCCACCAGTTCCCCAAGCACAGGATAAACAAGCACTTTTGTGATTTAAAGTCTTCCAAAGATCAATTCCTTGGGGAGAAAGCGTCTGTTCTACCCAATACTGAATAATAGGTAAACCGCCGCCACTATTTGGAGAAGAAGTATTATTATTAGTCATAACTATAGGTTTTAAGATAAAATTTCAGTAATTATAATTAGGGTTTACGGAAAAAAGCTGACAGCTATGTAGATCAAGACTTTCAAGTTGGTGGGACTTGAATTAAGTGCAAGGATTTCAACAAATAATCGTAAAAAACCTTACATTTACGGGGATTAATCAAGATTTTTGCTCGTCAAAAGACCCGGTCAAACTATCAACTATCAACTATCAACTATCAACTCGCCCTCACCAGCCATTTATTCAGCAAACCCTAATTAAATTTTAGTATGTAGGGTAGGTAAAATGGCGATTAATTAAGGATATATATTTTGATTATAATTCGCCATGGTCCACCGTCTTAAATTGGTGGGTAAAACGGTTTATTAATTATGGGTATTAAGCATATTTTTCAACGGTTTTACCTCATCGACAAATTATTTTAAAATAAGAATACCAAGATTTTTATCTTCTCCAAAGGACAAAATAGTTTCGTGGTTGTTTCTTAATAGTAATTCTATGGTTTTAGTGGAGCAATTTCCTAAACGAATCCAAATTATTTTGGGGGGAAAACCTTTAAGAATTAATAATTCATTAAAATCCGAATCTTTGGTAACAATAAGATAATTTTCTGTTTTGGCAATTTCCCAAACAATTTGATCAGATTCTTGATCTAATCCCCTTAAATAAAGATGATTAGAATTAGGATAAAGATCAGCTAAAATATTAACTAAACGGGGTGATAAATTGTGATCGAAAAGTAATCTCATTAGTTAACTAATAATGTTTGACGTTCACGTTCAGCAGCATAACTTAAACAGGCTAAAATATCCTCTTTGGTTAAATAAGGAAAATCAGCTAAAATTTCTTCAAAAGTCATTCCTGAAGCAAGATAGGAAAGAACATCATAGACAGTGATTCTCATTCCTCGAATACAAGGTTTTCCGCTTCTTTTTCCTGATTCTATGGTAATAATATTTTGATAGGACATAGTTTTTTCTTAATAAACTTTATTTTCATATTAAAACATATTCAGCCAAATTAACATAGATTATAAATAATGAAATGTCTGTATTGTCAAAAGCAACTTTAAAAATCTACAGTATGTAGAGTGGGTAAAATTGCGATTAATTAAATACCATTTTGCTTTACCAATTTTTATTTTTTACTTAATCAAAGATGGGCAATGGCGAAGATAGATTTAAAATAGGATAACAAGATTGATTACAACCTTACCCACCCTATTTTCTTATTGTAACGGATAATCAGTTAAAGAATAAACAGAATTCGGACGAGGATTAAGTTTTTTTAATAAGACATAATCTGCAGTCCAAAATTGTGCGGATGTATATTCAGATACTGCTAAAAATACCGAATCATACAGAGTTAATAATTGATATTTTTCTGCTATAAACCACGCATTTTTTTTAAGATTTGGTGTATCAATATATTCAATCGGAAAATCACAAAATGCTTGATATATTGTTTCTGCTTCCTTCTTTGTTAATAAATTACTTCTCACTTTTTTCTTAATACAGAAGCAATTTCCGCCCAAAGAAAACTAGGAGCTACTAATCTTTGAAAAATGGCATTACTAACTAATTCCGTTGCTAAATCTTCCTGTTCATCAGGACACAAATATTTAATAAAAACACTTGTATCTAAACAATAAACTTCATTCATTTTCGTTGCTTTCCCTTAATTCCCTGATTAAAATTACTGGATCTGGATGAATACCAGTACGTTTTTCAACTTCTGCTCTTAGTTTTAAAATAGTTTGCTGAGCGGAAACAATTTTATATCTTTGTACTTCTTTTGTCAGTGTTTCAATTACAAATTCATTCAAAGATTTCTGATCTTTTTTAATTTCTTTTATTTGTTCCAGTAAATTAACTGGAAAACTAATGGTTACTGATTCATTTTCCATAATTAAGCCTTTTTTTTTCCTAAATTAATAATTATCAATTATCAATTACCAAACTGCTAGTTTCACAGGTCGCCAATCTCCCGAAAGGATAAAAGGAGCCCAGAAGAAGGGATGTTCATATTTAGGATTGCGCAACATTTTTAATTGTTGATCTCTTAAGGCTTCACCCCTCGCTTCACCCTTGTAAATTCCTTCATAATATCCCACCATTAAATCTTTTGTACCGAAATCGTCAACTTGCCATAAACTAATGATTTGAGTTTCAGCACCAGCCATGACTAAGGAGCGTCTTAAACCATAAACTCCTTCACCATTGGCGACTTCACCTAATCCCGTTTCGCAAGCGGAAAGGACCACTAATTTTGTGCCCTGTAAGTTTAAACTAGCGGTTTCTAAGGCCGTTAAAACGCCATCTTCGCTGCCACTTTGACGGGGATTGAAACCGGCTAAAGCTAACCCTGATCTTAACAGAGGATTTTCATTTTTCAGGTTGGCGAAGAAAAAACCATGGGTTGCTATATGTAACAATATTGGTCCTTTAAGCTGTTTAAGGGCATTTTCCGTGGCATTTGAACGGGTTAAAACCGTGACTCCCTGTAACAAAGGAGCGATCGCCCTCACTTCTAATGCTGTTCCAGGCAATGGACCAACTTTAACGGTGGCTAATTGGGATGATCTTTTTGTCTCAATAGCCCGATTTTGGGAAAAAACTGGACTAGAATTCGGATTACCGGGGTTATCATAATCTGGATCTGCCATGACGACAGGGGTTTGACCGGGTTTAGTGGAACTTTCAGAGCGAAGTAAATCTCGGCCGGTACTAAGATAAATGATGGAGTAATTTTCCAACAAATATTGACCATTTTCGTCAGTTAAAGCCGCAAAAGGCATTAAATTTAACTGACTATCAGGAGAGAGCAGAATTTTGGGAGTATTACCCACAATTTTGCGAATCGGGGCAAAAACGAGGTCATATAGGGTTTTACCTGTTTGTTTCACCGTATTACTGCGACTAACAATGCTTTTTCTCAAGGATACCATCGCGCTATTAATCGTCGCTGCGTCTCCTAAATCTACCCAAGTAGGTTGCCCCTGTTTCGGCAAAATATAGGCCAGATAACGGGGAGAGGATATCCAATCCTTGATGGTAGGATCGTAGGGGTAATAGGAGACCATTTCGACTAAGACTCCATCACTAGGGATTAATTGCTGTACTTTCTCAATGGTGACTGCTTCAGATTTGGTGCGAAATTGGGCGCTACGATTTGCCAAAGTGGCTTCAATTTGTTCGGCTTTTGCTTTCAGGGTAGCAATTTCCTGTTGAGATTGTTCAGGATTAGCACTTCCTACCCCTTTAAAAATCAAAGATGATAATTGACTTCTAATATTCGCCAATTGCTCCAATAAAACCTGATCTTCGGGGGTTAAATTGGCCCGTAAAGCTTGGATATTATCAGTTAAAGCGTCCAAAATTCGTCCTTTACGCCGTAAAACCGTTGTTAAAGCCAAATTTAAAGCTTGGGGATTATTCGGTGCAGCTTGTGCATGAAGGGAAATGGCCGCTTTGGTAGAATCAGCTAATTTATTCATGTAGGCCTGTTTTTGGCTTTCTGAACCACTAGCGAGGACCACGGAAATATTTTTTTCCTCGATTTCCATAGCTTGACTCAATAAATCAATAGCTTGATCAATATTTCCTGTTTGTCGTTTCACCCAAGATAAATTGCCTAAAGTAGTCGCCATGTCAGGGTGTTCATTACCTTTAACCTGTTTTAAAATCCCTAAGGCACGATTTAACAAAGGTTCAGCTTGGCTATAATTACCTTGCTCTGAATAGAGGGTCGCCAAATTGTTTAAACTACTGGCCACATTAGCACTATTTGGTCCTTCGCTTTGTTCTAAAAGAGAAAGGGCACGTTGCAACAAAGGTTCTGCTTCCGTAAAGCGTTTTTGTTCGCCGTATAAATTGGCTAAATTGTTTAAGGTAGCGGCAATCAGGGGATTTTCCTGACTATTTTCAGCGATTTTCAAGGCTTCTTGAAATAAAGGTTCAGCTTTTTGATATTGTTCTGCTTCTGTATATAGGGACCCTAAATCATTGAGGGTAACAGCAATGAGCGGAGCTTGTTCAGCTAAATTACTTTTTAAAATACTTAAATTACGTTGATAATAGGATTCTGCTTGGGGATAGTTGGCTTGAGCGCGAGCTAAATCTCCTAAATAATTTAAAGTGCTATAAGTGGAAATGCTATCTTTACCTGTGATTATTTCTAAAATATTTAAAGCTTGCTGTAAATTGCTCTGAGCCAATTCATATTTTCCCTGCTCATAATATAATAAACCCAAATTATTGAGAATATTCGCCCCTAATTCATTATTTAAGTTATTATTAAGACTATTTTTAGCTTCTTGTAAATCCATTTCTGCCACTTTATAGTTTCCCTCATCAAGGTGAATTTCCCCTAATTGATTTTGCCAAAAGGCTCTTGTTTCTGTATTTTTTTCTGCTTGGGCGATCGCTTTTTCTACTAACGAAATTGCTTCATTTATTTTTCCTTGTTCTCTTAAAGTCTTAATTTCTTTAACCAAATTTTCTAAATCTTGGTTATTATTTTGCTTAGTTTGTTGGACAATAATTGGCGTTTTTGCTAAGGTTAAATTCGGTAATATTGTCAAAAATAGGAGCGATAATAGACTGTAATTCAGGATTTTTTGCGCAGTTTTCATGTTTTTTTAATAATTAATAATTTAATAGCTAATTTATTAAATTGATATCTATGACCAAAAAGCCGATGGTTTCAGGTTTCCTCCTCTTTTAAGAGGAAAAATATGAGCCTATTATTCATTATTCCAAGCTACTGACTTCAGTCCGTGTCGGGGTCAACGGCCGTTAACCCCTACTGGTAACTGATAACTGATAACTGAAATGACCAGTTTACTTTAAGATAAGCTATATTTGTGGCAATCTTTCGTTAACATTATTTCTATTGTAAATGAATTTTTTATTTTTGTCGAAATTATTACCCCTCTTTTTCTATCCTTTGGGTTTTGCTTGTTTAGCTTTAATTCTTGCTTTAATTATCGGTTGGAAATATCCCCGTTGGGGTTATTTTCCGGTTGCTTTAGCATTAATTACTTTATTATTAGCTAGTAATAGTTGGGTTAGCAATTATTTGGTAAAATCCTTAGAATGGCAAAATTTTCCCTTACCAAATATACCAAAATCTGAAGCGATTGTTATTTTAGGTGGGGCGACTAAATCAGCGCTGAAACCTCGACCAATGGTTGATGTAAATGAACAGGGCGATCGGGTTTTATACGCTGCTAAATTATATAAAGACGGTTTAGCACCTTTAATTATCGCCTCTGGTGGTCGTATTGAGTGGAAGAATGGAGGAACTCCTGAAGCACAAGATATGGCCGAATTGTTACAATTAATGGGTATTCCTGATTCTGTAATTATTCAAGAGCCAAATTCTTTAAATACTTATGAAAATGCGGTTAATGTTAAACAAATCTTAACAGCCAAAGGCATTAATCAAGTATTATTAGTAACATCGGCTTTACATACTCCCAGAGCTAAGTTAATTTTCCAACGTCAAGGTATTAATATTATCCCCGCTCCTACTGATTTTATTGTTAGTGAAGATGACATCGAAACTCTCAATCGTAATGGTCAAGCTTTTCTGTTAAATATATTACCAGATGCAGAAAATATTGCTAAAACAACTAAAGCTTTAAAGGAATATTTAGGGATATTTATTTATCGTTTAAAAGGTTGGATTTAATAAAAGTAAAAAGTAAAAAGTAAGTAAAGACTTAAGAACTTAAAAACAATTTAAGCTTATTTAACCTAAAAATATGAGCCAAGAATTTTATCAATTTTTGCCCAATACTCCCCCTCCTGCTGATATTTTACAATGTCATCAATTAACCTTTGAATTTCGCCAAGAAGTCCAATCTCGTGACAATTTTAAACAGTATTGTCAATGGTATAAGGAAACTGCTAAACAACATCAGGAGGAGTTAACAAAAATGCGTCATGATGTTAATTTTTTGGGTTGGTTTTTAAGGAGATAGACGGCGCTAAAGGGCAACAACAAACTATTAATTTAATTATTAATTAGACTATCTCTTTCGTCAATTAATTGTCTTATTTCTTTGTGTTTTTCTGAGTTTAAAGGGAATTTTACCATTAATAAACCTGCGAAAATTGCGAGGGGAATTGGCATCAAAATAAACATATATTTTAAGCCTAATATGGCCGATTCTGTGTTATTTTTCCCCGGTATAAATCCAATCCAATCTAACATTGGATATGTTATTCCTACTGCTAAAGCGTAACCGATTTTATTGGTCATTGCTAATAGGGAATAATATAATCCTGTACGTTGACTTCCATTTTCTAAGTTGTCATAATCCGTAATATCGGCCATAATTGCTCTTAATAAAAAAGCCGGTGCTCCTGATGATAATCCATAGATAATATTACCAATACCACATAACCACCAACTTCCGGGTTTTATTAATAATAATAGGGGTAAAATTAACGCTGTATAAAACATCGCCAGGCTAAATGTTTGATGTTTGCCAAATTTATGACTTAATTTTATCCACATAGGAATACCTAAAAATCCTGCCACAAAATATAACAGTAATAATACGCTACTCCAGTTCGATAATTTCATGGCATAATCAATGTAAAATATATATAATGATCCCGCTATTCCCGGGGCAATTCCTGATAGTAAATCCGCTAATAATATCCACTGCAATAATCTATTTTTTAAGATCATTTTTAGGGTTTTTTTCCACTTTAAAGGAGGAGCAAATTGACTCGGATTTTCTTTGACGAAATAAACGGCGATCGCCACCGTAATTGGTAAAAAAATGACCACAAACCACCCCATGGAAGCCATTTTAATTTGCGGAGTTACTTCGCCCAATTGTTCAAGCAAAGCGGGCAATGCCAAAACCGACAACATCCCAAAAACTAAGGCAAATTCCCGCCAACCTTGAATGGAAGCTCGTTCGTGGTAATCTGAGGATAATTCCGCTCCCCAGGACATATGACAAATAACCAACAGGGTGTAACCTAGGTACAGTACCAACATCCAAAATAAAAGATACTCTCCTCCCACGCCAATTTCAGGTAAAAATACTTGGTAAACGCTAATCATCAAAATGGGTACTGACAAAATAATCCAATGACGACGACGACCTAATTTGGTGGTGACATGATCACTGATTACACCGACAACTGGGTCAGTAAAAACATCCCAAAAACGGGCCATCATAAAAATAGTACCCACTAAAGACAATCCTAAACCCATTTCTTCGGCATAAAATGGAGGTAAATAAACCACTAAAGGAAGGCCTAAAGCAGAAATAGGAATTGCGGGAGCAATATAGGCTAAAATTGTAGGCCAAGTGAGTTTAAATTGGTTCATTTATAATAGTAATTCCCCATTAATTAAGCCATTAAAACCGTAAATTTGACGTGAACCTCCTAATGTTACTAATTCCACCTCTTTTTCGTCCCCCGGTTCAAACCGAATTGCTGTACCTGCGGGAATATTCAAGCGCATTCCTTTGGTTAAATTTCGGTGGAATTGTAAAGCACAATTGACCTCAAAAAAGTGATAATGTGAACCAATTTGAATGGGGCGATCGCCAGTATTTGCTACTATTATTTTTAAAGTTTGTTTACCGACATTTAATTCTATTTCTCCTTTTTTGGCAAATATTTCACCCGGAATCATGTCATTTTCTCCTTTAATAAGTGTTAGTAATAATTGAGTAGGGGTTAACGGCCGTTAATCCCTACTATTTAATGGGATTATGTACAGTAACTAATTTTGTACCATCAGGAAAAGTGCCTTCTACTTGAACTTCTGGGATCATTTCGGGGATACCTTCCATCACATCATCTTTAGTTAATAAAGTCGTACCATAACTCATTAATTCTGCCACAGTTCGGCCTTCTCGCGCACCTTCTAAAATGGCCGCAGAAATGTAGGCAATTGCTTCAGGATAATTTAATTTAAGGCCTTTATTTTTGCGTCTTTCTGCTAATAAAGCCGCCGTAAACAACAATAATTTATCTTTTTCTTGGGGTGTTAGTTGCATAATGTTTATTTTTTGTTTATGATCTGATATAGCACTTTCTGATTAAATGTTATCTAGCCCTCACCCCCCTCATCCCAAAGGGAGAGGGGGAAAAGAGAGGTAAAATGTCAAATGAAAATGCTATAAATTGATTAATAACATATTATAACTAAAATGTTACAATAAAATAATTTAAGGATCAATTTTATGAATATTATTCTCAAACCCAAACATCAAAAATTTATTCAATCACAAGTTGAAAGTGGTAGCTTTGCTGATGCTGATCAGGCGATCGAGTTAGCATTTCAACTTTTAAATGATTATTTAGAATGGGTAAAAGATACTCGTCAAAAAATAGATGTTGCTATTATTGAAATGGATAATAATGAAGGATTAGATGGAGAAACATTTGTTAATGAAATTATCAGTAAAGTTGCAAGCAATTATTAATGTTAATATTTAACTGAAAAATTTGAGGCCTCCTATATACTATTATTAATCTATAAAGACTTTATTTTTCCATGATAACTAATTTTTCTGATTCTAAATCCATCGCCGGAATTGCTACTAATTTAAGTTCATATAACACATTAAATAGCATTTGTCAACCCTTAAATTTAGATATTTGGCTACCAAATACTTTAAGTTCAAATAATATTAATAATGCGCTATTTTATGATAGTTCATTAAAGGAAAATTTAGTTGACATTTGGCATAAATATAACGCTTTTGTCTTCTGTTTAGCGACAGGAGCAGTGGTAAGATTAATCGCTGATTTATTAGAAAATAAGGCGACTGATCCTGCTATTTTGGTAATAGATGAACAGGGTAAATATGTGATTAGTTTAGCTGGTGGTCATCAGGGAGGAGCGGATTTTTTAACTAGGTTGGTTGCTGAACATTTGGGGGCAATTCCTATTTTGACTGGTTCAAGCAATGCTAACAATTTAATGGGCATTGATATAATGGGAAATTCCTATAATTGGCTCAAAGGTGAGGGAAATTGGACAGAGGTTAGTGCAGCGATTTCTCGTCAGGAAACCGTGCAGGTTATTCAAGATTGTGGCTCAATTTTGTGGCGCAATTCTTTACCTGAAAACCATAATTTTAACTTTACTCCCCCCCTTAATAAGGGGGGATTAAGGGGGGATCAAGCCCTTAGTAAGGGGGGAATAAGAGAGGATAAATTTGAGAATTGCTCTCAAATTTATATTACCTATAAAAAAGCCAATTTAGCAGAAAATACTCCTCAAGTTTACTGGTATCCGCGAGTTTTATGGGTGGGAATTGGTTGCGAAAGGGGGAGCAGTAAAACATTAATTGATTTTGCTATTAAACATATTTTTGAAACCCAGAATTTAGCGATGGAAGCGATCGCTTCAATTGCTACAATTGACATTAAAGCTGATGAAGTTGGTCTGTTAGAATTCTGTCAAGAAAATAACTATCCTTTGTTAACTTTTGACGCAGAAACTTTGAGTAAAATTGAAGTTCCCAACCCTTCTAAAATCGTGAATCAAGAAGTCAATACTCCCAGTGTGGCGGAGGCTGCTTGTTTAGCTGCTGCAACAAATCTTAATAAGTTTAATATTGTGAGGGAAACTATTAGTAATCCTTTGTTAGTAAGCAAACAAATTGTCAAAATGGAGGGGGAAAAAGGTGCAGTTACGGTAGCAGTTGCTCAATCGGACTTAGAATATGTTAAATCAAATGGTAAATTATCTTTAATTGGCATAGGTCCGGGTAATCTAAATCAGATTACACCAGCGGCAAAAACTGCTATTATGGAAGCTGATGTTATTATCGGTTATAGTCTTTATATTGACCTAATTAAACCGTTATTTTACCCTGGTCAAATTGTTGAAAGTTGGCCGATTACTAAGGAAAAAGAACGCGCACAAAGGGCGATCGAATTGGCACAATGGGGTTTAAATGTCGGGGTGATTTCTTCGGGAGATTGTGGTATTTATGCCATGGGTGGTTTAGTATTTGAAGAATTGGCGGAACAAAATTGGGATGGTAAACAACCCTCGGTGCAAGTATTCCCCGGAATAAGTGCTTTGCAGTCAGCATCCAGTAGGGTTGGCGCTCCTTTGATGCACGATTTTTGTACTGTTAGTTTAAGTGATTTACTAACACCTTGGGAGGTGATTGAAAAGCGTTTAAATGCTGCTGCAATGGGTGATTTTATTACGGTATTTTATAATCCTAAATCGAAAACTCGCACCCAACAAATTTACATTGCGAGGGACATTTTTTTGCAATATCGTGATGGCAATACACCAGTGGCGATCGTTACTTCAGCTTATCGGGAAAATGAACAAATTAGGGTGACAACTTTAGAGAAAATGTTAGATTTTCCCATTGATATGTTAACAACAGTTATTATTGGCAATCGTAGCACCAAAAATTATCAAAATTGGATAATTACTCCGCGAGGATATTTAGGTTTTGAATAATTGTAGGAAAATATTTTGTTATTAACAAATGAGTGGAATTAATCGTAAAATTGAGCTTGATATTAAACATATTGCTAAACATATTCCTGAAACATCATCAATGAAAAAATTACTAAAAATACAAGGAATGGCCCATGTTTTTAATGAGGAAGAAACTATGTATCGAGTTGCTGAAACTATAATTAAATATGGGGAATTTACAGGTATAATTAGAGGACATGAACGTTATGGATTATACTTTAGTAGTCCCATTGGTTATAGAATAAGTATTGAGGGTAATCGTATTCCTTTGCATTATGGTGAACTTAAAATAACTGGAGATAAATATCATGTTATACCCCGTAGAAAACCTAGCTAATAATTGGCAATTTTCAGAAATATGGCTTGATTCAACTGCTATTCCTCCTTATATTTTAATGTTACTTGGTGATGATCAAAATAATTATTGTGTTATTGATCCAATTCAAAATTATAAGATAATTTTTGCTTGTTCTGATTATGAAGAAGCAAAAATTTGGCTACTGGAAGATGAATATGAACTTGTAAAAGGTAGATTAATTATTGATAATTTTTCGGCAACTATGGATCAAGTTATTTAATTATTCAGGATAATTTTCTCCTAAACTTTTTTTCTAAATTTATTATCTAGGAAAATATCAAAACCATAATAATATTTTCCTAATATTAGGAATGTTGGGTTACACTTTGTTTAACCCAACCTACAAAAATTGCTATAATTTAAGTTTGTGTGATTTTAATACAATTAATCTTTGAGGAAATTATGCAGTTAACTAATCAAAATTTTCAACTTCTTAAAGAAGCAATTGCTAAAAATGCCGATGGTAAAATTATCTTAGAAGACGAATTAAACTCTTCTATGTATCGAGTCTTAGTCAATGAAAATGGACAAATTCTGTTAGATCCCATTCACCCAAAAGAACAATGGTTATGGCAAAATCCTGAAGCTTTAGCTATGGTGAGAAAGGGTATTCAAGAAGCTGCTGAAGGAAAAGTTCATGATTTAGGTTCTTTTGCTAAATATGCAGATTTGGAGATTGATGACTAATGCGATTTTCTCTGAAACTTTCTACTGAAGCTAAAGAAACTATAGTAATTCCAAATAAAAATTAAACAAAAGTTTTTAGTTTGTTGTTGGACTTTAGTCCTAATAAGCGCTAAAGCGCAACTACGAACCTATTTTTTAACTGTTCTAATCTTAATTGAAATTACTATATCACTTATCTTGAGCAAAATCAACCAAAAAAATACCGTAAAGTTATAGTAATTCCAAATAAAAATTAAACAAAAGTTTTTAGTTTGTTGTTGGACTTTAGTCCTAAGAAGCGCTAAAGCGCAACTACGAACCTATTTTTTAACTGTTCTAATCTTAATTGAAATTACTATATCAAAACTTTAGCTCTAATGGAAACAAATTTACGTCATCCTAGCTTAAATACCCATAAATATTTGGATTTATTTGGACCTAATGGGGAGGAAATTTTTGAAGCTTATATAGAAAATAAAACTCCAGGAGCTTATCGTGTTTTTTGGTATTATGGACCGGATAATAGTCAAATTACGGTAGTGGCAATTACGCCTCATCCCTAAATAAGAAATAATTAGAGGGTGGGCAATTTTTAGCTTAAAAATATTAGGGATTAAATTAATTTTAAATTGCCCACCCAGTCTTAATTTAAGCTTCTTTATTTAACACATTTCCTAGGAAACCTGAGACTAAAGAAAGTACAATTGAACCGATTAAAGCGGGGAAAAAACCATCAATTGTAAAACCAGGAGTAAAGTATCCTACTAACCCTAAAGTCATGGCATTTACTACTAATAAAAAGAGTCCTAAAGTCAAAAAAGTTAGGGGTAAGGTCAACAGTATTAATAGTGGTTTGACAATCGCATTGACTAATCCTAAGATGATCGCCCCAACCGCAGCAGCGGAAGCACCATCAATGGTGAGACCGGGGACCAAATAGGCTGTAATCAATAAAGAAAGGGCTGTAACTATCCAAGTGATGATAAATTGCATCTGAAATTATGGTTAAAGAGTGTATTAGTATTTCTATTTTAGATCAGTTTTGAGGGAACATTTTGTGACTCAAGGGATTTGATAAATAATTAAATTCATCAAATCACTTAAGGTCTGTTACTAGCACTATATGCTATAATTTTTTGTTACACTCTTTACATAAAGATAAACCAAAGTGCTGTTTTTCTAAAAAAAAGTGTAAATAAATGTCAAGTTCAATTATAAATTTAATTAAATTTCAGTCAAAAATTACAGAGGGAGACTCAGTGACTAACACGATAAATCGATTGTGGTTAGACCAAGTTTCTGATACTATACCTATAATTATTTATATTTATGATGTTATAGCTGAAAGTAATATTTATATTAATAAAGCTATTACTAATATTTTAGGTTATTTACCAGAAAATTTTAAACAAATAGATTTAATTAATTTGGTACATAATGAAGACCTTAATCTGTTTAAAGAACAAAGAAAAAAATGGTTAAATTTAGATAATGAGGAAATTTTAAAACTTAATTATCGGGCCAAAGATATTCAAGGAAACTGGCACTGGTTAAAAAGCCAGGATGTTGTTTTGTCGCGCACATCACAAGGTAAAGTACAACAAATTCTCAGTACAATTAGTGATATTACGGAACAAAAAAAATTAGAAATAAAATTACAAAAACAGATTGAATGTGAAAGGTTAATTACTGATATTTCTAAGCAAATTCATCAGTCTTTTGATTTGTCAGAAATCCTAGAAACTACGGTGACAGAAGTGAGGAATTTCTTACAAATTGATCGGGTAATTATTTATCAATTAAAATCGGATTGGAGTGGAATAGTTGTAGTTGAATCTGTAAATTTAGCTTGGAAATCTCTCAAGGGAATGACTTTGGTTGATGAAACATTTGCTAATAATTACATTCCTCTTTATAAACAGGGAAGAATTCAAGCAATTACTGATATTTATCAGGAAAATTTAAGTGAATGTCATATTCATTGGTTAGCACAATTACAAGTAAGAGCTAATTTAGTCATTCCCATTGTCGATAGTGATGATTTATGGGGTTTATTGGTAGCTCAAAATTGTAATTGTCCCCGAAAATGGAATGAAGATGAAATTGATTTCTTGCAAAGATTGGCGATTCAAGTTGGCATAGCCATTGAACAAGCTGAGTTATATCAGGAGTTAAAAATAGCGAATCAACAATGGCAATTGTTAGCATCCACAGATGGTCTAACTAATATCGCAAATCGCCGATTTTTTGACCAGTATTTAAGTAAAGAATGGAAAAGATCAACTCGCGAACAAGTACCTTTATCTTTAATACTTTGTGATGTGGATTATTTTAAGAAATATAATGATATTTATGGTCATCAAGGAGGAGATTATTGTTTACAAAAAGTAGCGCGAGAATTAGAAGGAGCAATTAAAAGACCTGCTGATTTAGTAGCCCGTTATGGTGGTGAAGAATTTGTGATCTTATTACCGAATACTAACTCCATGGGAGCGGTACAAAAAGCGGGTGAAATACGTTCTCGTTTCCGGGTTTTAAAATTAGCTCATCAGGGGTCAGATGTGGCCGATTATGTGACCATGAGTTTTGGTGTTGCTACGATGATACCGAGTCAAAAAACCTCGCCTCAAATATTAATTGAAAAAGCCGATCAAGCTTTATATGATGCCAAAAAAAAGGGTAGAGATAGGATAGTTTTAGCCGGTGAATAATTACAAGTTAAAGTGGTATGACTTATTGAGAAAATATCGGGCGATCGCGGTAATTCGCACCGATAATTTGGCCCATGGTTTAGCCATGGCCAGGGCAGTTTCCGTGGGAGGTATTAAGTTAATTGAGGTGACATGGAACAGTGTTAATCCTGATATTTTAGTTAGCAAATTAAGAAATAATTTACCTGATTGTGTCATTGGTGTAGGCACAATTTTAGATGCACAAAGTTTGGATTTAGCCATTAATTCAGGAGCAGAATTTATCTTTTCACCCCATACAAATTTAGAGCTAATAACTAAGGCAAATCAAGCAAAAATTCCCGTTATTCCGGGAGCTTTTTCTCCCACAGAAATAGTGAATGCTTGGCAAAAGGGAGCGACTTGTGTTAAGGTATTTCCCATTAATAGTTTGGGCGGAATTAGTTATCTTAAAGCACTTCAAGGACCCTTGGGAGAAATTCCTTTAATACCCACAGGAGGAGTAACTATTAACAATGCTGCTGATTTTATCAAAGCAGGAGCTATGGCCGTTGGACTTTCCAGCGAGTTATTCCCGAAAGAAGCAATTATCAAGCAAGATTGGTCAATTATCACCAAAAAAGCTGAATTATTAGCTCAGAATCTCCAATATAGCATTCCTAAATAGGTTGTAAAAAAATGTTTTCACCAAATCCTTACTGGGCCAGACGTTGCATGCAACGTCTCTACACAACGATATCTGATTGCTATATAACCAGGAGTGCGATTCCTTTCTATTAAAATAGTAAGAAAAATAGGCAAAAATGCCCTTTCTTAAAAGTTTGTAGTTGCACTAAAGGGCAGAAAACCCGATCGGTGCAACTACAAACCTGAGATAAATTGTGCTTAATTCACCGTATAGGCCACCAATTCTGATATTTTTTGGCGCAATGTTTCCAAACCCAAACGTTTACTTGCCGAAATAAATAAAGCTAGTGGATATTCCTCCCGCGCCTGAGTTAAACTATCATTAGAAGCCTGATCAATCTTATTAAATACTAATAACATTGGACCAGGAGAAATGGGCATTTGCGATAATATTTTAGTCACAGAATTGATCTGTTTTTGCCATGCTGGATGAGATAAATCAACCAAATGTACCAAAGCGTCAGCTTCGGTCACTTCCTCAAGGGTTGCACGGAAAGCATCAACCAAAGGAGGCGGCAATTCATTGATAAACCCCACGGTATCAGTAATTAACACGTTTTGCGGACGCTCTGTGACGCTATTTTCAAGGGTTAGACGACGGGTAGTGGGATCAAGGGTGGCGAATAATTGATCAGCCACATAAACCTCCGCATTTGTCAAGGCGTTGATCAAAGTTGATTTGCCGGCGTTGGTATAACCCACAATAGCAATGCTGGGAACTTCCTGTTGTTCTCGTTGTTGGCGTAAACGACTCCGATGCGATCGCAGTTGGTTAACTTCCTGTTGTAGTCGAGTTATGCGCTGTGCGATTGCCCTCCGTTCAGTTTCCAGTTTGGTTTCCCCAGGTCCACGAGTTCCGATACCTCCCCCTAATCGAGACATGGCCTGACCTTTACCCGTCAGACGGGGTAACAGATATTGCAATTGGGCCAATTCTACCTGCAATTTTCCCGCTCCCGATTGGGCGCGTTGGGCGAAAATGTCGAGGATTACGCCCGTGCGATCAACCACTCGTACGCCTAATTTTACTTCGAGGTTGCGCTCTTGGGAGGGGGATAAATTGCGATCGAAAACGACTAAATTCGCTCCCAATCTCTGCACTGCGAGGGCAATGTCATCGACTTTACCTTCACCTACCACGGTGCGAGGATTGGGACTTGAACGTTTTTGCGTCACTTGATCTAAAACCACACCTCCCGCCGTATCGACTAAACGAGCTAATTCCGCCAAACCATTATCAAAGTCGATTTGGGACATTTTAGCGGTCATTAAACCCACTAATAAAACCCGATCTTGATCTAAATCAACGGATTTGACCGTAAATTCTCGGCTAAATTCGGCTTCTAAATTTTCGACTAAATCGAGAAAATCTTGGTCACAAAGTTCATCTAAGTCTAAAGGTTCAGATACCTGCCAATAGTTCCCTTCTGCTAAGTTTAGGTCGGTTTGGGGGATTAAATGGCTAACGTAGGTATTGTCAATATAACCAGTTAACCCGCCACCACGACGCTCAAACCCTTTTCCGGTCAGGGTTAGGCTAATTAATGCATCTAACCGTTGTAAGGCCATGGCCGTCAAACTTGATTCTTTCGGTGGCTCTTTTTGGAGTTCGGTGGCTAAACAACGAATCCCCGAAAGTCTTTGTGCTCCGTAACGGGGTAATTCCATGGCCGGAATTTGAGTTTGACGAGGTGATCCCACTCCGAGACGAATGACTTGTCCTCTCCGATTGATGTATGCGCAAATAGGTTGATTTATTTCCGTGCTAAGGGCAGCGAGTTTTTGCGCAAATTCCGCCGTCGTAAATCGATCGCCAGGCAATTTTTGGTGATACAGTTTTTGTAACTGTTTCAAGTGACTAGATTTTAGTCCTTGTAGGTTTCCATATATGGTATCTATAGGCTTGCTCCTTTTTTATATATAAGTCTTTTTATAATTATAGTCAAATGAGTGAAATTAAAATTGCTGTGGTGGGTGATGTTCATAATCAATGGGATTTTGATGATCATTTAGCTTTACATTCTTTAAAGGTTGATTTGGTTCTTTTTGTGGGGGATTTCGGCAATGAAAATCGTGAACTGGTCAGCAAAATTGCTTCCCTCGACATTCCCAAAGCAGCGGTGATGGGAAACCATGATGCTTGGTTCACTGCTACGGAGTGGGGTAGGAAAAAATCACCCTATCAGCACAGTGAAGAAGATTGGGTACAAGATCAGTTAGATTCCCTCGGCGAGTGCCATGTGGGTTACGGCAAGCTTGATTTAGATCACCTACAGGTTTCGGTGGTGGGAAGTCGGCCTTTTTCTTGGGGCGGTCCTAAGTTAGTCACAGAGCAGTTTTTAGCCGAACGTTACGGAATTAATAATTTTGCGGAATCGTGCGATCGCCTTGTTGCCGAATCTAACCAAACAGCTTACCAAAATCTGATTTTTTTAGGTCATAATGGTCCCAGTGGCTTGGGCGATCAAGCTGAAGACATAGTTGGCCGAGATTGGAAACCATTGCACAGTGATTTCGGTGATCCGGATTTTGCTGAGGCGATCGCCAAAGTTCGGTCAACAGGGAAACAAATTCCCTTAGTGACTTTTGGTCATATGCACCATAACCTGCGTCACAGAAAGGATATTTTGCGGACTAGGGTAACGGTTTGCGAGCATGGTACAGTATATCTAAATGCCGCCAGTGTCCCCCGAGTTAAGGAAATAGACGGCGTAAAATGCCGCAATTTTTCGGTGGTGACTCTCGTAAATTACCAAGTTAAGGACATAACTTTGGTGTGGTTAGATGGTGAACATCAAATTATTTCCCAAGAAATTCTCTATCTTCGCTAGACAAAGGAAGCCTTTTCTGTTATAATACAAAATCACTGCTGGAGAGGTGGCAGAGTGGTCGATTGCGCTCGACTTGAAATCGAGTGAGGCGAAAGTTTCCGTGAGTTCGAATCTCACCCTCTCCGTTTAATCAACAATTAAGAATTATTCATCAGATTAATAATATTCATGGTTTCCACACTGACAGTAGTAACACGCATTAATAAGTCGATCACCTCCTCTTTATAATCAGAAAAACGGTAATTATTAAAATGTTTAGAGATGGTTTCATCTTTAATTTTCTTCTCTTTATATTGGTCTAAAATCCACTCAATCGCACTACGATTTCCTAGTTTATATTCCCAGGCAATTTTCGGGACATTTTCTAAAGTGGTAATCTCATCAATGATTATTTGACCCTTGGTTTTATCTACTTTTAATTTGGGTTTTGAAGTTGATTGTAGAGAGGTTGCATGCAACGTCTCTACATTAATTCTTTTCAAAGGATAAGGTGTTACATTCTCATAATTTAGGTGTAATTCCATTAATTTTTGTCCCCAATTTTTCCACTGATTAAAATTAGGATAAAAAGGTATTCTTGGGAAATCTCGTTTCAAATTCTGCTCGTATTTTTCCCGATATTTCGGATTATGTAAAACTGCATAAATGTAATGGAATATGTCTAGTTTAGTTATTTTCCTCACCCCCAACTTTTCTCCTGTAGGCGGATTAGCCCTCACCCCCAACCCCTCTCCCACAGGGTGAGGGGAGCTAGAATTGTCTGAAAGTCTTCTCCCCCCTCTCTCTGAGAGAGAGGGGGGTTGGGGGGGTGAGGGTTGATAATATTCCCTAAACTGTTCTAATCCCCAATCTGTAATATTATCAATTTTTGCGCCATTTTCATAAGTATATAAAGGAAGACATTGGGTTTTTTCTAAGAAATCAAGACAAGTTATAGTGTCAGTTATTAAACATTGAAAAGGTTTTGAACCTCCTAAACCAGAGAAACAAAGATAATAATTTTCTTGTGATTTTTGATAAATATTAAACCATTGATAAGTCATCCCATTCAAGTGTTTATCAAAATACAAATATTGTTTAATAAATGGCCGATATAAACTTGAAATAATCTGCTCTTGATTCAATTCTTTATGAATTCTTCTCTTTAAATAACTTGTTAATTCCCGATCCCATTTTATGTTATTTTTGTCTTTAAACTCGTTATCTTCTAAGGTTTTTTGATAAGTTTTAATAAAAAACCGCACTTTTTGCGTTAAATTTTCCTCTGAAAAATCATAAACCCAGTCATCTCTTTGTGTTAAAACTCCCCTCGAAAATAACTTAAAGATTGCTTGATCAGATTTTCCTGACTTAACATTTTTGTCAATTAAAGGTAGTAATTCCTCGAAATCATTATCCACTTGATTAATCCAGTTAGCGTTTTTGTCAGTGGTAATGTGTTCAAAAGGAATTTGAGCAAATTGGTGACTTGCTAAAAATTGTAACTTTTCTTGACCACTATTAAAATTAATTAAAGAATTATAAAATATTTGACATTTTTCCCTCACCCCCAACCCCTCTCCCAGAGGGTGAGGGGAGTCGGATTTTTTCACAAAAAAAGTAATGGCAACTCCCACCATAATATTAAAAACATTACCAGATTGATCACCAGCGCGAATATTTCCTCCTAAATCAATGACATAAATATGACTAAATTCAGAGGAAATAACCTTTCTAAAACCATCAAAAGTTAGTGCATCAATAAAAGAGGAATTAGTAATAAATGCAATAATTCCGTTATCATTTAATCTGTCTGTTGCCCATCTTATAAACCTAATGTACATATCATACAATACTATTTGATTTTGTGCTTTTCCTTCTTTTACATAAGTATCTTTGATACGTTTATCTATACTTTGATAACCACGATTTGCATTATTTTGATTAAAGTTTTCTTGTTTAGCGTTATAGGGAGGATTGCCAATAATGACTGATATTTTTCGTTCATTTTGTCGTTTAATTCGCTCCGTATTTTCCAAAGATATAGCAAATAAATCCCCTTGTTTTTCCGCAAAAGAAGTATGATCTAAAGTATCAACTAAACAGATATTATTAAACTCTAAATATTCTCCAGTTTTCTGTTGATAACTGTATTCAATATTAAGATTTGCTATATAATAGGGCAAAATTGAAACTTCATTACAGTGGATTTCATGCTGATATTTATAGGTAATATCTCTGGTTAATAAATACTCTAATATTTCCGTGATAAATGTACCTGTACCGGTGGCTGGGTCTAATATTTCAACTCCCCGATCGCCCAAGGTTTTTTGAAAGTATTTAGTTAATAAATAATCGGTACTTTCCACCATGAATTTAACGATTTCATTCGGAGTATAAACGATTCCGAGGCGATCGGCCGCCAAAGGATTATAGGCCTGATAGAAATTCTCATAAACTACTTTTAAAAACTTCTGTTTTTCCTGATGATTGACAATATTAGCAGCGGTTCTAATAATTACTTGATAATAACTTTCAATAGTTTTTAAAGTCTGGCGTTTAAGACTACCTGTAAAAAACGTTTTAATTAGTTCTTGTAACTGACAAGCAATATTATTTTCCTGATGAAATTGTCCCTCACTAAAAATATTAGTAAAAATATCCTCAGTTAAAATATGCTGAATAATCATTTCCCGAATATCAGCTTCATTAAGACTAGGATTGATGGAATCTTGACAAACTTTTAAAAAAGCGTTAAATTTCTGTGAGAAATCCGATTTCTGATTATTCGTTAGTAAATTTGATTTCTGAGGGGATGAGAAATCGGATTTCTGAAGTTCAGTATTAATAACATTTCTCAAAGTAGTTAAAATCGTGGGTAAATCTTCCTTAAAAGAGGAAATTGCTTGTCGAAAATCCTTAACTTCTCCTCTTTCATAATCTAAAAATAGATTAATAATCTTATCTAAATCGGCGTCATTTTCCATATTAATCCGCAGGGTTTCTCGGCCATTTTGGATTAAAACAGCAGTCTTAGTATCCTCAAATAAAATATTATCAGTGGGATAACCTTTCTGATTAATTTTTAACTCAATTTCTTCGTCTAAATTATCTTTTTCATCTTTAGCCTCCCAATACCCCCAATCCAGTCTTAAAGCATCTTTTACGATGCCATCAAGGCGAATCTGAGTATTAAAACGACTAGAAATAGTTAACTCGTCAACCAAGACAAAATCCCGCGCTTTACAATAGGAATTTAGCAAATTACCGAAAGCAAATCTGACCGAATTTTCGTTACGACTACCACCAAAACGAATTTTAGCTTCTAAATCCCGACGATATTGATTAATAAGAGTAATGGACATAATTATTAATAGAAATAAAAATTTTTCTTAATTATATAGTAATTCCAAATAAAAATTAAACAAAAGTTTTTTGTTTGTTGTTGGATTTTAGTCCTAAGAAGCGCGCACAGTGCAGCAACTACGAACCTATTTTTTAACTGTTCTAATCTTAATTGGAATTACTATAAAACCAGTATGGAATCTTTGAACGTTAAGGGTTGTCAACCAAATCTCCCTGGTGATGTGGTTAAAAGTGATGTGCTTTTTAGTTTGGTTGATCGCTTAAATTCCGCACAAAAGATTTTTGCCTCGACGGGTGGTCTTAATATCAAAATTTTAAAAAAGTAGAATACCCAGAAAAGCAAATAAACCAGCCAAAATTAAGGCTATTGCTACTACAAAACTCAGGGAGAGACGAGAGATATAGGTAAAATCTCCGCGCTGAATTCGTCGCAAATCTTCACGATGAGAGAAGGAAGCTGCCAACAAAGCTAACGTTCCAATGGCAATGAAGGAAAGTCCCAAATTTCGCGCTAAATGAGCATGATCAACTTGAGGACCTAATCCTTGATCAAGAGCTTCGACCACACGATCAATACCAAACCCAAAACTGATTAAGGACAAACTGGTCCGAATCCAGGCCATTAAGGTGCGTTCGGCAGCGGCTCTGTTGCGTTCTTTGGCAAGTTCATTGGTAAGATTAGGGGGAAAAGGTTCAGGAGGATGTTGCATAGTTGATAGTTTTTGTTTTAACTAAAAAAGTTTGGCTCAACTGCCAGAAAAAATAAGCATATTTTAAGATGGTGGGTTACGTTGCTAATCAAAACTTATCTGTTTTTTATCAAAATCAATCTCGCTGCTAACCCACCCTACCAAGTATCAGTATTATTGATCACCACAGCTTTTCAATAAATAAACCCGAATTAACAATTGTCAATGGTTAATTGTCAATTGTTAATGGTTAATTGGCTATTTTTTGAGTTTGAAAATTAGCACAGAAAATGCGGGAACGTTAATTTCTAAAGCGTGAGCAAATCTACTATTTTCCCATTTTCTAGTGGTAATTTCGGTGCGAGTTTCGACATTTCTACCCCAATAATATTCCGAATCAGTATTTAATAAAACCTCATAAGTGCCTTCTTGATGAACACCTAACCAGTAATTATGATAGTTGTAAGGTTTAAAGTTACAAATTACTACCAAAAAGTCGTCACTATATTTATCTTTACGAATGAAGGAAATTACACTTCTAGCAACATCATCACAATCAATCCATTCAAAACCACCATGGGTAAAATCGTCTGTATATAAAGCAGGTTGGTTGCGATAAATTGTGTTTAAATCTTTTACTAATTGTTGTAATTTTTTAAAGGGTTCGTGTTGTAAAAGTGCCCAGTCTAAATCAAGGTTAAATTTCCATTCCTGTGTCTGACCAATTTCCATTCCCATAAACAGGGTTTTCTTACCAGGATGGGTAAACATAAAGGCAAAAAGTAATCTTAAATTCGCTAATTTTTGCCAGTCATCTCCGTGAATTTTTTGGAATAAATTACCTTTTCCGTGTACTACTTCGTCGTGGGAAAGAGCTAACATGAAATTTTCATCGAAAGCATACCACATACTAAATGTAATTGATCCATGGTAGTTAGAACGATCTTGGGGAGTGACGTGCATATATTTTAAAACGTCATTCATCCAACCCATATTCCATTTAAAATTAAATCCTAAACCTCCCATGTCTGGAGGCCGAGAAACATAAGGCCAAGACGTAGCTTCTTCGGCAATTGAGAGAATATTCGGGTAATATTTAAACAGGGTTTTATTTAATTCTTGTAAAAAACTTACTGCTTCTAAATTTTCTGGTCCACCATGTTGGTTCGGTATCCATTGACCCGGTTGTCTTTCATAATTTAAGTACAACATCGAGGAAACTGCATCTACTCTAATTCCGTCAATATGATATTTTTCAAACCAAAAAATTGCACTGGAAATTAGAAAATTACGGACCTCATTGCGGGAATAATTAAATACTAAGGTTCCCCAACCTTTATGTTCTCCCCGTCTTGGATCTTGGTGCTCATAAAGACAAGTTCCATCAAAATAAGCCAATCCATGTTCATCTTTGGGAAAGTGCCCCGGTACCCAATCGATAAGCACTCCAATGTCATTTTGGTGACATTTTTCCACAAAATACATGAAGTCTTGGGGATTTCCATAACGAGATGTTGCTGCATAATATCCTACTACTTGATAACCCCAAGACCCATCGAAAGGATGTTCAGTTACGGGTAATAATTCAACATGGGTGTAACCCATTTCTTTGACGTAGGGAATCAATTTATCCGCTAATTCTCGATAGGTTAAAAAACGCGCTCCTGGTTTGTCGGGAACAGGGACCGCAACTCCATTTTCCACCACTTCTTCGATGGTAGTATGCAACCATGAACCTAAATGCACTTCATAAACTGAGATTGGTAAGTCCAGAGGGTTTTGATTGCGTCTCTTTTCTAGCCAATGATGATCGTTCCAATGGTATGATAAATCCGTTACTACAGATGCTGTGGAAGGCCGCAGTTCCTGATAATATCCAAAGGGATCGGTTTTATACACATAACGTCCATTATGATGGGTGACACAGAATTTGTATTTATCCCCAATATTGACTCCAGCAACGAATAGTTCCCAAATTCCCACTTTATTCGGAATCATGGAGTGTTGATTGCGATCCCACAAATTGAAATCTCCAACCACACTGACTTGTTTAGCATGGGGAGCCCAAACTGCAAAATAAACTCCTCTAACTCCGTCTTTTTCGTAAACGTGTGCCCCTAATTTTTCATAAATATGGTGGTGTGTTCCTTGGCCAAAGAGATATATGTCAAATTCAGTGATAAATTGGTTTTCCGTGTTCTCTGTTTGATTCATCTTTCGGTTTAAACGAGGGTATAAATTAAATATAGTTTACGTTAGTTTACACTTACGATGGGGATCACAAATCGGATTTTTGTACTATTTTAGGAACAATACTAAAACCATGACTAATAGTTTAAACCTTCAAAAAGTTCGCCTGTGCGATCGCCGTGATTGGGGATTACTGAAACTTGCCGGTGCCGATCGTCTGCGTTTTCTCCATAATCAAAGTACCAATAATATTAATATTTTACAACCAGGGCAAGGTTGCGACACTGTTTTAGTCAATTCTACGGGGAGAACCCTCGATTTAGTCACCGTTTATGTCCTCGAAAATGAGCTTTTATTATTAGTTTCCCCCCAACGTCGTGACTTTTTGATGCAGTGGTTAGACCGCTTTATTTTTCCCTTTGATCAGGTTACTTTAACCGACGTTTCGGCTCAATATTCTATCTTAACTTTAATCGGCTCTGAGAGCGATAATTTGTTAGCAAAATTAGGTTTTGATTCGGTTATTAATTTACCAGAAAATAGCCATATAACTGTTAATTTTGATGCTACAAATCTATTAATTACTGTTGGTAATGGCTTAAAAATAACTGGTTATAATTTAATTCTACCCATTGACAAAAGCCCTGATTTATGCTATAAATTAAACCAATTTGGCGTCGAGGCGATCGATAATAATGACTGGGAAAAATTGCGTATTTTGCAAGGAAGACCTGCGGTAAATCAGGAATTAACAGAAGATTATAACCCCTTGGAAGCTGGTTTATGGGATTGTATTTCTTTTCAGAAAGGCTGCTATATTGGTCAGGAAACCATTGCTCGTTTAAATACATATCAAGGAGTCAAAACCCGACTTTGGGGACTTAAATTAACTGACACAGTAACCGAAGGAGAAACTATCACTTTAAACGGAGACAAAGTGGGCATTTTAACCAGTTTTACCAGCACAGAAAACGGTTATTTCGGATTAGGATATATTAAAACAAAAGCAGGAGGAGAAGGTTTACAAATAGAGGTGGGAAATGTGAAAGGAGAAGTAATGGCCGTACCATTTCTTAAACACGAATATTACCAACCAGAAAAACAAGGAATTTAAACATTACCTATAGCACTCCTAAATAGGTTGTAAAAAATTGTTTTCACTAAACCCTTACTGTAGAGACGTTGCAGGCAACGTCTCTACACAACTAACATAGGACTGCTATAACTTGTGATAATTTTGCTCCAATTATTTGATTTGAAGACGAAATAGAGCCAAAAAGAAGCCCTCTAAAGCTTTATTTTCCCTCTAAATAGTCACATTTTAAGTAATACCAAATTCAGTTAATATGGCAACAATTAGATGTTAACTAGAAATCCGATTTTTGCAAGTTTTTTGGGTTTTACTCAGGAATAAATATTTGGTTAAAAATTGGATTTCTGATCGTAATTATTAATTGTTTTTACCTCAGAGTTAGCCATTTTTCAACTTCATCCCATCCCAAACCTTTACGGATTACTTTAGGTTCAGATTCAGTAAAATCTAGGATAGTGGAAGTTTTAATTCCCGGATCTGAGTTAATATCAATTATCAAATCCACTATTTTATCTAAACTGTCAAATAATCTCGCAGTTTCCCAATTATTATCATCCTCATCATCATCATCATGTAAATGTGCTGATGTCGAAATTATGGGATTTCCTAATGTTTTTAATAATTCTTGACAAACTGTATGATTGGGAACACGAATACCCGTGGTTTTTCGTTTAGGATCCATTACTAATTTAGGAACTAATTTAGTTGTCGGTAAAATAAAAGTATAAGGACCAGGTATTAAATGTTTCATAATGCGGTAATTTTCATCAGTTACCCAAGCATAATTAGAAATATTTGACAATGAAGAACAAAGAAATGTGAGTGGTTTATCATTGGACATTTGTTTAATGCGTCTCACCTTTTCCACGGCGGATTTTACGGTTAAATCGCAACCGATCGCATATACTGTATCAGTAGGATAGAGCATCACTGCTCCTTTTTTCAAGGCCGTGGCAATCTCTTCTAAATCGCGTTTTTGGGGATTTTGGGGATGAATTTTGTAAATGGTAGCCATAATGAATCTTAAATTGTTAATTGATAATCGTTAACTGATATAGCATTTTCTGATTAAGTGTTATGTACCCCCTCACCCCCCAACCCCCTCATCCCAAAGGGAGAGGGGGAAAAAGAGGCAAAATATCAACTAAAAATGCTATAATCGTTAATTGTACCTCCTTATTAATAATAATATGAAAAAAGTTATTTATTTAGAATGTCCGAGTGGAATTGCTGGCGATATGTGTCTAGGTGCTTTGGTCAATCTTGGTGTCCCTTTAGAATATTTAATTCAAGAATTAGCTAAATTAGGTATTAGTAATGAATACAATTTAAGCGTTGAAAAAGTACAGAAAAATGGACAAGAAGCCACCAAATTTAACGTTAATTTAACCCACGATTCATCATATTATCATCACCATGATCATATTCCTGCTCGACATTTACCCGATATTTTGGACTTAATTACTAATGCTAATTTACCGAAAAAAGTCACTGAAAAAAGTATCAAAATATTTAATAATTTGGCGATCGCCGAAGCTGCTGTTCATGGAATAACACCAGAAAAAGTGCATTTCCATGAGGTAGGATCTACAGATGCAATTATAGATATAGTTGGCACTTGTTTGGGTTTAAATTGGTTAAAAATTGAGGAGATATATTGTTCGGCCATGCCCACTGGAAGTGGTACAATCTCCGCAGCACATGGAAAATTACCTGTGCCAGTTCCCGCAGTATTAAAATTATGGGAAATGCGACAAATTCCAGTTTATAGTAATAATATTAACGGCGAATTATGCACTCCTACAGGAGTAGCAATTGCCTCAACTTTAGCTAATAATTTCGCTCAGTTTCCTGCTTTAAAATTGAGTAAAATTGGACTAGGAGCAGGTTCAAAAGATTTCCCAATTCCTAATATTTTAAGAATGTGGTTAGGAGAATTAACTGATAATTTAGAAACCGAAAATTTAGAGACAATTACAGTTTTAGAAACTCAAGTTGATGATTGTAACCCCCAGGCGATCGCCTATACAATGGAAATACTATTAAATAGAGGAGCATTGGACGTATTTACCCAACCAATTGTCATGAAAAAAAGTCGTCAAGGAATTTTATTAACCGTTATTTGTACAGAAGATAAAATAACAGAATGTGAGAACATAATTTTCCGCGAAACTACTACTTTAGGTATCAGAAGAAGTACCCAAAAACGAAGAATTTTAGAGAGAAAAATAGCCGCAATTGAAACAATTTACGGTACTATAAACGTTAAAATTGCTCAAGAGAAAGGAGAAATAATTAACATTCAACCAGAGTATGAAGATTGCGCCGAAGTCGCAAAAAAATACAACTTGCCATGGAAGACAATTCATCAAACAGTTTTAAATACAATTAATAGATCTGAAATCTGATTTAAAAAAATCGGATTTCTGGAGTCAAAAAAAAATGACAAAAATATTAAATAATCGTTATCAAATCATCAAAACATTAGGAAGTGGAGGTTTTGGGGACACATTTTTAGCAAAAGATACCCATTTACCCTCGCAAAAATACTGCGTAATTAAACAGTTAAAACCCGTGATTAATAATGCAGAAATGACCCAATTAACAGAGGAAAGATTTGCAAGGGAAGCAGCAATTTTAGAGGATTTAGGTGAACATAATTCCCAAATTCCTAAATTATATGCTTATTTTAGCGACAAAAAACAATTTTATTTAATACAGGAATATATTGAGGGAGAAACCTTAACTAAAGTAGTCGAAAAACAAGGAAAACTTAAGGAAGAAATAGTTAAACAAATATTGTGTAATCTTCTCCCCGTTTTAGACTATATTCACAGTCGTGGAATAGTTCATCGTGACATCAAACCCGATAATATTATCCTCAGAAATAACGATAATTTACCGGTATTAATTGACTTTGGAGCAGTTAAAGAAACCATGGGTACAATTGTCAATAATCGGGGCAATTATACCAATTCGATTATAATAGGTACACCGGGATTTATGCCACCGGAACAATCAATAGGAAGACCAGTTTTTTCCAGTGATTTATATTCTTTAAGTTTAGTTGCTGTCTATTTATTAACAGGAAAACTCCCCCAAGAAATACCCACAAATCCCCGTAATGGTGAGTTTATTTTTGACCAATTTACTAACAATATTAGTCCGCATTTAATCGATGTTTTAAAACGTGCTATTAATGAACATCCTCAAAATAGATTTCAGACGGCCAAAGAGATGTTAAAAGCATTAACCAAT
Source organism: Synechococcales cyanobacterium S06 (assembly GCA_011391125.1). GTDB lineage: Bacteria > Cyanobacteriota > Cyanobacteriia > Cyanobacteriales > JAABRE01 > JAABRE01. The sequence goes on from JAABRE010000029.1 coordinate 36,191, forward strand.
AACTCGATAAATTCCCCCAATAATAGTTATATTGCTCCCACGGTTAAAATGGTTGCACCCACAGAAGTAGCTGATATTCCTGACGAAAATAAGTTAGGTATGTGGGTAATTTTTATTACTATTATAATTGGGGGAATTTTCGGTTTAAATCTGCTTTTTTCCATGGCACAACAAGCACAAAATAAGGCAAATGTCAAGCAGAATAATCAAGAAATAGTAACAAATGAAAAGCCAAATATAGAACCAGAAATAGTAACAAAAATTGAAAGGCCATCGGTGGAAAAAGCATTATTTAATTATTATGAAACTTTAAATAATGGTGATTATCAAACAGGATGGAATTTACTCTCAGAAGAATCGAGAAATAATAAGAATAGTCATCCTAATGGTTATCAATCTTATCTTGATTGGTGGAAACAAGTAAAAAAAGTAGATATTTTAGCAACGAATATTATCGAGGAAAATGAACAAGTCGGAATTATAGATAGTAAATTAAAATATCAGTTAATCTCAGGAAAAATTGTTGAACAATCTTTGATATTTAGCTTTCTTTGGTCAGAAACTGAGCAAAAATGGTTATTAAATAAAGTAGAGCGAATCTCCGAAAAAGTAATTAATAATATTAATAATAATTCCCCCGTAGATTTTGTGAAAAATTATTACCAAATGGTTAATGAGAAAAAATATGAAACAACTTGGCAAAAATTATCAAAAGACTTTACCACAAATAAGGTAAAAAATGATTATTCAAGTTATCTTAATTGGTGGAAAAGTGTTACCAAAGTGGAAATTACGGAGGTAAAATTAATTAGCCATAATAATGAAAAAGCTATCCTAGAAACCAAATTAAAATATTCCATGAAAAATGGAAAAATTGGTTATGATAAATTAAAAATATCCTTAATTAAAGATCGAGAAAAAGATGACTGGTTAATTGAAAATACCGTTAATATTAAATAGCCATTAACAATTATAGCACTTCCAAAATTTATAAGGACTCTCTTTCCCCTCTCCCTTTGAGATGAGGGGAAAGACGGTTAATTGTGATAAGAAATACCGGCTTTTTTGAGACGATCTAAAGCTTCTTGCAAACGGGGAAGATCAGCGATTAAACTAACTCTAACATAACCGTCTCCTGCTTCACCAAAAGCACCTCCGGGGGTCACTACAACGCCAGTTTTTTGTAGTAAATTCAGGGCAAAATCGGTGGAATTCATCCCCACACTACAAGGTACCCAAAGATACATTGTCGCTTGAGAAGCAGGGAAATTCCAACCTAATTCTCCTAATCCTGTCATCAAAAAATCCCTACGTTGCTTATATCTTTCAATAACAATATCAACATAACTTTGCGGTAATTTTAAAGCAGTTTCGGCCGCAGTTTGAATCACCGAAAAAATGCCATAATCTAAGTTAGTTTTCAGAGTCCGTAATCCTTGAATAATATCGGAATTTCCTACGACAAAACCAACTCGCCAACCAGCCATATTATAGGTTTTTGACATAGTATGAAACTCTACGCCAATTTCCTTCGCTCCCTGAATTTCTAATAAACTCGTAGGTTGATAACCATCAAAGGCAATTTCGGCATAAGCTAAATCATGAACTAACATAATTTCATAATGTTTCGCCCAACTAACAATTTCCTCAAAAAATTCCCTCGGAGCAGTAGCAGTGGTGGGATTATTAGGATAGTTAAAATAGATCATTTTCGCCTTTCTGGCCACATCTTCTGGGATACTAGAAAGGTCAATTAACCAGTTATTTTCCGCTTTCAAAGTAACAGGATAAATCTGCGCTCCCGCTAAAGCAGGACCACGAAAATGGGCCGGATAGGCCGGACTTGGCACCAGTACCGTGTCCCCGGGATCGAGGTAAGCTAAAGCAAGGTGGGAAAGTCCCTCTTTTGAACCAATTAACGGTAAAGCTTCGGAACTAGGAGCTAATTCAACACCGTAGCGCAATTTATACCAATCCGTAATCGCTCGACGAAAATTGGCTGTCCCTTCAAAAGGAGGATAGCCGTGATTTTGGGGCACAGACATGGCGGCGATCGCCGAATCAATAATGGGTTGAGGAGTCGAACCATCAGGGTTGCCCATCCCCAAGTCTATTAAATCAAGTCCCTGCTCACGAGCTTTGGCTTTTAACTCATCCAAACGGGCGAAAACATAGGGTGGTAAAGCACTCAGACGTTTAGCTCTAGTAATCCAATTCACTGTCATGGTTTTGATGATTGTAAAATTGACACTCCCTTCCCTGTGTTAAATTCACTCAAAGAGTGAATTTAACACAGGGAGGAGATTCTTGATTCATCGAATCTTAGCTAGACTAGGAAACAAGAGTTCCCTAGTCCCCGTCAGACCGTCTCCACAAGCATTTTTGACTATGATTATATTTTGATTATTTTGATTACTATGATTAGATTAGAGATTTAATCATAGTAATCATTTAATCATTACAATCATAGTTGCGTTTTTGAATACGGGCTGTCCGACCGCATTTAATCTTATTTAATCTTTCAGTTTTAATCTTTCAGTTTTTGTTTAATTGCCGCAATTTTAGCTAGCGTTTTACCCAAAAACTTAAGACAAAACTTATTTTAGTTGTTTTTAGGTGAGAGGTGCTACATTTAACCTATTCAAACCTATATAAAGCTAATTAAAGCATTTAAAAAGATTGAATAAAGTATGGCATTATCTTGATAGATAACGGCGGTAGCCCGCAAAGCTCATAACCTAAAATCACAAGCGCTTTAGATATGCTTTTTGTTCTGTCGAGTATAGATAGACTTTTAAGGTTAGTGGTATAGAAATAAAACATTCTAAGGTTTTCACACTAACGAGCCTTTGTATCTACGAACTGTTTCTTCGCAATTAAAGTATAGCTTATTAAGCTAAAAAATTTTTAAATTTTAATTATTTTGATGGTTTTTCTGATTTGTATAAGTTTACTAAGGTATTTTGCTATTAGTAACAGCTCTGAAAAAAGCGATAACCTCTTTACAGGGGATAAAGAGGTTAAAGTTCGTTATTTTAGTTAGTAAATGAGCAAAAATCATTTTAACTGGCTAAATATTCTCGAATATGGGCTTGTTTTCTTCTTAAATGGGCGAGAGCTTGGTTTTCTAGCTGACGCACTCTTTCTCGACTAATATTTAGTCTTTGACCGATTTTAGTTAAGGACATCTCTTTGCTACCATCAAGTCCAAAACGCAAGAAAATTACTTCTCTCTGCAAGTGATTCAATTCCCCTAACAAATTGATTAGATCTTGACGCATTAATTCCTGATCTAAATAATTATCCGGTGAGGAATTTTCATCTTCTAGCATTTCTGACAATTCTGTGTCTTGATTTTCTCCCACTCGCACATCTAAGGAAATTGGCTGACGGGACAGACTAAAATATTCCCGAATTTCCGCTGGTGTTAGGTTTAATTCCCCGCCAATTTCGGCGAAGGTCGCACTTCGTCCCAATTTTTGCGACAATTCCCTTTGCACTTTTTTGATTTTGTTTAGTTTTTCGGTGATGTGAATGGGAAGACGAATTGACCGTGATTGCTGTGCGATCGCCCTGGTGATTGCCTGACGAATCCACCAATAAGCATAGGTGGAGAATTTAAAGCCTTTGGTGGGATCAAATTTCTCCACTCCCCTTTCTAAACCTAAACTTCCTTCTTGGATTAAATCCAAAAATTCCATGTTTCGTTTTTGATACTTTTTGGCGATCGCCACCACGAGGCGCAAATTAGCCTCAATCATTTTAGTTTTAGCTCTTTGGCCTTGGGTGATGGTTTTGCTTAATTCATCTGTCGTCAAATAGACCAACTCCGCCCATTCTGGGGTGGTAATAGATTGATTAAGCTGCTTTTCTAAGTCCTCTTTGGCGTGAATTAAGGACATCATTCTTTGTACCAGCTTACCATAAACAATTTCTTGTTCATGGCTCAGTAGAGGGACTCTACCAATTTCATGTAAATAAGTACGCACCAAATCGGCCGAAACTTTAGATTTATGGGTAGTTTTTTCAATTTTATTAAGGGACATAGATTCTAATTGCGACTCCTCTAATTAAGAACAAAGCGATCTATCAAGTGGAAAATTTATTAAAATAGTTAATCCGAAGTCGGTATGAGTTTTACTTAAGTTTATGTTATTACAGATTTAGACGCTAGTAAAGGGAAAAAAGTTCAAAAAAAGAGGGATAACCGAACCGAAGTAAGAAGTAAGGGGCCAGAAGTAACTACTAGAGTTTTTGCGCCAAGTCAGGTAATAGGTAATAGGGGTCGAAATTGAAGCTTATGAGAGGAAAATTGATTTTACCCCTAGTTTCCAAAGATGTCTACTGACTACTTTGACCAAAGAAAGCAGTGTAAGGGATCCTCTTTTGCGAGGAAAAATAAGGAGAATAAGTCGTTTTATCAGGTTTCCTCCGGGCCTGGTGACGGAGGAAACCTGATAACTGATAACTGATAACTGATAACTGATAACTGATAACTGATAACTGATAACTGATAACTGATAACTGAAATGACACAAATTTAAAAAAATACTTGCCAAAATGGAACCGAATAGGGTATAAATATATCAGGATACTTTTCTGTCCTTCAAAGACTGTGTTATCTAAAAAGCATCGCAAATAGAAAAGTAAAGCTCATCAGAGCATTGGTAAAACTAAGTTATTTAAAAATAAATTGAGTGTATGACGAATAAAGTTGCTCACCCAATGGTGAAGTTGCAGCGCAAGGTCTCTTCGCTTCTTAATTCACAGGTAATTCAACCTGAAGATAGTATCGGTAAGATCGCATTATTATATGGAGATGAATGGGCTTACTGGAAAAAAGAGTTGCTGGATTTTGGTTTTAGTATGCAAGATCCCGTTCAGGAACTATTGTTAGTCGATCAATGGGATGAAGAATAATTAACAATTAACAATTAATCATAATTATTAATTGTTAATTGTTTAAAACCAAATTTGTTCTTGTAAACTAGGTCGAACTTTAATTCTGACAATTATTGCGGTTATGTTATCATGGCCGTTATATTCGTTGGCCAAATCAATTAATTTCAAAACTCCTTCATCTAAATTACTAGTGGAACTAAGGAACTTACTCAGTTCTGCTTGACCATAATCCTCCATCAAATTATTATCTGATAAACCATCTGAACAAAGAATAAAAAGTGTGTCTTCATTAATTTCTAGGAAATTAATGTCTGGTTCGACAAAATTATTATTTCTTGGTCCTAAAGCTTGAGTTAGTTGAAAAGCATCTGGACGGGCGTAGGCGATTTCTGGTTCAATACCCCGTAAAATTTCCCTTTGACCAACTTCATGATCAGAGGTGATTTTTTCTAGTCCTCCTTTACGAGTATAGCGGTATATACGGCTGTCACCCACGTGGGCGATCGCCACTTTCGTATTTTGAACTAAGGTCATGACCATAGTAGTCCCCATCCGGCCGCTACCTGAGCTTTGATTGTCCTTATTAACTTCATAAATACGATGATTAGCTAATAAAATGCCATTTCTAATGGTGTCATAGTCCGGCAAGTGATCGTGCCAATGTTCTTGAAAATAGTTTTGTAAATTTTCAACGGCTAAAGCGCTGGCCACCTCCCCTGCTTCATGGCCTCCCATACCATCACAAACAATATAAAGACCTCGAGCTTTAATACTTTTACCTTTAGTATTAGCTTGTTTTTTGATTTCGGTGGTTATGCCGAAAAAATCTTCGTTGTGGCTTCTTTGTAGTCCAATGTCGGTAGCCGCCGCATCCGTCAAGCTGTAAATTTGCATGGGAAGAACGACGGTGGGGGTATCTTCTCCATCATTAAAGGGGGGGAAAACCTGATCTAATTCTTGATTGTCGTCAATCATTTGCTCGTCGTTTTCAAAATCAAAACTTTCGGGAATGGCCGGAGAACTTTGTTCTTGAATGGCGATTTCCTGTAGGATCGTGTGTAACTGATCCACGGTGTTAATTTTTTCAGCTTCGAGATCCCGGAAAATTTGAAGGATGACAGGATGTTGACTGTAAATTGAGTTAGCAATCAGTAATTCAAATGTTTTGACTAAATCTTTCAGGCTGGGCGCATGGTCAAAAGGATCAAAGTATAATTGTTGTAAGCAAAAACTTTCATCTTCATCCACTTTTAAATTACTCACTTCGAGAAGACTTTGACCACAGCCAACTTTAAATAGCAATTTCCAGGGCTTAATAATCTCATCAAACCAATATAAAATTTCCGTAATGGCAAAAGTTTCAGTGGAAAGTAAATCAGAAAGTAATTTAAAATCAGAACGGTCTGATAAAACAACAACTTGGCGATTATCCATGACCCAAGAATCTTGTACATCGGGAATCAGAGGATAAAATTCCTCTAAACGCAGATAAGAAAGGGCGATACTGGGAATACCTTGGACAACTTCCGCAAATTTACCCGCATTTTCGGCTATATGTGCCAAAATTTCCGGATGTTTTTCCAGGGTTAAATCCAGATTGGATTTTTGCAGGGGTTGTGAATCAATGACCTTAACCGCCAAAAATTGACTGGATAGCTCACCAAGATCAGCATTCAGCAAACGATAACGCTCCCCTGGGTCTAAATAATCTTCAGAAAAAGAAGGTATCTCAAGAGAAGTTTCCGCTTTCGGTTGCTGAGTATGAAGGTCGGCTTGTAGGGCAATAATGGCACGCCAAATATTACCAGTGAAAGCTCCACAACTGAAACAGTGATCAGCATTCCAAGAGACCAATTCACCGCATTCGGGACAAGATTTATGGGTCAAAGAAGTTCCACATTCCTGACAGGATTCTTGATCATCAGCATTTTCAAACTGACATTCAGGACAAACTAACATGGGGGAACTCCTTTTAAAATATAACCATAAGTGACTAACAAGTAATGGTAATTCATTTTATTTCTATTTAATTATAGATATTTATTACTATTTTAAATTATTCTTACCAACCGCGCAATTATGTTAATTTCTTCTAAGGTTAAATTGCGCCATTCGCTCCATTTTAAGGTATTTAAACTTAGTTGCTCTTTTGCGGAGAGGCCTAGGGAAATTCTGACTAATCTTAATGTAGGATAACCGATGGCGGCCGTCATTTTTCTTACTTGTCGATTCCGTCCTTCTGTTAATGTAATTTGTAGCCAACTTGTGGGGATATTTTGACGGTAACGAATGGGGGGATTTCGTGGTGGAAGTTCTGGTTCTGCTGATAAAAGCTGAACTTTTGCTGGTCTGGTACAATAATCTTTAATGGTAACACCTTGACGCAATTTATCTAGGGATTTTTCCGTGGGAATTCCTTCGACTTGGACAAAATATGTGCGAGGATGGGCAAATTTAGGGTCAGAAAGTTTATGTTGTAAAATGCCATTATTTGTTAATAATAATAAACCTTCGCTATCTAAATCTAATCTTCCCACGGGATAAACATCAGAAATAGGTATATAATCGGCTAAAGTGGGACGTTTTTCACCCTCATTTTTGTCATCTGTAAACTGACATAAAACTCCGTAGGGTTTAAAAAATAAGAGATATTTATACTGAGTTTCTTTCATTTTTAAGGATATTTTAAAGGTAAAGTTTGTAAGGTGGGCAATGTCGATTATTTTTTTATAATAGTTTCAAAAGATTACATTGCCCACCCTACCTAATATTTTCAATAAATTGAATTAAATAATTATGAAATTCTTGGGGTTTGTTTAAATAACAGGGATGTCCCGCATTTTCCAGGATTATTTGCTTGACATTTGGCATAATTTGTGCTAGTAAATGGGAATTTTTTAGCGGTACAATTTGATCATTGCTACCCCAAATTGCCAAAACTGGTAGATTAATCCCAGTTAAAAGTTTACTATAATGGGGTATTTTTACCGGAGCTACTGCTACTAATCCCCTTAATTTATCTGGATATTTAATAATAAATGGTAAAGTGTAATTTCCACTCATGGAAGGGGAAACTATTACAGGTTTATCTAATTTTAATTCGGTAATTAATTCTAATAAAAATAATTCGGGGGAAAGCCCAAAAATAGGCGGAGTTTTGCCATAACCGGGTAAATCAATGGCAATTACTAGATAACCTTGGTTTGCTAGGGTTTCAATAGTGCCTAAATCCTGCCAAGTTTGGGAGGTAAAACTTGCACCATGGAGTAATAAAACTGAGGAATTACTATTAGAAATACCTGCTTTTATCTGGTTTATTTTGGTATTTTTAATGGTTAAAATCATGGCTTTTTTGGGTAATTTTAGGAGATGATAAAACAGGCCATTTGCCTGTTTCACCATTAATTAAGCCAGTACAAAATCTACATTCTCTGTACCTTGGGTTTCTGCTTTTCCGGAGGTTAATTTTTTCTCATTAATCTTAACAGCAAATGGGGTAGTATTTAACTCCTGTAAATTATAATCAGTTTTCTGGGTAGTATAACCGACACTGGCAATTAAATTCCGTCCTTTTTCTGTGTAAAGAAAAGCTAACATTTGGTTTTTTTGTAGTTGATTATCCTTAGCCCAAATTACCATGTATTGTTTACCTTGATAATCGAAAATTTTTGCTGGACGATTTGGTACATAACGTCCTGGATTACCAAAACTTTTATCTAAAAAGCCTTGGACAGAATTTGCTTCAACAACTGCGTAAGCTACTTCTTGTTCGGATTTAGGTTGAGCATCTCCTAAACTTTGTTCTCTGACTTGTTCTTCTTGGCGATTTTGGAAATAATCAATGGCTTTTTTAGTACCAATCGCTCCGACGGTAACGATTCCTGCTCCGATTAAAAAATTTCTCAGGTTACTCATTTTTTTTGTTTAATTACTAATACATTTGCCTGAAATTGTAACATATTTTTTGAGAAATTAACCTTAAAAAAGTGATAACTTTTGTAACAATTCTTGGGTTAATTGGACAAATTTTTTCGCACCAGAGGAGTTAGGATGAGAAAGCACAACTGGGGTAAAACTATCAACAGCTTTGGCCACATTAACATCCATGGGAATCTGAATTTCAAACAGTTTATCAGGGCTAAAATCTTCCACTACCCTTTTCATTACTTGTTTGTAATATTTGCCAAAAATATTATTATCAGAAAGGATGAAAACTATGCCTAATAATTTTAAATTTATTGGAGTGCTATTTTGGTGATTTTCCTTTAGTTTATTAATTCGTCTTTCTAATAATTGAATTCCGACAATGGATAAAGGTTCAGGCCGAGCAGGTAAGAGGTAAAAATCACTAGCGGCAATACCACTTCTAGTTAATAAATTATAACCCGGTGCGCAATCTATTAAAATAAAATCATACTCATCTCTAACTGGTTCTAAAATATTTTTAATCAACCTGCGTTCAAAGTTATTCCAAACCAGATCAAAATTTCCTGCTTTTCCCTCAGAAATCACTTCATCATGTAACATTTTTGAAACCAAATATTCATCATGTAATTCTAAATCTCCGGGTAATAAATGCAAGTTTCCAATCTCACAAACATCATCTAAAATTAAATCTGAAATATCCAATTGTTTACGATTATTTAACTGAATATATTTATCCAATAAATAATTTAAAGTGCGGCTTTTTCTTCTGATTTTGGCAAATTCGATCGGGGGCATTAAACTTAAAGTAGCACTAATTTGGGCATCTAAATCAAGTACCAATACTTTTTTGTTATGATTTTTTGCTAAACAAGTTGCTAAATTAACCGTTAAGGTAGTTTTACCCACTCCACCTTTCATGTTGACTGTACTAATAACAATGCCCATAATTTATATTTTCTCAAGGTCTCAAGAAAAATATGATAAACCATTCGGGGACATTTATCAAAATATTAAATTTCGTTAACTAACCATTGCCATTCTAACAAAATTGAACTAGGAATTTTCAAGGCCAATTCTTGATTATTTTTGAGGGGAAGTGCGATTTTTAAAAAGCCATTTTTAGGTAATTGATTGACGATATTGGTAACATCAAATTGACCCACATTCGGAGCAGGAGATTGAACGGAAAAAAGATCATTAGCCATTAATACCTTACCATCAGAGGTAATAATTTCTAAGGGTTGAGGATGATTTAATTCTGCGATACCCGGAAACCCCACTAAACGAAGATAATAGTTAGTTTCCTTATTATTAGTTAGGGGAAATAAAACAATTTGCCAACTATAGCCATTTTTATCTTTCAGGGAATGTTTAGAATTATAACGGGTGACTCCGGGGGATTCTTGATATTCGGTTAAAGTGGCTTTTGCTGGGGGAGAAAATATTAAGAAAGTGGTACATAAAATGACAATTATTATTGTTAAGGAGACAATTTTTTTGAGGTTCATAATATTAGTTAGCTCTGGTTTTATTTGTACCGAAAATAGCGATTGCTACTCCAAATAATAACATCAAAGCTCCCCTTAAAACTCCCTTGGAAATATTTTCGTTAAAAAGTAGCCAAGCTAGGAAACTTGAGCCGACAGGTTCAAAGAGAATTGCTAAACTAACCAAGGTAGGCGAGATAAATTTAACGGCAAAATTAACGCTGGTATGACCAATTAATTGGGGAATAATTGCCATTAAAATTAGATAAAAATAGACTAAATTTGGCTGGCCAAAATAACTAAAATTAAACAGGAAAGGAAGGGGTAATAAAGTTAAAGCTGCGGTAGTATAAGCAATTACAATATAACTGTTAATAGTTAAACCAAATTTTTGCGATTCTCGGCCCAACATCAGATATAAACTAGCGAAAAATGCTCCCATTAAAGCTAAACTATTACCTAAAAGTGGGTTACTATTTATCCCCGTTATATTTAATTCTTGATTTGCTATAAAAACTCCACCAATTAAAGCAATAATTATGCCAAAAAGTGTTATTTTACTAATTTTTTCTTTAAACCAAAACCAAGAAATAATAGTTACCCAAAGAGGATTTGTGGTGACTAAGGTAGTAGAAATGGCGATGGAAGTATAGGATAAAGAAGTAATCCAACAAGCAAAATGAAAGGCTAAACAAACTCCGGCACTTAAAGCGTAATAATAGGCTTTTTTCTCGCATTTTTCCTGTCTTAAATTATCCCAAGCTGGTAGGAGAATAATACTGGTAATAATTAAGCGAGAAGCTGCGATAAATAAACTAAAACCCACTCCATTTAAACCCGAAACTTGCTGACATAAACGGATAAAAATTGCAGCGCTAGAAACTGCCATAACTCCTACTATTAAAATAAGTCCTACCTGCCAATTTTTACTTAACATATAAACATAAACAAAAAAATATTAGAAAAGGTGCTTTTTTTGAGATTAAATTTCTGAAAAAAGTCAAAATAAAATCAATTTTTATAGATAAAACCTCAATTTATTCCCTTTTAACCCCCTTATTTAACATCTGTCTAAAGTTGAATTTTGATAATTGATCAAATATTTTTTCCTCTGCTCTTTTGTTGTAGCAATAAATCAAAAATAGGACCCGATTCCTTTTTAAGATAAACTGGTTTACTTGGTAACTTAAATTAATTATTCTAAATGGTTAGAGAACTTCAAAAAAAAACTCAACAAATCGACTTTCCGAACACAGCACCAGCGGCCAACCCCGTATTTTTCCGTACTTATAGTCGTAAGGATAACGGGGTGAGAGAAACTTGGGAGCAAGTTTGCGATCGCACCATTGCCGGATTGCAAGAATTGGGCAATTTGAGCAATGATGAGACGAATTTACTCTACAGAATGATGCAACCCTTGAAAAGTATGCCTTCTGGCCGTTGGTTATGGGTTGGCGGTACAGACTGGATTAAGCAAAAAGAGAATTTTTCGGGTGCCTATAATTGCACTTCAACAAATGCCCTCGATTGGGAAGCATTTGGCTTGATGATGGACTTAGCAATGCAAGGTTGCGGAACTGGTGCGGTATTAGAACCAAAATACATCAATAAATTATCCCCCATCAAAAACCATTTAAACATCATTTTAAACGGTGACATTGGCACAACTGCGGTCCAGGAAAGGAGACAGGAAACTGAAGTAAAAATTATAGGCGAAAAAGCATATATTTATGTGGGTGATTCCCGCCAAGGTTGGGTAAAATCCTATCAAACTTTGTTAGAACTTTCCACCGATAACCGTTTTGACAGCCAAGTTGAAGTTATTGTTAATTTAGCCGATGTTCGCCCTGCTGGTGAACCCCTCAAGGGTTTTGGCGGCGTAGCCAATCCAGTTAAGCTCCTTGATTTATACGAGCGCTGTAGCCGTATTTTGAATAATGCAGTTGGCCGTCAATTAACCTCGGTGGAATGTTGTTTGTTGATTGATGAAGCCGCGGTAACCATTGTTGCAGGAAACATCCGGCGATCGGCGGGAATGCGTCAAGGTTCAAGTGACGACTCGTTGTTTAGTAAAGCCAAAGATAATCTTTGGCAGCAGGATCAAGATGGTAATTGGCGGATTGATCCCACACGTGATGCGTTGAGGATGGCCAACCATACCCGTGTTTTTCACCAACAACCGACCTTAGAAGAAACGGTAAATGCGGTTAGAAAGCAATATTATAGCGGTGAAGGTGCGATTCAATATGCTCCCGAAGCCATTTTACGGGCCAATATTGACCTTTTTGCTGACGAAAGCACAAAAAAAGACTTTTGTCAAGCCTATTTAAAAAATCAAGGCAAAGAATGGATTAAAAACCGTTACCCGGAAATGTCCGAAAGGGAAATTAACCACCGTTTAGGTAGATATGGACTTAATCCGTGTTTAACTGGGGATACTTGGGTCCATACGGAAAAGGGACCTCGACAGATTAAGGATTTAATCGGACAACAGTTGAGCGTTTATGTAAATGGTGAACTTTTCAGCACGACTAAAGATGGTTTCTGGGAAACTGGAGTTAAACCTGTTTTTAAGGTTGTTACTGAGGAAGGTTTTGAATTACGTTTAACTGACAATCATCAATTATTGAAAATTACCGCCAGCACTCAACACCATCAATATTCTGACTGGTGTGAGGTTAAAGATTTACAGGTGGGCGATCGCCTTTTAATCCATAATCACCGTAAAATAGAACCATGGGAAAGTGTTGGCACTTTTGAAGAAGGTTATGAAATCAGTAAACAGTTAACAGTTAACAGTTATCAGTTAACAGTAAACAGTGAACAGTTATCAGTTAACAATTTAGTATTATGTAACAATACTAAAGATAATTTCACTGGTGAAATTGACAATAGACTATTATCGAATGAATTTAACATTAAACATCAGGTAAAAAATATTACACCTGAGATTGAGCAAGGAAGTTATGAGTTTTATCGTGGTTTTTTGCAAGGTATTTTTGATGGCAATAGTGCCGTTTTAGAGACTTCAATTAGCTTATTTGATAGTAATTTTGACACCTTAAAAACGGTGCAAAGAATGTTAGCTAGATTGGGAATAATCTCGAAAATCGAGCAAAATGAGTTACTTATTTGCGCGGATAATCTTCGTATTTTCCAAGAATTAATCGGTTTTCAAGACTCGAAAAAAGCTAAACTTTTAGCACAATTATTAACCGCATATAAACCATCAAAAGAAAGATTTACCGTCAAAATTAAGGCGATTTTAGCCGATGGTGTGGAATCTGTGTACGATTGTACAGTACCTGCGGTATCACGTTTTGACGCAAACGGCCTTGTTGCTCATAACTGCGGGGAAATTATCGGCGCTGATTTTCACTGCAATCTTGCAGAAGTACACCTCAACTTAATTGATCCCTTAAACTATCAAGATCAAGATGATGCTTTTAAAGCAGGAGCATTATCGGTCGCAACCCTATTAAACCATCGTTTTGAGGTCGAAAGATACCGTTACAGTCGGGAAATTGACCCCATTGTCGGGGTTTCTTTTACGGGTTTATTTGACTTCTTTGTTCATGCTTTCGGGACAAATTGGTTAAAATGGTGGGAAGAGGGAAGACCAAATACTGCAACTGGTATTGACTTTAAACATAAGGAAGCTGAATATTTGCGACGTTGGCGAGAAGTTGTGCATCAAACTGTCTGGGAATATTGCGATCGCCATCAATTACATCGCCCGAATCGTTGCACTACCATTCAGCCTAGTGGCACAAAATCATTGCTGACAGGAGCATCACCTGGTTGGCATCCTCCGAAATCCCAAAGGTTTATTCGTCGGATTACTTTCCGCAAAAATGACCCGGTGGCCTTAGCTTGTTTCGATTATGGTTACAGTATCATACCTTCTCAGTCAGATAAAGACGAAAAGGGTAACTTATTAAATGATGCTTTTGATCCACGTTGTAGCGAGTGGTTAGTGGAAATTCCCACCGAAGTTTCTTGGGCTAATTTACCAGGAGCAGACCAAATTGACATTGGCAAATTTTCAGCTTTAGCACAATTCGATTTTTATATGAATGTGCAGCAAAATTACACCACCCATAACACTTCGGCTACTATTGAATTACGAGAACCGGAAATTGAACCTTTAGGTCAGGCAATTTACGAAGCAATTAAAAACGATCAAGGTTACATTTCGGCCGCTTTATTAGCTCGTTTTGATGACTTACAAACCTTTCCTCGTTTACCTTTTGAACCCATTGATAAGGAAACCTACGCAAAACTGAGTCAAAAAGTAATTGAGAGAAGGAAAATTGACAATTTTGTGACCGCATTAAGACAATATGATGCGGGATATTTGACCGAAGCAGGTCCTGCTGGATGTGATTCTGATAAATGTTTGTTACCAGAACAAAATCCTAGTTAAAGTAGTAATTATTGAGTTGTCCATAGTTGGTTAGACTTTTTACTTGTAAAATCAAATTCAGGAGTTATCATGTTGATCGAAGAATTAAAACCCCTTGTCGAAGAATTAACGAAACAACCAATTTCCTTTCTTGGGGGATTTGTTTCCGGTATTTTAAGATTAAATACCAATGAAGAACCCTTAAAAAGCTGGTTAGAAAAACAGGGAAATTGTCAGGCAAATAATAGGTCAAAAACTACCGGTCCTGAAACCATTACCATCGAATAAAGACGAAGCTAAATTTTTCTAAAAAGGTATTAAATAGCACACAAATTTAGACAAGCTATTAATACCTTTTTTTTCTGGCGCATTACTGATTTTTATAACCAATTATTTAAGTTCAAAATTTACCAATCACAAAAATGATTGAAAAACCATCAACAAATAACAGACAGGTTTAATTACATTAGAAACCAAACCCACTCGGCGGCTTGAATTTATTTTGATTGGGCCGCCCGGTTAACAATGATTTTTTTACCTGGCCCTAGAAACAGTTTTTCAATCAAAGTAAAATCTACTCGACTTCTTCTTCAAATTCACCCATTTTATTGAGTTTAATATGTTTACGTCCCAAAGTAATTTCAAATTCATCACCTGGTTTGAGATTCATTTTAGAAGTATAGGCAGCACCAATGAGAAGATTACCATTAGATTGAACAGAAATTTTATAGCTAGCGGAGCGGCCTCCTCTTCCTGTACCATTGGAAGTGCTATCTAATCTAATGCCTTCAGCATCGATTAAAGCATTTAAGAATTTCATCATATTAACTCTTTCAATGCCGTTTTTAGTTTTGGTATAGTAACCACAAGCTTTCGCTTTTTCGTCTTTACTTGCATTACCCAAAGATTTAACTTTTTCGAGTAATTCTTCTCCCATTAAGGGAGTGGGTTGTTGATTTTTAGCCATGGATATAAATTATTAAGTGAAAGTAACAGTTATTGATTGTACAGTTTTAAGGAGTAAATACAAAAGTAAAATTAACTAAAGTTATACTTTGTGATTTAAGCCTAATATTATCCTACCCTAAATAACGAAAAAAATAAATCATTTTATTTTAATCAATATTAATTTTTTTTGCTAAAAACTATCGGATAAAGACAAGAATGAAATTAACAACTCGGGGTCATTATAGTGTTAAAGCTTTACTGGTATTAAGTCTAAAGTCTCCTAACAAGCCCATGTCAGTAAAAGCGATTTCAGAGGAGCAAGATTTACCAGCACCTTATTTAGAAAAATTATTGATTGAGATGAGAAAAGCGGGCTTAGTTAAATCAGTAAGAGGAGCACAAGGAGGCTATCAGTTAGCCTTACATCCTAGTAAAATTTCTTTAGGGCAAATTTTAGCTGCGGTAGGTGAAACAATTGAACCCCTATCCCAACTAAATCCTGATGCTACAATTGCCGAAGATTGGGTAACATTTAGTTTATGGCAAAGACTACATCAAAAATTAAAAGAAGCATTATATAGTATCACTTTAGCTGATTTATATTATGATGCTCGTAGTTGGCAAGCGAACCATGGAGAAAAAGCTAGTTTTATTATTTAAACATGAAAAATTATCCAGAATTAAACACTTATCAAGGTGGCTGTCACTGTGGTAGAGTAAGGTTTGAGGTAATTATTAATAAATATGAAGCCCTGGACTGTAATTGTACAATTTGTAGTAAGAAAGGTTTTTTACATCTGATTGTACCTTCAGAAGATTTTACCCTGCGACAAGGTAATGATTCTTTAACCACTTATACTTTTAATACCAAAACAGCTAAACATAAATTTTGTCAAGTGTGTGGTATTCATGCTTTTTATCAACCTCGTTCTCACCCTAACTCCATTGATGTTAATATTCGTTGTTTAGATGAGAATATTGTTTCTAAATTTGAGATTAAACCTTTCGATGGCGCAAACTGGGAAAAAAATATTGATCAGATTCGTTAATAATTAAGACTCAATGAATAGGGGTTGCTAATGGGTTGATGTTTAATTTTATTTTGAATAATAGTAGGGGGATGATCTTACTGGCAGCAGCGAGTTTAGATTACCTAATTGGAGATCCTCAAAACTGGTTACATCCAGTGCAAGTAATGGGTTGGATTATCACTCAAATAACGAAAATAGCGGGTGAGCAAAAATGGCAACGAAGACTAACCGGAATAATTTTAGGAAGTGGTTTAATAGTCGGTAGTGGTTTATTTAGTTATTACCTGATTAACATCGCTAATTTTTACCACCCAATCTTCAGTATGCTCCTGCAAATAATCCTCCTTGCGAGTTGTTTTGCGGGCCGTAGTTTAAGAAATGCCGCATTAGATGTCTTACAACCTTTAACTGAAAATAACTTAGAATTAGCTCGTCAAAAATTAAGCCAATATGTGGGTAGAGACACCAATAATTTATCCGAAACCGACATCTTACGAGCCGTGTTAGAAACTGTCGCTGAAAATACTACCGATGGCGTAACTGCGCCCTTATTTTATGCAATTTTGGGCGCATTTTTACCTTTCGGTAGTGTACCTTTGGCCTTGGCCTATAAAGCTGCCAGCACCTTAGATTCCATGATTGGTTATCGCTCTGAACCTTTCGCCGATTTAGGTTGGTTTAGTGCTAAATTTGAAGATCTTTTGACTTGGTTTCCCTGTCGTTTAACTGTGCTTACCTTAGCCTTAATTTCCCGAAAACCCCAGCAAGTTTGGCAAATTTGTCAAAGAGATGCGATTAAAGACCCAAGTCCCAATTCCGGTTGGAGTGAATGTGCTTATGCGGCGATTTTAGGGGTACAATTGGGCGGAATTAATACCTATAAAGGTGTGATTAAGGAAAAACCCCTCTTAGGTGATTCCCTTGAACTGATTACCGCTCAAAAAATTCAACAAGCTTTAACCTTAACCCGTTTTTGCTGTTTAATTTGGTTGGCGATATTTTTAGCACTTGTTTTTTACAATACTTGGTTCGGTGATCTAGCATTTTCAGATTAAATGAGAGCTACCCCCTCACCCCCCTACCCCCCTCATCCCAAAGGGAGAACCATTTATTAGCCTTCACCTATAAGAATTATTTTCCTATTCCCTCACCCCCCTACCCCCCTCATCCCAAAGGGAGAGGGGGGAAAAGAGTCCTCATAAATTTGGGAAGTGCTATAATTCACCCTTTCCTTGAGTGCATCTCCTTATTTTAAATTCATTTCTAACAGTTTCGCTAAAATATCATCAATAATAGGGTTCGTTGTTGCGCTTCAGCGCAATCTGGAGCGCTAAAGCGCAACTACAAACCTAAATTTAATTCTAACAGTTTCGCTAAAATATCAACAATAATAGGGTTCGTTGTTGCGACCATCTGGTAGGGGCGCAAGCATTGCCCCCCTCTAAGTACGGGACAAAAGACTTAAAAACTATACTATAAAGGGGTTTCAGAGAAGATGCACGTAATCTACATCAGTTTACGTTCAAACCCACCACAAAAATAAATTAGCAAATCCTCTCTAGGAATGGCTTTGCCAGTTTGCAGATATGACATAATGGATTCCCATTTGCTGTAAGAAAACCCATGAACCAATATAACGCCTTGAAACAAGCCCTCAAACCTCATTTGGGATGGCACGGAGCAAGACTCTCTTTCCTCGCCTTGTTCTTACTGGCTCTGTTGAAAGTGAAAACGGTCAATCTCAAAGAATTGGCTCTCGGTTTTGAAGGTCTGGCATTGGTAGAGTCCCATTACAAACGATTACAACGCTTTTTTTCGGACTTCGAGATTGATTACCCTCAAATTGCTCGTATCGTAGTCCACTGGCTCAATATCCCCCAACCCTGGGTATTGAGTATTGACCGCACCAATT
>JAABRE010000002.1 GCA_011391125.1 Synechococcales cyanobacterium S06
ATTTTATTTCTTTATTATCCATAATATGTTATTATTTTAAACTGTAATGTATCAAACATAATAACATATTATATGTTAATTTAATTACTCGTTTTAACTATTTTTTTTGATGTAATTCACTTATTTTAATAGGAAATAAGGGCCAAAAATAAGTTTTCACTACATAAAATACACTACCGAAAAATATTAATTAGATAATTATGAGTGTAACAGAAATTAAAGAAGCCGTAACTAAATTTTCCCCTGAAGAATTAACAGAATTTGCTGACTGGTTTAATGAATTTCAACAAAATTTATGGGATCAACAAATTGAAAAAGATTCTAGGGCTGGAAAATTAGACTTTCTGATTAAACAAGCAAAAAGACAATATCGGGAGGGAAAATGTAAACAATTGTGAAATATTTTACGACTCCAGAATTTTGGGATTATTATCATCAATTACCAAAAGAACTCCAAAAATTAGCAGCTAAAAATTATCAATTGCTCAAACAAAATCCAAAACATCCATCATTCATTACATTTGAAAAAAATCGGTGATTTATGGTCAGTTAGAATTGGCAAAAATTACCGATCATTAGGTTATGAAGAATCAGAAGGTATGGTCTGGTTTTGGATTGGTTCTCACTCAGAATATGATCAAATTTTGTCTTAAATTAATCTATTTGTCGGGTGGGTAAAACGGCGCTAAAACCTGCTTAATACCTTGAAATTTTACCTTTTTGAGCCATTTCTTATAATTTTTTTGTGTAAATTGCTAATATTTTAAAAAACTTTAAAAACCGATAATATTTTCTCTTAATTCTTCTATTTTTTCGATAATATTTTTAGCTAATTTTAAAGCAAATTTAGCATCATTATTAAGTTTAAAAATAGTATCCTGATAATCAGCTTTATTTCTCAATCTGCGTAAATCACTTAAATCTTTGCCTATTTCTCTGATCGTTTTGTTAGTAGCATTTTTAAGTCTATCAGCTACAAATTGATGTACATTTTCATTGGGAGCAGCTTCTTCATTTAATTCCTCTTTTAAATAATTTCTAGCGAGACAAAAAGCAGCATAATAGGCCCTACTAATTGATGACCTTTGTTTAGCTTCATCAGTATCTGTAGAAACTAATTCAGAGGCTAAATCGTAATATTTTGACCAATCAAATTTCATCAAAATCAATATAAATATCTAAATTATTATCTAAAGTTAAGGAAAAATCTAACCACCAATTATGCTCTAATAATTTTAATTTATCAAAAGCTTCATCAACATCAAAATTAATATGAATAGCAATTCCTAATTCTTTAAAACCAAAAATTTCTGGATCTTCTAAGAATTTTAAAACTAATTTTGCCTCAGTAAATATCTTTTTAATTTCTTGATCAGCTTCTAATAAAATAGAAATTAATTTAATATTTTTCAGTAAACATTGTTCAAGTTCAGGATAATTTTTTATTATATATTTTTCTTTTATTTGATTAATATTTTTCTGCAAAGTCAAAATAATATCCTGATTAATAACAGGATTAGATATATCTGTTAATAATGATTGATTTATTAATGTATTTGCTTTTGATTTTAATAATAAAAGATTTGTATCTATAGAAGGCAAAAAATCTATCTTTTCAACTCTTCTAATATTTTGCTGAGTTGAATTACTTATGTAATTACTTTGATCATATTTTTTGATTTTTGTATTAGTTTCTTTAATTTTATTTTCTGAAATATTTATTCTTTTATCTAGTATTGTTACCATTATTCAAAACTCCTTAATAAATCGCCTTCAACTAAAGTAAAAAACCAATTATGAGTAACGTCATGAGCTTCTTCTAACCATTGTTCTAAATGTAAAGAAATTTCTGATATATCTGATATATTATTACCATTAGATTGAATTATTGTTTCCCAAATTAAAGCATCAGTAATTGTATTTCCAGTATTATCTAACTTTTGACCTTTAAATATATGAAAATTGATAACTCCTTTTGGCCGCTCACAATCAAAGGCAAATCGTAGATCTATATGTACAGGATTGTTATTAATAGATGTATTTTCAAAAAATGAATTATTAAGGGATAAATTTATTTTCATTTTATCTTTTAAAAAGTTATAAATATTCTCATTAGAATTAATATCTATAGCGTTAATATATTTTAAAAGCATACTTTGTACTTGAAATTTATCTTTATTTGGATAAACTTCAATTAAATTCTTGATAACATCAATAATTCTTGGTTTAAAATCTTCCCAAACATAATTTTCTGTATCATTAAGAGTTAAAATTCCGGTTCCTAATTGTACCAAAGGCCATCCTTTTTCACTTTTAAATCTATGTTTGACAATTCCATCCGCCATCAGTTCAGGAATAGCAGCTAAAGATAATTGTTCATAGTTGGGATAAGTTGAATTGATTCGATCAAATAGTCTGCCAAACATTAACTGAGTGTTTAGGTCAAGAACTGATTGACCAGAGTTTTCGGGAGACCATTTAATCTCAAATATTGCTTCAATTAAAGGTTTATTTTTTAGATTGACTGTCATTTATTTTAAAAACATAACTTTTTAGTAAAGATTAGCATATTAATTGCTAATCCAGAAAAATTTTAGGTGAGAATAAACCCACCAAAATTAGATTAAACCGAGGTTAATTCCTTGGTAACAGCGAAGCTTCGGGACTATCGGCCTCAGAAGGAGGTACAATTTGCCAGTTGGTAGGGTGCGTCACATTGTCAAGATATAGTGATTCCAATTAAGATTAAAACAGTTGAAAAATAGGTTCGTAGTTGCGCTTTAGCGCTTCTTAGGACTAAAGTCCAACAACAAACTAAAAACTTTTGTTTAATTTTTATTTGGAATTACTATAATAACAAAAATTGTAATTTGTCAGTGTGACGCACCCTACAGAAACTACAGAAACTAGCAATTACTGAATACCTTTAATTAATAATCCGTTTTACCCACCAAATCTGTATAAATTATACGGCAGAAAAAACACTAGGAGCATCTCTTAATAAACCTTCTGTACTAATATCCTCGTCAATTTCTTCCCAATGAATACCATAGCCACCCCCACAAATCTCCCACTTTTCTAACTGTTGAATATTAGATTTTAAAAGTTTGGGATACCAAGCCAAGGGCACAGAAATAATACGTCCATCCATTAATTCTACGGTAATATAATCCTCAGTAAACTGAACATTTTTAACTCTTTCATCGGTTTTCTTTGTTAAAATACTCATGCCAATTCTCCAAAAATTTACTTTGATATTCTTCGACAATTAAATACAATTTTCTCAATTCTTTTGCATTAAAACCAATATTTTTAGCTAAAGAAACGGGTTTTAACCAAAATTAAGCGGACAAATTATCCCTATCAACATGAATATGAGGTGGTTCATTTGGTTCATGACTATAAAAGTAAAATCTAGAGGAACCAATTTTTAAAACTGTAGGCATTTTTTCAAAAGTAGTATTTTATAAATTGTAAGCATTTTGTTACTCCTAAATAATTTAACAAGCAATTAAACTTTGTGGAATGGGTAATTCTTTTCCTGTCTCTTGATATTCTTCTATTAATAATTCTAAAACCTCCCTAGCATTTTTTAAAGCTTCCTCATAAGTATCACCATGGGTGTGATATTTTTGGCTAGTAAATTCTGGCAAATGTACTAAATAACATTCATCTTCGTTACTCCATTGAATCACAATTGTATAAGGTAAATTATTCATAATTAATTATTTTCCTCTTGAATTAATTTTAATTTAGCTAATTTTTCGGCTACTTCTTTCTCCTGATATTTTTTAGCATCATCACCATCTTTACCTGATATTGTAATAGGGTCTTCTGGTAATAATTCATGATACCAACGGGTATGACTTCCTTTTGCTGAACGAAAGACAAAACCGATTCAATACCTATAATTAATTATCCGTTTGGCCCCACCAATTTTACCTTATAACCCAACCGCTTGGGTTTTTTAGATGGACTAATACCGAAAAAAGGGGGGAATAGTTGGTAGGGTGCGTCACATTGTCAAGATAATGACAAAAATTGTAATTTATCTGTGTGACGCACCCTACAGAAACTAGCAATTACTGAATACCTTTAATTAATTATCCGTTTGGCCTCACATAAGCAATTGGTGGGCAATTTCCCATTATAATGATACATTATCCCCTTTAAAACAATTACCAACTCTATAAACTTAAATTAAGTAATTGTAGGGTGGGTAAAACGGCGAAAAAACCGGCTTAATACCCATAATTAATTGTCCGTTTTGCCCACCTTTGCAATTGGTGGGCAATTGCGAATTACCATCAAAATTTATTCCCTCAATTAATCCCGCAATTACCCACCCTACTAACTACAAACTACTTGTTTTGAAAGTACACACATTTATTGACAAAATAGAGAAATAGTTATATCATTATATTTTATTTTCATTTTGGTATTTACCTTTATAGTATGTTAAAAAAATCTTTTTTATTATCTATATTAATAACTTTTGTTATTTCAAACAATGCTTTAGCCCAATATGCTTCTTCTCCAGCTGCTAGAGACTTAATTAACTCATTATATGAAGCAGAGAGTGCTTTAGAAGTTGGTGTTTCTAATGAAGAATATAAGCAATATGCTATTAAAATAAACACTAAACTTAATGTTTTTTTAACAACATCTGATTATAGAGAACATCCTCTTGGAGGTAATTTATTAAGAACAGCTGAAGATTTTGTCAAAATAAATGAAGTCCAGAATATTTCAAATTATGTACTACCTTTTCCAGTAAATTTAACTAAATATCAAATTCTTTTGGCAACAAATAATTTTAATAATTTAAAAGAATGTTTAAAAAATATTAAATATCCTCTGTGCTATTCTATTCCACAATTGGAAATAATAAATCAACAAGATGAAAAGGGTTGCTCGGAACTAGAAGGTTGGGGCTTATCTTATCAATGTAAAATAGAACCTTGAGTAATAGTAAGTCTGTAGGGTGGGCATTGCCCACCTTATGATATGGTATTAAACTAATTAAACCGAGGTTAATTCCTTGCTTTGGGAAGCTTCGGGACTATCGGCCTCAGAAGGAGGTACAATTTGCCAGAATTTGGGTAAATAGGTCGCCCAATCCGCTAAAATTGCTTTACCTTTGGCGCTACCTGTTTTGTCAACGTGTGCAGTAATCAAATCCTTGAGTTGTTTCTCACCTGCAAGGGTGCAAACCCGTTGCATTTTCACAATTTCGGGGTTAACTTTCTCAGCAAAATGGGGGTCTTCATCAAGGATGTATGCTAAACCTCCTGTCATACCTGCACCCATATTCCGGCCAACTTTGCCTAACACCACAATGACACCACCCGTCATGTATTCGCAGCAGTGATCGCCCGTGCCTTCAACGATCGCCACACCCAAGGAATTACGCACCGCGAAACGCTCTCCAGCGCGTCCATTGGCGAAAAGTACGCCACCTGTTGCACCGTATAAACAAGTGTTACCGATAATTACGTTATCTTCAGCAGGGTAAGTTGCGTCAGCAGGAGGTACAATGACGACTTCGCCACCATTCATCCCTTTACAAACGTAGTCGTTGGCTTCTCCTTCCAAATACAGATTCATTCCCAAGATGTTGAAAGCGCCGAAACTCTGGCCAGCAGCACCTTTGAAGCGAATATTAAGCGCTCCAGAATAGCCTTCATTACCGTATTTCTTGGCGATCGCACCGGCAATACGCGCACCGACAGAGCGATCGGTATTGACAATTTTAACCTGTTTATTGACAGCACCTTGATCCCGAATCGCAACTTGAATCGCCTGATCAGCTAAAATTTCATCATCCAAAACCGGACCATTAGAATGGACATCACCATGATTTAACCAACTACGATCGCCCTTAACGTCAGGTAAATTAAGGAGACAACCCAAATTTAAGCCATTGGTTTTACTGACAAAAGCCGAGTCATCCACGGTTAAAAAATCAGCACGGCCGATGACCTCATTGAGACTACGATAGCCCAAATGAGCCAAGAGAGAGCGCACTTCCTCCGCAATAAAATAGAAGAAATTAACCACATCCCCCGGCACACCTGAGAAACGTTGACGTAACCTTTCTTGTTGAGTAGCCACTCCCACAGGGCAATTATTAGTGTGGCAAACGCGAGCCATGATGCAACCTTCCGCAATCATCGCAATTGAGCCAAAACCGTATTCTTCAGCGCCCATCAGAGCAGCCATCAAAACATCCCAACCAGTCTTTAGTCCGCCATCAGCACGCAAAATAACCCTATCCCTGAGATTGTTCAACAGTAGGGTGCTATGTACTTCAGTTACCCCCAATTCCCACGGACATCCTGCGTGTTTAATTGAACTTAAGGGCGACGCACCTGTACCTCCGTCGTGACCAGAAATTTGGATAATATCAGCGTTGGCTTTTGCTACCCCAGCGGAGATCGTGCCGATGCCGATTTCTGCCACTAATTTGACGGAAACCTTAGCCCTTGGGTTTATTTGATGCAGGTCATAGATTAATTGCGCCAAGTCCTCAATGGAGTAAATATCGTGGTGGGGAGGAGGTGAAATCAGTGTTACACCTGGTTTTGAACGACGTAACATGGCAATATAGGAGCTGACTTTTTTGCCGGGGAGTTGACCACCTTCGCCGGGTTTTGCACCTTGCGCCAATTTAATCTCCAATTGTTGCGCACTCATCAAATATTCGGGGGTAACGCCAAATCTACCTGATGCAATCTGCTTAATTGCTGAACTCGCCGTGTCACCGTTGCGCAACCCTTTTAAATGGGGTAAAGTGGGAGAATTCCCCTCACTGTCCACATCCCCTAAAACCTTGTAACGAACGGGGTCTTCCCCTCCTTCACCAGAGTTGGATTTTGCACCCAAACGGTTCATGGCGATCGCCAAGGTTTCGTGAGCTTCCCTCGACAACGCACCCAAGGACATTCCCCCGGTGCAGAATCTTTTCACAATGGCCTCGATGGATTCTACTTCGTCAACCGAGATGGAAGGGCGATCGGATTTTAAATCTAACAAATCCCTAAGAGCAGTTGCTGGACGGTTCTCTAAATAATTTTTATAAACCGCATAATGGTCATAGGACTTGTTTTTAACCGCTTTATGTAGGGTTTTTGCCATTTCCGGTGAGTTCATGTGGTATTCACCATTCGGTTTGTAGTTAACAAAACCGTAATTTTCTAACTTTTTACCCTCTAAAGTTGGGAATGCTCTACTGTGGAAATTGATCACTTCCTGCGCCAATTCAGCAATGGATAAACCACCAACACGGGAAGTAGTGCCGGTAAAAGCAATTTTGATTAAATCGGCTCCAATGCCGATCGCCTCAAAAATTTGCGCACCGTGGTAGGATGCTAAAAGGGAAATGCCCATTTTAGAAAGGATTTTCAGCAAACCACCTTCCACAGCTTTGCGGTAATTTTTCAAAGCTGTTTCGAGGTCAATTTTATCGATTTTGCCTGCTTCCATCAATTTTTGCGTTTTAGAATTTTGCAACCATTGCGCAATAGTTTCTAAAGTAAGATAGGGACAGACTGCCGAAGCTCCATAACCGATTAAACAAGCAAAGTGGTGGGTACTCCAACATTGCGCTGTATCCACAACCAAAGAAACTTGCAAGCGCAATCCTTGACTAATTAAATCATGTTGCACAGCACCTACAGCAACCAAAGGAGGAATATAGGTATTTTCCTCCGAAATCCCCCCCTTTCCAAGGGGGGTTAGGGGGGTTTCAAGAGGGTTTAGAGGGGTTTCAACGGGGGTTAGGGGGGATCTATCACTCAAAATCAGGATTTTTTTGCCACTTTTAACCGCATTTTCCGCAGCTTCACAGAGGTTTTTAAGGGCAGTTTCTAAACCATTTGGACCATTTTTCAGGGAAAATAAAGTAGATAATTCCGCTACCTCTAATTTACTCTGTTTAATTAACTCTAGCTCACGATTATTCAAAACAGGACTTTCTAACTTAATCGTCGCTGCATCTTCTGGTTTTAAATCAAGTAAATTGCCCCGCGCGCCAAGGTGCATATTTAAGGACATGACGAGACTTTCGCGCAAAGGATCAATGGCTGGATTAGTCACCTGAGCAAAACGCTGCTTGAAATAATCGTAAATTAAACGGGGTTTGTCAGAAAGAACAGCCAAAGGAATGTCATCACCCATACAGAAAGTAGGCTCTTTCGCCGTTTCCGCCATTTCGGTGATAACCATGTCAACATCTTCCGCCGTGTAACCGAAAGCAGTTTGTAAACGCAACAATTCCGTTTCTGATAATTCTACCTTCTGGTCAAAACTTTGTGGAGTAAGGGTTTCACGGTGTTCATTGATCCAAGTTCCAAAAGGTTTTGCTTTGGAAATCCTATCCTTAATGTCCCAATTGTGGAGGATTTCATTAGTTTGCAAATCGACTGCAATCATTTGACCAGGGCCTAAACGGCCTTTTTCGATAATTTCCGACTCGGGGAGGTCAACAACACCAGCTTCCGAACCTACCACAATATAGCCATCCTTTGTAACACAATAGCGCGCCGGACGCAAACCATTGCGATCGAGGGTTGCACCGACAGTCTTCCCGTCACTAAACACCAACAAAGCTGGACCATCCCAAGGCTCTTGTAAAGCGCTATGATACTCGTAAAAATCGGTAATTTCGGGGAATTTTGCCAATTCTGGCTGATTTTTGTAGGCTTCTGGTACTAAAATCATCGCAGCTTCGGGGATACTTCTACCTGTTCTAACCAGCAATTCCAAAGTGCTATCGAGGTTATAGGAGTCGCTATTATTATTATTAACAATGGGAGTTAAAGCTTCCAAATCATCTTTTGTCCAACCAGGAGCAGATAAATTTGCTTCCCTAGTTTCCATCCAATTAATGTTACCTAAAAGGGTATTAATTTCGCCATTATGGCCTAATAATCGCATAGGTTGAGCAAAAGGCCATTTTGGCATGGTATTGGTACTAAAACGACGGTGATAAACCGCAAAACGACTTTGGTAATTAGGGTTTGTTAAGTCGAGATAAAATTCTCCTAAAACCTCTGATCTAACTAACCCTTTATAGACAATTGTACGACAGGAAAAAGAACAAATATAAAAGTCATCTGAGAGTTTTTTACCAACTTTTGAACGAGCAATATAAAGCTTTCTATCTAACTCGTCACCAGTCAAATTATCAGGACATTTTACAATAATTTGCTCAATTTTTGGCTGATTTTCCTTTGCTTGAATCCCTAAAACCTCGGAGTTTACTGGAACTTCACGCCAGCCTAAAACTGTTAAGTTAGATTCGGTTATAACCTGCTCTACATAAGCTTTTCCAGCCGATGCTTCTTGGAGATTTCTGGGCAAAAATACCATTCCTACGCCATAATGTTCAGGAGCAGGAACAGCAATGTTATTTTCTGCAAACCAAGTTTCAAGTAATTCTGTAGGTAAAGCAGTCAAAACTCCTGCACCGTCTCCCGAATCACGATCTGCACTACAACCACCACGATGTTCTAAACATCCTAAAGCCTTTAAAGCTTGTTCAATCAAAGTATGGCTTTTACGGTGATCTTGATAGGCAATAAAACCGACACCACAAGCGTCCCTTTCTTCCACTAACCAACGGGGACCCAGGGGCGCTATATTATTATTTACACTTACATTTTTTGCGTTCATTTTTGTCAGAAATTCCCTAGTTTTAAGAATGTTCGATAATTGCTTTATTTGAAACCCTCACCCCCCTACCCCCTCTCCCTGTGGGAGAGGGGGAGTAAGATTTATAAAATTATTTGGGCTACCATTTACTTTGCATTTTTTGCATTACAAATTACACTGAGACAAAGATCATACTATTTTTAAGAGTAACTTACCATTTTATCTGAAAATAAAGCTTTTCACAAGATACCTGGTCTAATTCTTGGGGAAAACTTGTGATATAATGCTAATTATTGCAACTATTCTTGAGTAATTAATCGTGGATTTTGAAATTATTAGTAATATCACCAATATTGAAATTATTGCCACAGGAACAGGGATTCGCAATCGTTTAAAATTACAGAAAAAATATGGCAAAGGTAAATGGAGAAAATTAAAAGGAATTGCTCAAGTTCAGCTTGAAAATGGTACGATCAGGTTAGCTGAAATCCATTGGTATGAAGCTCATGGGATTGGCAAAAAAGAATTTAAACTTAAATTACCTTTTTTAGATTAAATATGAAAACAAATGTAGCTCAACTTAATTCGTTTGTTGTCTGTATTAATAATCAAGGCTACGAAGCTTCCCTAGAAGTTGGCAAAATCTACCGTACTATTGCGGATGAAACAGCCAATCTTAATGGACTTATTCGAGTGATTGATGAAAGTGGCGAAGACTATGCTTTTGCTGCCAATCGTTTTTATCCTATCGAATTACCAAAACCTGTAGAAGAAGCCTTATTATCTGTGGCCTAATTAATGATTAATAATAAAATCAAGTTAAGTGAATCAAGACAACGGTTCACCAAGTAAAAAGTAACAAGTAGGGGGTCAATGTCCGTTAACCTCTACAATGAAGCCAAAAACTCGAATAAAAAATCTTATAATTTTATATTTTCCTTCAAAAGCTTTTAACCCATTTTTTGGGCAAATTATATTATAATTAGAGGAAAATAAATTAATGAAACTTAAAAAGTTATTACAAGAAAAACGAGCAAAAATATTAGAAATAGCCGCAAAACATGGCGCTTTTAATGTGAGAATATTTGGTTCAGTTGCTAGGAATGAAGAAACTGAAAACAGCGATATAGATTTTTTAATAGACTATGATCTTAATAAAATAACCCCTTGGTTTCCAGGAGGATTATTGATAGATTTACAAGATTTATTAGGTTGTAAAATAGATATTGTTACCGAAAAAGGATTAAGCAAATTTATTAAAGATAGGGTATTACAGGAGGCAAAACCTTTATGAATGAAAGAGATTTTGTTTATATCCAACACATTTTAGAATGTATAAATAAAATAAACAACTATGCTAAAAATGGTAAAAATGACTTTTATAATAATGAAATGGTGCAAGATGCTATTTTGAGACGTTTACAAACCATGGCCGAATCTACCCAACGTCTTTCTACGGAGATAAAAGACACTTTACCTAATATTAATTGGCAAGGTTTATCTGGTTTTAGAAATATTTTAGTACATGATTATTTAGACGGAATTGATATTGAGAATGTTTGGTATTTAATCGAAAATTATCTGATTTAGAAATAGGTATTAAAAATATAGTTGAAAAATTGAATAAGTAAGTTTGTTAATCACCACTTTTTAAACTCTCTAATATTAATTCTAAAGGTAAATCAAGTGCTAAAGAAATTTGGTCACAGGTTAACCCCAATTGTGTAATAATAGATGAATTATTGTAGCTTTTAAATTATTCTTATTTAAGATATTTATTTAATACCTTTGAAACTAGATTTTTTAAACTCTTTTTAACTTGTTGCTATAATATTACACACAATAGAAAAATATCAGTAAATTAATAATAAATAAATATGAAAAAACTAAGTATATTATTCATTTTATCTTTTTTAACCGCTATTTTTATCAATTTAATGCACTTTCTACCCGTGGTAGCTCAAAATCAAACTACAAATTTAAACCTAAATATTGCGCAAAAATTACCAGAAAATATCCTAGCACAAGGTAAGCAAATTAAGCTGAATAATCGCACCTATCCCGTATCTTGGCTACAGTGGCAAAATGGCGAGACAATCCATACGGGATTGACCGATATTGCAGCTTCAACCACACTGGGTTTAGATTTACTCAGCACTAATGATTTTTCCAGTCAGCCTGTGCAGTGGTATGATTTTAAGGCTAAATTACCAGTGAACTTTACTAATTCTAATCGTTATTTAGACATCACTACTTTTCTCCCCGTTGCTAACCTGAATTTAGAGATGGATAACGACACTCTTAAACTTAATTCTCCTGTAAATAAAATCAATAATATTAATATTAGTGAGGAAAATTGGGGTAAAAAAGTAGAAATTGAGTTAACTAATCCTACATTTTGGCAAGGAGGCCAAGTTAATAATCAAGGTATCATTAAAATAGAGGCGATCGCTAACCCTAATTTACTGGGAAAATTTGCCCCTATTCCTACACCAATTAAACCAGAAACCGAACAGTCAGACGACGTTACAACTGAGAAAAAACCGGTGGAATTACCATTATTAACCTTAGAAAATAAAGAAGAAAACCAGACAATTTTAAATCTTAATTTACCTGATACAAAAAGGATAAAAGTAGTTAGTTTAGGTAAAAAATTAATCCTAGAAATCAGAGATGATGTGTTAATGACTAAAAATATTAATTGGTATCCAGGATTAACATGGCGACAAAATTATGTCACAATTACCAATAAAATTACGCAAAAGAATAGTGCATTTCCTGTTACTTATTTAGAAATAGATAGCCAAAGTAATCTTAAATTACAACCCATAATAGCGAATCAAAATCAAATGATGGGAATCAATCCCCTTGTAACAACTGCGAGAAATAATAACGTAATTGCGGCCATTAATGGAGGTTATTTTAACCGAAATAATCAGTTACCATTAGGCGCAATAAAAAGTAATAATAACTGGTTATCTGGACCGATTTTAAACCGAGGTGCGATCGCCTGGAACGACCAAAAACAGTACAAATTCGGTCGTTTTAACCTAGAAGAAACTCTAACCACAAATAACGGAGAAAAATTGCCAATAACCCTCTTAAATACCGGTTATGTAAAAGCAGGAATAGCCCGATATACACCCACTTGGGGAGACAATTATACAACAATAACAGACAAGGAAAATATTGTCGTAGTTGAAAATGACATAATCCAAAATCAATTAATAGATTTACCTGCGGGTAAAGAAACCATTACCATACCAAAAAATGGTTATTTATTAGTCTTAAGAAGTTTTAAATCGGCCTTGACAAAAATAAAAATAAGTGATAAAATAGAGATAAAAACTAATACAAATGCCCTAGATTTCCATCAATATTCTAATATAATAGGAGGAGGACCATTATTAATAGAAAATGGCAAAATAGTATTAAATGGAGAAGCCGAAGGATTTAGCAAAAATTTTCTGCAAGGAACAGCGTCAAGGAGTGCGATCGCCCAGACACCAAACGGTAATATAATATTAGTAGCGGCCCATAATCGCATCGGTGGAAAAGGACCAAGTTTACCAGAAATGGCCGAAATAATGTTAAAACTAGGGGCAAAAAACGCCTTAAACTTAGATGGAGGAAGCTCCACCTCATTATACTTAGGAGGTAATTTAATTGATCGATCGCCACTAAGTGCAGCGAGAGTAAATAATGGCATAGGACTATTCATTAAATAGACGATCAATCATATACCCCCTTTGCGCCTTAGCGTCTTTGCGTGAGAAACCCAACCTAGAATTTGGCCACAAACCAGTAACCACCTTGGCGTGGAGAGCGTGAGAAAACCAATGACAAAAATCCAGAAAGGTTTGTTATCTTTGAAAAAATAGCAGAGAAAAAACCATGGCACAAACAACAACAATTCTACCCAAATCATTAATCAACAACGAAATAGGGGCCACGGAAATTAGGCCGTGGGGTTCATTCACCACCCTAGAAGAAGGAAACGGATATAAAATCAAACGCATAGAAGTCAATCCTGGCCATCGTTTGAGCCTACAAATGCACCATCACAGAAGTGAACATTGGATTGTGATGTCGGGAACAGCATTAGTAACCTGTGGACAGAAAGAAGAAATATTAGGACCGAATCAATCAACTTATGTGCCCCAGTGTACCACCCACCGTTTAGAAAACCCCGGAGTGATAAAATTGGTATTAATCGAAGTGCAGAATGGCGAATATTTAGGAGAAGATGATATAATTCGCTTTCAAGATGACTACTCTCGCCAATAAAATTTTTATTTTAAGTCCCGTTGTTGGGCTCGTTGTTGGGCTTTAGCCCTAACCAAATAAATTAGCCCTAAAGCCCAAGCCAACAACATAATAAATTGAAAAGAAAACTATGATTACTATTACTCCAACGGCCTTGCAAGAAATTCAGAGAATGCAAATCAGTCGTCAGCAAAAAGACAGCTATTTTCGTATCGGTGTCACGAATGGTGGATGTTTAGGACTAATTTATACCCTAAACTTAGAATCAACTAGCCAAGAAACCGACACTGTTTATCAACATCAAGGCCTCAGTATTATCGTTGCTCCAGAAAACCTACCTTATATAAATAACTTGAAAATAGACTATTCAGAAGACCTAATGGGAGGAGGATTCCGGTTTCAAAATCCCCAAGCAACTAAAACTTGCAATTGTGGGCAATCATTTGCCCTGAATAGTTAACAAAACTTAACCAAAAATAAAAAAATTCTTGACACTATGCTGATTATATGGGTACAATGATAATTTGTCACCCATTATGCCTTAAAATTGACAACTTGAAAACTATATTATAACTAACCCATGCCCACTATTCAGCAGCTTATTCGCAGCGAAAGATCAAAAGCCAAGAAAAAAACCAAATCACCGGCGCTTAAACAATGTCCTCAGCGTCGTGGAGTTTGTACCAGAGTATATACAACAACACCGAAAAAGCCGAACTCAGCACTAAGAAAAGTAGCAAGGGTACGCTTAACCTCTGGTTTTGAAGTAACAGCCTACATACCTGGAATTGGTCATAACTTGCAAGAACACTCCGTAGTATTAATTCGTGGTGGTCGTGTTAAGGATCTGCCAGGGGTAAGATACCACATTGTGCGCGGGACTTTGGACGCTCAAGGCGTGAAAAATCGCGCTCAGGGACGTTCTAAGTATGGCACAAAGAGACCTAAACCAGGTGCAGCGGCAGCGGCCACCACTGGCAAGAAAAAATAAACGCTAAGTGCGATTTTTGCTGTTTATCAAAGATGAATCAACTGCTAGGAGTGCTTGTAAAAGCAAGTGTCTATTGCTGTGATTGAAAGCGCTTTTAGTAATAGTGAGCTTAAACCTTTGGTTTGCTTAAAGGATATTTAAGTTATCAATTTCAGACTGCAAAAATTGCTACAAATTGATTTAGTTAAAAAGATAAAAGGGAAATAACTATGTCTCGTCGTCGAGTTATCAAAAAACGTGAAGTTCCGCCTGATGCAGTTTATAACAGTCGTCTAATTAGCATGACGATTAGACGTTTAATGTATAGTGGCAAAAAATCCTTAGCATCTAAAATTTTATATGATGCTTTGAAAATGATCGAAGAACGGACTGGAGGAGAACCTCTGGAATTGTTTGAAAAAGCGATCAAAAATTTAACTCCCTTAGTGGAAGTTAAAGCCCGTAGGGTTGGTGGTGCAACCTATCAAGTACCGATGGAAGTACGTCAAAACCGAGGCACAGCTTTAGCTCTACGCTGGTTGGTTAGATATTCCAGAGATCGCAGTGGCCGCACCATGGCTGGTAAATTAGCCAATGAAATCATGGACGCAGCTAACGAAACCGGTGGCGCAATTCGTAAACGCGAAGAAACCCACAAAATGGCCGAAGCTAACAAAGCTTTTGCTCATTATCGCTACTAAAAAACCCTTTCTATATTTCTAAAAAACTTAAAGAAAGTATAGAATTGTAAATAGTGGTAAAAAGGTAGGGGTCTAGTTCAATACTGACTAGACAACATTTAAGGAGGTAACTGTGACTCGTGCCATCCCGCTAGAAAGAGTCCGTAACATAGGAATTGCGGCGCATATAGATGCGGGCAAAACAACGACAACTGAGCGTATCCTGTTCTATTCAGGTATGGTTCATAAAATTGGTGAAGTCCATGAAGGTACTGCGGTAACGGATTGGATGGAGCAAGAAAAGGAACGTGGTATTACTATTACGGCTGCCGCTATTACAACGAGCTGGAAAGATCATAAAATTAATATTATTGATACTCCTGGTCACGTTGACTTCACCATGGAAGTTGAGCGCTCCATGCGGGTTTTAGATGGTGTGATTGCTGTCTTCTGCTCCGTGGGGGGGGTTCAACCTCAATCGGAGACAGTTTGGCGACAAGCGAATCGCTATCATGTCCCTCGTATTGCTTTTATCAATAAAATGGATCGTACCGGGGCGAATTTCTTTAAGGTCTATGACCAGATTAAAGATCGCCTCAGAGCCAATGCAGTTCCTATTCAGATTCCCATCGGAGCTGAAGATCAGTTTCGGGGCATCGTGGATTTAATCACCATGCGGGCGATTATCTATCAAGATGATCTTGGTCAGGAAATCGAAGAAACTGAGATTCCGGCCGATATTCTGGAAGTGGCCAAGGAATACAGGGATAAACTCCTGGAGGCAGTAGCTGAAACCGATGATTTTTTGACTGAAAAATATTTAGAAGGTCAAGAAATCACCGAAGCAGAAATTAGGAAAGGTATCCGTCAAGGTACAATTGCGGGTACGATCATGCCTATGCTCTGTGGTTCTGCTTTCAAAAATAAGGGCATTCAATTGCTCTTAGATGCAGTAGTTGAATATTTGCCTTCACCACCGGAAGTACCAGCTATTAAAGGGTTATTGCCCAATGGTGAAGAAGCCATTAGACACGCGGCTGATGAAGATCCTTTCTCGGCTTTGGCGTTTAAAATTGCCTCTGATCCCTACGGACGTTTAACTTTTCTGCGGGTATATTCTGGGGTGTTAACCAAGGGTAGCTATGCCTATAATGCTACCAAGGATAAAAAAGAGCGCATTTCCCGTTTGATTGTCCTCAAATCGAATGATCGCATTGAGGTAGATGAACTAAGAGCAGGGGATCTCGGAGCTGCGCTGGGTTTGAAAACCACCACCACGGGAGATACTCTCTGTGATGAGAAAAAGCCGATTATTCTGGAGTCTTTATTTATTCCTGAACCGGTGATTTCGGTGGCCGTTGAACCGCAAACCAAGCAGGATGTGGATAAATTGTCCAAAGCGCTCCAATCTCTCTCGGATGAAGACCCTACTTTCAAGGTGAGCGTGAATCCAGAGACTAATCAAACGGTAATTGCGGGAATGGGTGAGTTACACCTAGAAATTCTAGTGGACCGTATGTTGCGGGAGTTTAAGGTGGAGGCCAATGTGGGTAAACCCCAAGTTGCCTATCGCGAAACTATCCGTCAAAAAGCCAAAGCTGAGGGTAAATTTATCCGTCAAAGCGGAGGTAAAGGTCAGTATGGCCATGTGGTCATGGAACTAGAACCAAAAGAACAAGGGCAAGGCTTTGAATTTGTCTCCAAAATTGTTGGTGGTATTATTCCCAAAGAATATATCCCCGCAGTGGAACAAGGTGTTAAAGAATGTTGCCAAACAGGTATCTTAGCAGGGTATCCTGTGATTGACCTCAAAGTGACTTTGGTTGATGGTTCTTATCACGATGTGGATTCTTCGGAAATGGCTTTTAAGATTGCCGGTTCCATGGCAATTAGAGAAGCGGTGATGAAGGCGAAACCGGTGATTTTAGAACCGAAGATGAAGGTAGAGGTTGACGTTCCTGAGGATTACCTTGGGGATGTGATTGGTGATCTTAACTCCCGTCGAGGACACATTGAGGGGATGAACTCTGAAGCTGGTATAGCTCAAGTTACGGCTAAAGTACCTTTAGGCGAAATGTTTGGTTATGCCACCGATATTAGATCTAAGACCCAAGGTCGTGGTATCTTTTCTATGGAGTTCAGTAACTACGATGAAGTTCCTAGCAGTTTAGCTGAGACGATCATTGCCAAAAACAAAGGCTTGTAGTAGTATGCAGCATCTTGCTGCGTAAAAAAATAAGTAATCATTAAGGAATAAATTATGGCACGCGCAAAATTTGAACGTAATAAACCCCACGTTAACATCGGTACTGTCGGTCACGTTGACCATGGTAAAACTACTTTGACTGCTGCTATTACCATGACTCTGTCAGCATTAGGTCAGGCGAAAGCGAAAAAATATGATGAGATTGACGCTGCTCCTGAAGAAAAAGCACGGGGTATTACTATCAATACCGCTCACGTAGAATACCAAACCGAAACCCGTCACTATGCTCACGTTGACTGCCCTGGACACGCTGACTATGTAAAAAACATGATCACCGGTGCTGCTCAAATGGACGGTGGTATCTTAGTAGTATCCGCAGCGGATGGCCCTATGCCCCAAACCCGTGAACATATCCTCTTAGCAAAACAAGTAGGTGTACCTAACTTGGTTGTCTTCCTGAATAAGAAGGATATGGTGGATGATGATGAGTTGTTAGAACTAGTAGAATTAGAAGTTCGTGAACTCCTCAGCCAATACGGTTTTGCCGGTGATGATATTCCCATTGTGGCAGGTTCTGCGCTCCAAGCTTTAGAATTCATGGTTGCTAACCCCAACACCAAGAGAGGAGAAAATGAGTGGGTTGATTGTATCTATAATTTAATGGATGCTGTTGACTCTTACATTCAGACTCCTGAAAGAGAAATTGACAAACCTTTCTTGATGGCGGTTGAAGACGTGTTCTCGATCTCTGGTCGTGGTACTGTTGCTACTGGTCGTATTGAACGTGGTAAAGTTAAAGTTGGCGAAACTGTTCAGATTGTGGGCATTAGAGATACCCAAAGTACCACGGTAACTGGTGTGGAAATGTTCCAAAAAACCCTTGATGAAGGTTTAGCTGGTGACAACGTCGGTGTGCTTTTACGTGGTGTTAAGAAGGAAGATATTGAACGTGGTATGGTTTTGGCTAAAACTGGTTCAATCACTCCTCATACCCAGTTTGAAGGTGAGGTTTATGTTTTGACTAAAGAAGAAGGTGGCCGTCACACTCCTTTTTTCCCTAACTATCGCCCTCAATTCTATGTGCGTACCACTGACGTAACTGGTAATATCACTGCTTTTACTGCTGATGATGGTAGCGCTGCTGAAATGGTTATGCCCGGCGATCGCATTAAAATGACTGTTGAACTCATCAATCCTGTGGCGATCGAACAAGGTATGCGTTTCGCGATCCGTGAAGGTGGCCGTACCATCGGTGCTGGTGTTGTTTCTAAAATTATCAAATAGAACCGACATCTAATCCTTTTTAACCCCCCTAACCCCCCTTATTAAGGGGGGATTAGTTCCAATTTTACTGAACCTTGATAAAATAATAGGAAAATTATGGCTACTCTTCAACAACAAAAAATTCGCATCCGTCTCAAAGCTTTTGACCGTCGTTTACTCGATACATCTTGTGAGAAAATTGTCGAAACTGCTAATCGCACTAACGCTACGGCGATCGGTCCCATTCCTTTACCCACTAAGCGTAAAATTTATTGTGTACTCCGTTCTCCCCACGTTGATAAAGATTCCCGGGAACATTTTGAAACCCGTACTCACCGCAGAATTATTGATATTTTCCAGCCTTCTGCGAAAACAGTTGATGCTTTGATGAAGCTTGATCTTCCTGCCGGTGTCGATATTGAAGTGAAGCTTTAATCTTTTGTAGATTTATATTTCGCTATTGACAAATAAGCGTTTATGTGCTATGAACAAAAACCTGGTTTCTTTGAGAAACTAGGTTTTTATTTTTTTCCTCACGCAAAGTCGCCAAGGCGCAAAGGGGGACGTCGGTTGGGGTCCTGCTTTTTTGCTACTATTGACAAAAGCGGAATTATGTGCTATTTTGCTCGTTGTTGTGCTTGCTGCGCTCCTAAATTTAGTCAATATTAATAAATTGAGGGGTAAAATTGATGCGATCGCTATTCTTAAACTTTACAGGAAATACTGTGAGCGAGAAAAGCCTCGCCTTTGAAGGCGAGGTGTGGTTCACTCACTGGGACTTTAGCCCCCTGTATCTTTATTTAACAACTTGACAAGTTCCAGACTTTCATTTAAACTTATCTTGGCTGCAAACGCGGTGAAAAACCCGCACCAGCTTAATTAAAAAAACGTAAGCCCACAGTACATTGTACCAAGGGGTGTAGGAGTCAGTTGACAGGCCCCGCGAAAACGTGGTTTTAACCCGTTTTCGGTTGATAATCGACCAGAATCCCCGTTCTTTTAAGATGGGGAGATGTCAATATATTCTTGTTTACGGGGAGATTGAGGAATGTTTAAACCTTTAGCTATTAAATCTTCTTTGACCATTTCCCACGCAATTTTTAATTCACTAATAGCCATTTCTGGAGTCTCGCCAAAAGCTGAAATATTAGGCATTCCCACAAAATGTGCCAACCAATCTCCTGTTTCATCTACATATAGATTCAGGGTAAAACCATCAAAATCATAATTTTCTAAACTCATTTATTTAATTTCTCCTTGATATTTCAAAAATTGTTTTATAGTAATTCCAAATAAAAATTAAACAAAAGTTTTTAGTTTGTTGTTGGACTAAAGTCCTAAAAAGCGCTAAAGCGCAACAACGAACCTATTTTTCTACTGTTCTAATCTTAATTGAAATTACTATACTTGATAAATTTTAGCTTTGCCGTATTTTTGCGGTGGAATCGGTAATGGTTGATCATGGGGAGAATACCAAAGACGATGACTACCTGTTTGACGACTAAAGTTCCAACCACATTGAGATAATAATGTTTCAAACTCGGTAAAGGTCAGGTTTTGGGGGTTGTCGTTTGCTTTTTTCCATAGAGAAACTTTTTTGCTCATTTATTTCTCTTATTAACCAATAATCTTAATTAGATTTTAAATATCTAGGCGATTGATCGCTTTTTTATCGAGGTTATTACTTGATGACGTGATTTTTTGCTGTTTATTGGTTATTTTTTTGTTCTTGACAAATCGGCAATTATGTGCTAGGGGAAGGCTCGTTGTTGCGCTTCAGCGCTCCATTAGTTAATCCCTAAAAACGGTAGTTGGTAGGGTGGGTAAGGTTGCAATTAATTATCAAGCCTTTTTTTGAATATATTTTCGCCATTGCCCACCATCGTGGAGGTGGGTAAAACGGACAATAAATCAAGGTTGGTGGCGATGATTTTTCGCCGTTTTACCCACCCTACAATTACTACAATTACTACAATTACTTGACAAATAAGCGATTATGTGCTATATGGATTGTTAATTCTGGGTTAAGGTAGTTAGGTTAAAACCACCTTACCCACCCTACAATTACTCATTTTGTCGACCAATTATTGATTATAATTCGCAATTGCTCACCATTGTGGAGGTGGGCAAAACGGACAATAAATCAAGGTTGGTGGCGATGATTTTTCGCCGTTTTACCCACCCTACAATTACTAATTCCTCTTAAATAATCACGAAATTACTGTTAGAAAGGACGGAAATATTATTAAAGATTGCAATTTGGGTTTGTGGGGTGCTACCATTACCATCAGGATCAAAATATAACGCACCATCGTTATTATAAATAAATCTCTGATCTCCTGTATTAGCAACCGTTCCTACTCCTCCACTTACAAATTTATCAGAGCTTAATTTTCCTGTTTGTAAACCTGCTTGAAAACCACTGGCTTTAATAGCAATTTTATCTTCTTTGCTGTTAAAATCTGTAATTATATCTAAACTTTGATTTACAGATTCAAAAGTAAATCGATCTAATCCTGTTCCTCCTGTAAGGGTATCTTTTCCTAAACCTCCAATTAAAGTATCGTTACCTAAACCTCCTAATAATTTATCGTTTCCTCCTTCACCTCTGAGAATATTATTAACAGCATTTCCTGTGATAATATTATTAAGATTATTACCAATTCCCATTAAATCTTTTGTACCTGTTAAAGTGAGGTTTTCTAAGTTATTACCAAGGGTATAATTAAGGGAAGATTTAACTAAATCAGTGCCACTTTTTGCTCTTTCAATGATAATATCTTCCAGAGAATCGACAATATAAGTATCGTTTCCTAGACCACCGATCATCACATCATTATCTCTTCCTCCATTGAGGAGGTCATTACCAACACCACCAATTAAAATGTCTTCACCTGTACCACCTTTAAGGAGGTCGTTTCCACCAGTACCAATGATGTTATCATCTCCGTCTCCCCCGTCAAGGGTGTCGTTTTTGTCAGTACCGACGAGGTTATCATCAAGTGAACCTGTGCCTTCTGAAACATCATTCAAGTTGACTGTCACCAAACCTTCATCGAATAATCCCTCAGCATCGGTGGCTTTTATTGTTAAATCAAATTTGGGTGTTTTTTCAAAATCGAGATCACCTTGGTCATTAACAACAACTTGCCAAGCTCCGTTGCTGAATTGAACCTTGAAAGCGCTATTACCGTCACCGTCAACGTCAGTATTTCCACTGATTAATTGAATACTAAGGGTATCGATCGCCTGATCATCAGTTACATTAACATTAGTAACAAAAGTCCCTGTCGCTGCATTTTCCTCAATCGTAACTTTAGTATTACCAACAACAGGAGCGGTGTTAAGGGG
Organism: Synechococcales cyanobacterium S06; assembly: GCA_011391125.1. Taxonomy (GTDB): domain Bacteria; phylum Cyanobacteriota; class Cyanobacteriia; order Cyanobacteriales; family JAABRE01; genus JAABRE01. The sequence continues at coordinate 22,391 of JAABRE010000002.1, forward strand.
AATTTCATTAACATCCTTAAAATTAATGCTATTGGGAACTTCGACATTAAAACCTTGAGAACCTTGAGCAACAAATTTTATGGTATTATTTAAGTCTAAGGCTGTTAAATCCACTCCATCTGCTATCTTGAATTTAACGGTATATAAATCAATGGGAGTTTGACCAGGCCAACTTGACAGGGGCGATGACCAATTAGCAAAAACTAATTGATCTGTAACGGAATTTTGATCAAAATTTGTACTATCAAGATAAGGCCCTTGGATAAAATGGCTGACATTTCCACTGATAGAAGAACTACTTCCCTGATACTGTAAAATACTTGAATCAAAGTAAAGTCCTGCACTTAAAAAGGGTGTCGAATCGGTACTTTCATAACTGACTGTAATTTCAAAAGTGCGATCGCCATTAATGGTAATTGTTTCAGGAATAATCAGAGATTGCGTACCATTATTACCTCCCACAGTACCAATAGTACCATCACCGACAAGGGAATCTAAATAAGCTGTAATTTCGGTTATTGTAGTACGAGTACCAGTAGGATCAAAGACTCCTATGATATTATTACTTGTCAATTCTAAGTCAAAACTTTTTAATCTCAAATAAAGATGAATTAAATTTCCATCAGTAATGCTATTTATCCAACCATTACCATCAATATCTAAATTATCGTACAGATTAGCTAGATAATCATTGATAGAAAAGAGATCGTTGCGATCTCCATTGGAATTAAATAGGCCATTAATGTCATTTTCGTTCAAGGTAACTCCGAAATCTTGCGACGTCAGATATTGCTGAATCAGGAAAGCATCAGTGTTCGGGGAAATAATACCATCACCATCAATGTCAAGGGTAAAAGTTACAGGATTTTGAGTGAAATTTACAGGAACATTTGTAGGTAAATCAAGAGTAAATCCATTTGCGCCATTACCAGTAAAATTAATTACGGTGCTAAAATTATTCAGATCAACCCCATTTTGCACTTGAAATTTAATAGTGTATAAATCGATATTAGTTTGTCCTGGCCATGTTTGAAAAGAATCAGACCAAGCAGCCAGAAATAGCTTATCTGTATTAGGATTTTGGTCAAGATCAACACTATCTTCTCTGCTCAGATAGTCAATGTCATTAAGAGAATTAGGAAGTAGCAAACTTCCATAATAAATAGAGGGAAGTTCCACCAATTTTAAAACAGTGGAATCAAAATGAAGACGAGATGATAGACCACTGACTGTAGAATCATCACTTTCATAACTAACAGTAAACTGTAAAGTACCATCAGAACGAACTTTGAGGGTTTCAGGGATAATGATTTTTTGAAATGGCATTTTTTTACTCCTAAAATTGTGTAGGGTGCGTCACATTTTTCAATTAATTATTTGATTAATATGTTATCTGTGTGACACACCCTAGTTTAGGATTATAAAGCAATTTTGTTTTTTTTTCAAAATACGAGGGAAAATTTGGTTAAATTTTGTGAAGGAAATAATGGGTAAATGCTAAGGGAAAAATCAAATTTTTTGCTAGTAACGAAGGACAAAAATAGATAAACTTAAAGGTAGTGTTTGCGGCACTACCTAAAACAAAAATCTTCAAATGAGAATGATACCATGACCACAGTTACACAAAGCGATTTACAAGAGCTTAAAGACTTAATCAAAACGCAAAATGACAAAATTGAAAAATTAGCCGATAAAATTGACAATATCGAAAAAGGTCAAATCAGATTAGAAGCAAAAATAGATACCTATAAACCTGCTCTTGATAAAATCCCCGACTTAGCGGAAAAAGTCGGCGAATTGAAAGGTTGGCGAGCACTTTCTTTGGTCATTTTTTCAGGTTTTATCACCAGTTTATATTGGTTATTGAGAATGGGTAAACTTTAATTTTGCCACTTTGTAGGGTGCGTCACATTTTTCAACTAACTATTTAAGACATAATTTATCTGTGTGACACACCCTACGAGAGGAATATCGAGCAATTTTGTTCTTTTTTCAAAGTGTGAGGGAAAATTTGGTTAAATTTTGTGAAGAAAATAATGGGTAAATGCTAAGGGAAAAATCAAATTTTTTGCTAGTAACGAAGGACAAAAATAGATAAACTTAAAGGTAGTGTTTGCGGCACTACCCAAAAAACAAGATTTATAGGAAGATCATACTATGTCCACAGTCACAAAAAATGATTTACAAGAGATAAAAGAGTTAATCAAAGATTTAAAAAAAGAAACTACCGAAATTAAAACAAAACTCACTGATTTAGAGAAAAATCAAATTAAATTGGAAGGTAAGATAGAAAACCTTGAACAAATAATACAGGGAAGTTTTAATACACTTAATACCCGTTTTGACTCCTATAAACCTGCTCTTGACAAAATCCCCGATTTAGCGGAAAAAGTCGGCGAATTGAAAGGTTGGCGAGCAGTTTCTTTAGTCATTTTTTCAGGGTTTATTACCAGTATCTATTGGTTATAGAGAATGGGTAAACTTTAATTTTACCACTTTGCAGGGTGCGTCACATTTTTAAATTATAGTGATTCCAATTAAGATTAAAACAGTTGAAAAATAGGTTCGTAGTTGCGCTTTAGCGCTTCTTAGGACTAAAGTCCAACAACAAACTAAAAACTTTTGTTTAATTTTTATTTGGAATTACTATAACTCTATATGACCAATAAGTTATCTGTGTGACGCACCCTACTTTGGTGGGTTACGGCTGATCTTTAATGGTCGGTTGGTCGTTTTTTGATTCAAGTTGCCTAACCCACCCTACATTCCACATTCAATACACCCTACTTTGGTGGGTTACGGCTGATCTTTAATGGTCGGTTGGGCGTTTTTATATTCAAGCTGCCTAACCCACCCTACAAATCTACGAATCTAAGGGGCGATTATTGTTACGTTTTGTAACAAATACTTGACATAAGCGAGATTTTGTGCTAGTAATTTTTCTGATTTTTAATGCGTTATGGACGAGGAATTTCTTGGGGTTTCTGTTCAGTATTGGTTTTATTTTCAGTACCCGGAGGAAGGGGTGTGGTGGGTTTTGGTAGGGTTTCTGTACTTTGATTTTGGGGTTTTGGTTCAGTGGGTTTCCGTTCCGGAATTGGCATGACGAAGAAGGCAAGGCTGGCGATCGCCACGGTAACTAAACCTAAAATTGGCGGTGTGGCACGTTGGACTACTGGTTCATCACGGCGACGATAACGCCGACTTAGGGGTTCTAGGTTTTGTTTAATTTCCGGTAAAGTGGTTGTATCGGCCAAGAATTGATCGATCGCCTCAATGAGATCGAATAATTGAACAGTATTTAATTCCAGTTCAATTTTTCCTTGGTTTGATTCGCTTTCTTCCTCTTGTTTAGGTTGCCAAGTTAAAAGATGGGTAAATTTTTCGGGATTTTGTGTTAATAAAACTGCGTCTTCTCCGTTTTCAGTAACTGGGGGATGACGTAATCCACTTAAACATTCTTGAGCGTAAATATTAACAGTTTGAACCAAATTTTGCCAGAAAATTTGACCACCAGAAAGCACTGGATTAAGTCCCGTAAAATGACATTCTGCTTTCATTAAAATATCCAGATTACTGATACCATTAGGATCATTACTTAAACCTTCTAAAATGATCCTACAGTTAGGTAAATTGTATTGTCTTTGTAAACTCATGCGACCTCTCCATCAAATAAACTAACCCAAAAACGTTCCATTCCTTTAGTACCAGTACAAAATAACAATTTATTTAATAAAGATATTGCTAAGTTATCTAATTCAGATTCTGAAGCTAAATAAACGCTAATTTTGGCACGTCTTGGGTTCATTCGACCATGAAAATGGGCGCGGAATCTTTCTAAATATTCAGATAAAAGAAAATTAGTTCCTAAGGGAAAATTTCTTTGTCTCATTTGTTGTTCGGCCGTTAATAATTGTCGAATTAAAACAGTTAATTGTTTAGCGCGATAACTGGCAATAATTACTAAAGCTTTTGCCTGATCTAAACTTAAATTATCACGATTATAGGATTTTCGCCAAAAATTTGTACAACGTAAACGCCAAAATTCAACCCTATTTTTAATAATATCCTCTAATTCCAACTGTTTCGCTAGACCTAACATATATTCTCCTCCCCCGACTTCCAAAGCTTCCAAAGCGAGTAAAATAAGGTCAATTTGTTGTTGTGTGTGAGGAGGACAAATTTTTCCCGGGATGTCAAAATCGCGAAGACTCGATAAAATAACGGGTTTTGAAAGTTCAGATGACTTCACATCTGAGAGAACACTACTAGAATCACTCATATATAAATTACTTTTTAAATCTATAATCTTAGACTGAGATAAAAATACAAAACATTAATAGCTTACATTATGGACATCAAATCTTTAATCCGTGATATACCTGATTTTCCCAAACCCGGTATCATCTTCCGTGATATTACCACCTTATTGAGACAATCAGAAGGCTTGAAATACACCATTGACACCATGACTTCTAAATGTCAAGAAGCAGGTTTATGCCCAGATTATATCGTAGGAATGGAGTCTCGGGGCTTTATTTTTGGTCCTCCTTTAGCATATCAATTAGGGGCTGGTTTTGTTCCGGTGAGAAAACCGGGAAAATTGCCTGCTGCTGTTCATACCGTCGAATATGAATTAGAATATGGTAGCGATAAATTGGAAATTCACCAAGATGCTTTAGATGCTGGTGGTAAAGTTCTTATTGTTGATGATTTGATCGCAACAGGTGGGACGGCAAAAGCAACAGCAGAATTATTAGATAAAATTGGTTGTGAAGTTTTAGGTTTCGTTTTTATTGTGGAATTAAAAGATTTAGAAGGCCGCAAAAAACTGCCGAATTTACCGATTATTTCTCTTGTGGAATATTAATATAGTAGGGTGTGTCACACAAATAAATTATTAATTGAAACATTTATCTTTTAATGTGACACACCTTGCACATTAACTTAAATTAATTTTAAGAGGAAAAATAATGTTAGCAAAAATAGCGTCAATGTCCTCAAGTATAAATTTATATGACCAAGATTTTTCTCTCTGGTTAACAACAATTATTGAGCAAATAAAACAGGAAAATTGGTCAGAAATAGATAAATTTAATTTAATTGAAGAATTAGAAACTATGGGACGTTCAGAAAAAAGAGAATTAAAAAATCGTTTAATCGTTCTCTTAACTCACTTATTAAAGTGGAATTATCAAATTAATAAACGTTCTCATAGTTGGATCAATACTATCACAGAACAACGTCGCCAACTTAATTTTATCTTAGAAGATAGTCCTAGTCTTAAATCTTTTTATCTGGAAATATTCCCCCAATGTTATAATTTTGCTCGTCAAGATGCAGCAGCAGAAACCGGTTTATCTATTAATACTTTTCCTTCTTATCCTGATTTCTCACCCGAATCTGTCCTTAATTCTGAGGAATTATAGCATTTTCTGATTAAGTGTTATATACCCTCACCCCCTACCCCCTCATCCCTAGGGGAGAGGGGGAAAGAGAGCTAAAATGTCAAATTAAATTGCTATATAGCACTTTTTGATGAATTTTTAGACACCCCTCACCCCCCTACCCCCCTCATCCCAAAGGGAGAGGGGGAAAGAGAGGCAAAATGTCAAATGAAAATGCTATATCACCTTGAAAAATTATGAATGATAATTTAATTTATCTTATTAAAAGATTAGGTCAAGCTATTTTAACCTTATTTTTAGCTTCCGCATTAAGTTTTGCTATTATCCAATTAGCACCGGGAGATTATCTCGATACTATTCGCCAAAATCCGAAAATTTCACCAGCAAGAATCGAAGAATTACGCTTACAATTTGGCTTAGATAAACCGGCTATTTTACAATATTTATTATGGTTAAAAAATGTGGTAACTCGCTTTGATTTTGGTCAAAGTTTCGTCTATTCTCGCGCAGTTTCTGACTTAATAAAAGAGAGAATACCGGCTACTTTATTATTAGCATTTGTTTCGATTATTGGTACTTGGATAATTGCCATTCCTTTAGGTATAATCAGTGCAGTCAAACAAAACACATTGTTAGACAAATTTCTCCGAGTTATCAGTTACCTTGGCCAAGGTTTTCCTAGTTTTATTACCGCATTATTATTGCTAATTTTCGCTCAAAATGTCTCCCCTTTTTTCCCAGTTGGGGATATGACCAGTATCAATTATGCTGACTTATCACCGATAGGTAAAATCCTAGATATTGCTTGGCATAGTATTCTACCAACCTTAGCTTTAAGCGTAACAGGTTTCGCCGGATTACAACGATTAACGAGGGGACAATTACTTGACGTGCTACGACAAGATTACATTAAAACTGCCAGAGCGAAAGGATTACCAGAAAATAGGGTACTATATATTCATGCTTTAAGAAATGCGATTAATCCCCTAATAACCCTATTAGGATTTGAATTTGCGAGTCTATTAAGTGGTTCATTTATAGCAGAATTTTTCTTTAACTGGCCAGGATTAGGTACACTTATTTTAGGTGCAGTAACAGCACAAGATTTATATTTAGTAATGGCTAGTTTAATGATGGGTGCTACCATGTTAATTATCGGTAACTTATTAGCAGATTTACTGTTAACATTCGTCGATCCAAGAATATCAATTAATAATTAACAACTAACAAAAATGGAACAAACTTATCATGTAATTCGGTCAAAAATCGACGGCAAATATTTAGTCGCAAATGTTAACAAATCCACTTATTTATTAATATATAAAGAAGATTTTGAAGCATTAACTTATTTAAACACCCATGGAGCAAAAATAGCCGGAAATTTCGCCGTTGAATCAATTACGAATACCCAATTAAAAGGAATATTACAACGTTGGGGATTTACCGGAATCGGATTAGTAGAAGACCCAATCTTACCTAAAATTAACTTTATGAAATATTAACAACAATTGACAATTAATGATGATATAGCACTTTTCGATTAAATGTTATATACCCTCACCCCCCAACCCCCCTCATCCCAAAGGGAGAGGGGGAAAGAAAGACAAAATATCAACTAAAAATGCTATAATTATTAACCATATTTAACAGGAGAAAAATAATTGGCCAGAGTTAGAGTACGTCAGCACGTCAACCCACTTTGTAGTAAGTTTCAAAACACAATTTCAGCACCAAATTGGGGGGAAATATACCCGAATTTAGCTAATCCAATTCATCTTGACATCGGATGTGCAAGGGGGAGATTTTTGTTAGAAATGGCCCCTTTACAACCTCAGATTAATTTTCTCGGTACAGAAATTCGTGAACCTTTAGTCACTGAAGCTAATTCCATTAAAAATGACTTGAATTTAACCAATCTTCATTATGTATTTTGTAATATTAATAATTCCCTTGATGTTATCTTAAATTCCTTGCCCGTGGGAATAGTGCATTTTGTAACCATTCAATTTCCTGATCCTTGGTTTAAACAACGACACGGTAAAAGAAGGGTTGTCCAACCTTCTTTTGTGGAAACTTTAGCGAAATATTTGCCCACAAATGCAGAAATATTTTTGCAATCTGATGTTAAATTAGTAGCAGAAGAAATGGTAGTTAGATTTTCTGAAAACAGTAATTTTAAGCAAAAAAATGAGCAAATTTGGTTACCAGAAAACCCCTTACCCATTGCTACAGAAAGGGAAAAAGCAACCCTAAATAAAAATATGCCAGTTTATCGCGCTTTATTTGTTAAAATTTGAGTTTTCAAATCGGATTTTGGGATTGCGAAATAATTAAATGAATAAAGGCTCGTTGTTGCGCTTTAGCGCTACCTAACCTAATTAGCAGGTAGGCCGTGGCACTCAAATAAGTTTTTATCGCCAATCTCATAACCATGATAATTGCCGACCAACTGCAAAAGTGGGCAATTGCGCATCAAAATTGAAAATTATCTCCTAAATTTATCGCGCAATTTCCCACCCTATCAATTACTAATAAACTATTTTTAGCCTTGTTAAAATGTGTTTTTATATAGATAAATGATTAAAACAATTCGTCATAAAATTATTAATAATGAATACGAATATTCACAACATGCACTTAGTCAAAGTATTTTGCGTAAAATAACAGTAAAAGAAGTTAAAGAAGCAATTTTACAAGGTGAAATTATTGAAAATTATCCCCATGATAAATATGGTGCAAGTTGTCTAATTTTTGGTTTAACTGAAACAAAACGTCCCTTACATATTCAATGTAGTTATCCTAGTCGCACTTTGATAAAAATTATTACTATATATCAACCAGATTCTCAATTATGGATTAATTATGAAATTAGGAGAAATTGCCATGAATAGCCCTAAATATCAAGAAACATTTATTAATACTTTTGTTACTTATAGCCTAGAAATAGAAGGGAAAGTGTATATTTTTGAGAATGTACCTGCGAGGATTTGTCAAGAAACAGGAGAGCGTTTATTTGCTCCAGAAACTGTGGAAAGAATACAAGAAATTATCTGGAAAAATGAACCTCCCCAACGTTTTATTCAAACTCCTGTTTATGAATTTGCTTAACTAAATTAACAGGGTGCGTCACATTTTTAATTTAATTATTAAACCCATAAATTATCGGTGTGACGCACCCAACTTGCAATTAAATAATCACGAAATTACTATTAGATTGTAGGGTGTGTCACCTCTTTAATTAAATTATTTAACCAATATTTTTCTAGGTGACGCACCTTCTCCATAGATAATATAATTTGGCAATTAAATAATCACGAAATTACTGTTAGATTGTAGGGTGTGTCACCTCTTTAATTAAATTATTTAACCAATATTTTTCTAGGTGACGCACTTTCTCCATATATAAGATAATTTGCCATTAAATAATCACGAAATTACTGTTAGAAATAAAGGGTGTATTATTAAAGATTGCAATTTGGGTTTGTTTAGCGCTACCATTACCATCTGGATCAAAATATAACGCACCATCGTTATGATAAATAAATCGGTGAGATGCACTACTAGCAATAGTTCCCACACCACCAATCACAAATTGTTCAGCGCTTAAATTGCCAGCTTTTAAACCACTTTGAAAACCTTTGGCATCAATGGCAATTTTATCTTCAATGGGTTTAAAATCGGTAATCCTATCTACACCTTGATTGCTGGATTCAAACATAAATTGATCTACACCTGTTCCCCCCGTCAAGGTATCTTTTCCTAAACCACCGATTAAAATATCGTTACCATTTCCACCTAATAATTTATCGTTTCCTGCTTCACCTTTGAGGGTATTTTTGCCATTATTTCCAGTAATAGTATTATTAAAATTATTGCCAATTCCTGTTAAATCTTTTTTGCCTGTTAAGGTTAAGTTTTCAATGGTATTATCGAGGGTATAATTTAGGGAAGCTTTAATGGTATCAATGCCACCATTTGTCTTTTCAAAGATAATATTGTCCAGTGAATCTATGACATAAGTATCGTTACCAAGTCCACCAATTAAAATATTACTACCTGCTCCACCATTCAGGGTATCGTTACCAGCACCGCCGCTTAAAATATCATCACCTGCGTCACCGAATAATTGATCATTACCCGCACCTCCTGATAATTCGTCGTTGTCATCTCCCCCTTTTAAAATGTCGTTTCCGACACCACCATTTAAGGTGTCTTCACCTTTACCACCTAATAAGGAATCATTGCCCAACCAACCTGCGATGTTATCATTACCGACTCCCCCGTCAAGGGTGTCGTTTTTGTGAGTACCCATGATATTATCATCAGGTGAGCCTGTTCCTTCAAATTCGATTATGTAGCCATAAAGACTAGAAGAATCGTCATACCAAAGCTTCACACCATCATAAGTATAATATTTAAGGTAATCCTCGCCTTCTGGTTCATATTCGTCCCAATTTTGATATTTCCAAGTTTCACCAGTTACCCATTTCCAGTTATTATTACCAGAATTATAACCACCTAACCACGCTTCATAATGTTCGTTAGCCTCCACAAGAGGTAAAATATTCTCCATAATAAAGGTATTTTCCTCTACAGAAGTAATAGTGGCTAAATGACCAGCAGCACCCTCAAAAAAGACACTTTCAGCATTGCTTTTTGCTTGACTCCAGTAGAAAGAATCCTCAGTGTAGATATAAGCATAGGAATTATTATTAAAATCGAAGACTTGGACCTCAACACCATTTACTGTGATAGTTGTAGTCATTGTTTTACTCCTAAAGTTTGTTAAAGGTTCGTTGTTGGGCTTTAGCCCTAAGAATGCGCTGAAGCGCAACAACAAACCTAGTTATTTGTAAAGGTTCGTTGTTGGGCTTTAGCCCTAAGAATGCGCTGAAGCGCAACAACAAACCTATTTTAGGATTATAAAACAATTTTGTTTTTTTTTTCAAAATTCGGCGGAAATTTTGGTTAATTTTTGTGAAGGGAATTATTGAGTAAATACTCGCAGGAAAAATGCTATTTTTTGTTGGTAACGAAGAGCAAAAATAAATAAACTAAAAAGTAGTGTGGAAAGCACTACCAAAAAAAGAAATTCATTTAAGGGGAGCATACCATGGCCACAGTCACCGAAAACGATTTACAAGAGTTAAAAGATTTAATCATTGCTCAAAATCAAAGAATTGATCAATTATCCAGAGATAACACGGAAATCAAGAATAACTTAACTCAGTTAACAATTAATCAGACAAGATTAGAAGGTAAAATAGACAATATTAACACTCGTCTTGATACCTATAAACCCAATCTTGACAAAATAACCGATTTAGCCGAAAAAGTTGGCGAATTGAAGGGTTGGCGAGCAGTTTCTTTGGTGATTTTTTCAGGTTTTATTACGAGTTTATATTGATTATTGAGAATGGGTACACTTTAATCTGAGGAAGAAACCTGGTTTTTTTCGGCTTAAACGTCAAACAATCATTGAAGATTGAAAAAAACCAGGTTTCTAAGTGTGACGAACTTGGCACATAGCATATTTAACGAGATTTGTCAAGTATTTGAGCAAAATATTTTCAAATGTTTTTTTTGACAATGAATATTTGGGGTAATTGCCCTAAAATTTTTAAAATCCATAGACATATATATATGGTTATGAGTTTTTTCGAGGTGAAAATGTTAAGTTTTATGACAAAAAAGAAATATTTTCTTAACATAAGGAGGGTCTAACTGGGTTTAAGCCTTATGTGGTAAAGATTACAGGAATTTTTAAGTATTGTTAAGCACTAATACACAAATTGACAATACCAGATTATTATTACTAACTAATGGTTTTTTAAAAAAGAACCAGATTTACCACCGTCGTTCGTTGTCGATCATCGAGAGAGGAGAATCCTCATGACAGTTAGCCCTCCAGAAAGAGAGGCAAAAGCAAAAGTATTGGTCGACAAGGACCCCGTACCCACTTCCTTTGAGAAATGGGGTAAACCCGGTCACTTCGATCGTACTTTAGCCAGAGGTCCAAAAACCACAACCTGGATTTGGAATCTGCACGCTGATGCCCACGATTTTGATAGTCAAACCAGTGACCTAGAAGATATTTCTCGCAAAATCTTTAGTGCTCACTTTGGTCACTTAGCCGTTGTGTTCGTTTGGTTGAGCGGGATGTACTTCCATGGCGCTCGCTTCTCTAACTACGAAGCTTGGTTAGCAGACCCCCTTCATATTAAGCCTAGTGCTCAACAAGTTTGGTCAATTGTTGGCCAAGACATCTTAAATGGTGATGTTGGTGGCGGTTTCCGCGGTATCCAGATTACTTCTGGTTTCTTCCAAATGTGGAGAGCTGCTGGTATTACTAACACTGAACAGCTTTACGCTACCGCCATCGGTGGTTTAGTAATGGCTGCCCTGATGCTGTTTGCTGGTTGGTTTCATTACCACAAAGCCGCTCCTAAATTAGAGTGGTTCCAAAATGTGGAATCTATGATGAACCACCACTTGGCAGGTTTGTTAGGTTTAGGCTCTTTAGGTTGGACTGGTCACTTAATCCACATTTCTTTACCTGTAAATAAATTGTTGGATTCCGGTGTCGCTCCTGCTGATATTCCTTTACCTCATGAATATCTGTTAGATACTCAGTGGATGGCCGAGTTATATCCCAGTTTTGCTCAAGGTTTAACACCTTTCTTTACTCTTAACTGGGGTGCTTATTCAGATTTCCTCACCTTTAAAGGTGGCTTAAACCCCGTAACTGGTGGTTTATGGTTGTCTGATATTGCTCACCACCATTTGGCGATCGCAGTGTTATTCATCATCGCTGGTCACATGTACCGCACCAATTGGGGTATTGGCCACAGCATGAAAGAAATTTTAGAGGCTCACAAAGGTCCCTTTACTGGCGAAGGTCACAAAGGACTTTATGAAATCTTTACAACTTCTTGGCACGCTCAATTAGCCGTCAACTTGGCGCTGTTAGGCTCTCTGACTATCATCGTGGCTCATCACATGTATGCTATGCCTCCATACCCATACATTGCTACTGACTACGGTACTCAGTTATCCCTATTCACTCACCATACTTGGATTGGGGCTTTCTTGATTGTCGGTGCCGGTGCACATGGTGCTATCTTCATGGTTCGGGATTATGATCCTGCTAAGAACGTTAATAACCTCTTAGACAGAATGCTCCGCCATCGTGATGCGATCATCTCTCACTTAAACTGGGTGTGTATTTTCCTCGGTTTCCATAGCTTTGGCTTGTATATCCACAACGATACCATGCGTGCGTTGGGAAGACCCCAAGATATGTTCTCCGATACAGCGATTCAATTACAACCTGTCTTTGCACAATGGATTCAAGGCTTACACGCTGCGGCTCCTGGCAATACAGCTCCCAATGCTTTAGGCATAGTTAGTCATGCTTTTGGCGGCGGTGTAGTTGCAGTTGGTGGTAAAGTCGCTATGATGCCTATTACTTTAGGTACTGCGGATTTCATGGTTCACCATATCCATGCTTTCACCATCCACGTCACTGTATTAATCCTCCTCAAAGGTTTACTATATTCTCGTAGCTCTCGCTTAGTTCCAGATAAATCTGAATTAGGTTTCCGCTTCCCTTGCGATGGTCCAGGTCGTGGCGGTACTTGTCAAGTTTCTGGTTGGGACCATGTTTTCTTAGGTCTCTTCTGGATGTACAACTCCATCTCAATTGTAATCTTCCACTTTAGCTGGAAAATGCAATCTGATGTTTGGGGAACTGTATCACCTGACGGTACTGTATCTCACATCACTGCGGGCAACTTTGCTCAAAGTGCTATTACCATCAATGGTTGGCTGCGTGACTTCCTCTGGGCTCAAGCTTCTCAGGTAATTACCTCCTACGGTTCAGCTTTGTCAGCTTATGGCATTATGTTCCTCGCCGGTCACTTTATCTTTGCTTTTAGCTTGATGTTCTTATTCAGTGGTCGTGGCTATTGGCAAGAGTTGATCGAGTCTATCGTTTGGGCTCATAACAAGCTCAAAGTAGCTCCTACCATTCAACCTCGTGCTTTGAGTATTACTCAAGGTCGTGCTGTTGGTGTAGCTCATTACCTCTTGGGTGGAATCGTAACTACTTGGGCGTTCTTCTTAGCGCGCATCCTTTCAGTAGGTTAAGATTTTTCCAACTACGGCTAAATTAGGTAAAATTCCGAATTAGCCCCTTTTAAAGCTCTGACTTTCCCCGAACTTGGTTCTGGGAGGTTAATTAAAAAACACAAATGAGCAACTTTAACGGTATCAGTCTCATTTTTCTGGGAGAAATTTTTTCTTAAAAGACCTATGGCAACTAAATTCCCTAAATTTAGCCAGGATCTCGCACAAGACCCTACTACTCGGAGAATATGGTACGGGATTGCTACAGCCCATGACTTTGAAACCCATGATGGCATGACCGAGGAAAATCTTTACCAAAAGATTTTCGCGTCACACTTTGGACATCTGGCAATCATTTTCCTGTGGACTTCCGGTACTTTATTCCATGTGGCCTGGCAAGGTAACTTTGAACAGTGGATTAAAGATCCTTTAAACGTCCGTCCGATCGCCCATGCTATTTGGGACCCTCACTTCGGTGAAGGTGCGATCAATGCTTTCACCCAAGCTGGTGCAAGCAGCCCCGTTAACATTGCTTATTCTGGGGTTTACCACTGGTTTTATACCATTGGCATGACCAGCAATGCCGAGTTATATCAAGGTTCTATCTTCTTGTTAATCTTGTCAGCTCTGTTGTTGTTTGCTGGTTGGTTACACCTACAGCCTAAGTTCCGTCCTAGCTTGTCTTGGTTTAAAAATGCCGAGTCTCGCATGAACCACCACTTAGCTGGTTTATTTGGTGTTAGCTCTCTAGCTTGGACTGGTCACTTAGTTCACGTTGCGATCCCCGAATCTCGTGGTGTGCACGTGGGTTGGGATAACTTCCTCTCTGTTAAGCCTCACCCCGCAGGTTTAGGACCATTCTTTACTGGTAACTGGGGCGTTTATGCGCAAAACCCTGATACTGCTAATCATGTGTTCGGAACTTCTAAAGGCGCAGGAGATGCGATCTTAACTTTCTTAGGTGGTTTCCATCCCCAAACAGAGTCCCTCTGGTTAACTGACATTGCTCATCACCATTTGGCGATCGCCGTGATCTTCATTATCGCTGGTCATATGTACCGTACCAACTTTGGTATTGGTCACAGCATGAAAGAGATTCTCGAAGCTCACAGAGCTCCCTCTGGTAACTTGGGTGATGGTCATAAAGGAATGTTTGATACTCTCAACAATTCTTTACACTTCCAGTTAGCTTTGGCTCTTGCTTCTTTAGGCGTTGTAACTTCATTAGTTGCGCAGCATATGTATTCACTGCCCTCTTATGTGTTCATCGCCAGAGATTACACTACTCAAGCTGCTCTCTATACCCACCACCAGTACATTGCAGGCTTTATCATGGTCGGCGCTTTTGCCCACGGTGCTATCTTCTTAGTCCGTGACTATGATCCCGAAGCTAACAAAAACAACGTATTGGCAAGAGTTTTAGAGCATAAGGAAGCGATTATCTCTCACTTAAGCTGGGTTTCCTTGTTCTTAGGTTTCCACACTTTGGGCTTATATGTTCACAATGATGTGGTAGTTGCCTTCGGTACTCCCGAAAAACAAATCTTGATTGAACCTGTGTTCGCTCAGTTCATTCAAGCCGCTTCTGGTAAAGCTTTATACGGCTTTGACGTATTACTTGCTAACGCGGATAGCGCTGCAAGCACTGCGGGTGCAGTTTGGTTACCCGGTTGGTTAGATGCTATCAATAGCGGTTCTAACTCTCTCTTCTTAACCATTGGCCCTGGTGATTTCTTGGTACACCATGCGATCGCCCTCGGCTTACACACCACCACTTTAATTCTTGTTAAAGGTGCTTTAGATGCTCGTGGCACTAAATTAATGCCTGACAAGAAAGACTTTGGTTATGCCTTCCCTTGTGATGGCCCTGGCCGTGGCGGTACTTGTGACATCTCGGCATGGGATTCCTTCTACCTCGCTATGTTCTGGATGCTCAACACATTAGGTTGGTTGACATTCTACTGGCACTGGAAACACCTCGGTATTTGGCAAGGCAACGTTGCTCAGTTCAACGAAAGCTCCACCTACTTAATGGGTTGGTTCCGTGATTACCTCTGGGCAAACTCGGCTCAATTAATTAACGGTTATAACCCCTACGGTGTTAACAACCTCTCCGTCTGGGCTTGGATGTTCTTATTCGGACACCTCGTTTGGGCAACCGGTTTCATGTTCTTAATCTCTTGGCGTGGTTACTGGCAAGAGTTAATCGAGACCATTGTTTGGGCTCACGAGCGCACTCCTCTAGCTAATTTAATTCGCTGGAAAGATAAGCCCGTTGCTCTCTCAATCGTACAAGCTCGTGTTGTTGGTTTAGCTCACTTCACTGTGGGTTACATCCTCACCTACGCAGCCTTCTTGATTGCCTCTACTGCTGGTAAGTTCGGCTAAAGATTACCTCATCTAACTGGTAATTAAATAAACCCCCCGCCTTTTTGGTGGGGGGTTTTAGTTTAAGCTAAAATTAAGATAAAAAATAACATGGAAATAAAACCAAGAAAAATTGAGTTTTATCTTACAAAAAACGGAAAACAACCTTTTTTGGAATGGTTTAATTCTTTGAGAGATATTAAAACACAAGCTAAAATAAATAAAAGACTCAGAGCAATTTGTTTAGGTAATTTGGGCGATTATAAATCAGTAGGAGGAGGAGTTTTTGAGTTTAGAATTAATTATGGTGCTGGATATAGGATTTATTTTGGAAAAGAAGGAGAAACACTAATCATTCTTCTTTGCGCAGGTGATAAAAGTAGTCAAAAAAAAGACATTGAAATCGCTAAAAAATATTGGTTAGATTATCGGAGTTAATTGTAATGATACAAAATCTTAATTATGAGCAACATTTAGAACAATTTTTGAGTAACCCCGAAGCTGCGGCTGCTTATCTCAATGAAATATTAGAAGATAATGAAGGGAATCCTGAATTATTAAAAGTAGGACTTCAAGACCTAGCTAAAGCGTTAGGAAAAGATAAATTATCCACTAATGAACTTCAAAAGCAATTACAAACAATAGATATTTTAATGAATCAAGACGGAGTAAATTTGATTTATAGTTTAGTGGATTGGTTAAATAGATTGGGACTAAAATTAACCATTGATGTTGATAATCAGAAGACAGAAATATCGGAAAATATGTCAGAGGAGAATTATGTTTTAGTTTCTAATTAAGTAGGACTTAAGAAATGAGTAAAAAAATTAAAGTAATGACTGAATATAATTATTTTCCCCTTTGGGATATGGAAACAGCTGATAATTTAGAAGCTGAAGATTTACCTTTGTCCTTGGAAATAAGCGAAAAATTAGCAGATTGGGGGGACATTTATGATCAGATAATTAATTGGGATGATCCTAGTTTATCTGGTTTTAAATCGGAACAAGACAAAATAAATTTTGAAAAACAAGGAGTTATTTTAGCTATAAAAATACAAGAAGAATTAGGTTTTGATTATCAGGTATTTTTCTTTAGTGAAATTCAACAAAAACTTTTTTCTGATCAACAATTAAAAAATTATTATCAAGACATGAGAATAACAGAAAAGTTATCTCAGTTGGTTTAAATTTTCGGAGGAAAAAATGAAATTTCAAGTATTATTTACTTATGACGTAGAATATAAAGGTTATATAGCGGAAGTACCTAGTTTACCCGGTTGTGTCAGTCAGGGGCAAACCATGGATGAGGCGATCGCCAATATTAAAGAAGCCATCGAAGGTTATCTTTATGTTCAAGAAAAACATGGTCAAAATAAACCAATTCCCGAATTACAAATGTTTCTAGGAGAAGTGGTAGTTTAATGGGAAAATTATCAAATATTTCAGGGAAAACAGCAGTTAAAATCTTTAGTAAAATAGGTTATCAAGTAGATCATCAAACAGGAAGTCATATTATTTTATGGCAGGAAAATAAACCGATTTTATCTATTCCTAATCATAAAGAATTAGCTCCCGGGATTATTAAGAAGTCTCATTAGACAAGCGGGAATTACTGTCGATGATTTTTTGAAATATAAATAATTAATCACAACTCTTGAAAAAAGTCTTTCTATCTTTGTTATAGTAATTCTAAATAAAAATTACACAAAAGTTTTTAGTTTGTTGTTGGCCTTTAGTCCTAAAAAGCGCTAAAGCGCAACTACGAACCTATTTTTCAACTGGTTTAATCTTAATTGGAATCACTATATCTTTATGAACTCAAAAATTTTTTGACAAAAAAAAGGGGTTTTAAGTCTCCCCTATTAAATTTGATTATCCTAAAAAAAAGCCCATAAAAATATAATTTTTGAGCGAAATCTGCTCAAGACAAATTTACACTAAAACAGCTTCTCTTTGCTGATTAATGGCCGAATTTCTCACAGTTTGACGACAGAAAATTTCACAGGAATTATTGGGACTTTCGATTAATTTTACCTTATCTAATTCTCCCCCTATTTTGGCGATCGGTTCTTGTAATAATTGAGCAATATGCACCGCAATATTTTCCGCCGTGGGTACAACTTCAGCAAAATAGGCTATATCTTTATTTAAAAAGGTGTGATCAAATGGCTCGACTACATAATCATTAATTACCTTTTGCAAGACTCCTAAATCTACTAACATACCCGTACGAGGATCAATTTTACCGGCTACAGAAACCTCTAAATGATAATTATGACCATGGCCATGGGTACGCGCACATTTGCCATAAATTTCGCTATTTTGTTCGAGGGTTAATTGCGGAAGTGCTAATCTATGTGCCGCACTAAAATGAGTTTGAACTGTTAAAGTTGCTTCCATATTTTCTCCTTGATATTCGGCCCATAAATGGGGATTTTCTAATAATTGAATCTGGACTAAAGGTAAATGGGGAGCGAGTTTTTGCCAAATAATTCTCGCAATATTTTCAGTAGTTGGTAAGGTTTCCTTAAATTCGGGCCAAGTATCATTAAGATGGGAATAATCTAATTGACTGGTGATTTCTTGTTTAATTATCTTTTTTACATAAGATAAATTCTGCACCATGCCATATTGATCTAATTCCCCAGCTAAGGAAACGAATAACACATAATTGTGACCATGGCCAGGAAAACGACTACAAAGTCCAAACAGTTTTTGGTTTTCTTCTTCACTTAGTTCCGGTAGCCAATACCTATGACTGGCGGAAAACTCAGCTTTCCGGTGTATGATGCAATCCATAATATTTTTGTAAAGTTATGTAAACTAACATATCTTTTAGCTTAACAGTTTCTGGCCTTCCTTGAGGTACTAATCCCAAAATTATAGTAAAATTGGTAATTAATTTTTGAGAAATTTACATTCGATCAGCAATTTATTTAAGTGTAAAAAGATTTTAATAATAGTTAATTATAAACATTATTATTAGGGAAGAATTTGCTCAGAAAAAGAGCAATAAAAAGAGACTCTTTCTCTGAAAAATTCAGAGAAAAAACAATTAACTCTCAGGAGAATTTGTTTTTATTTCCTCTTTTTGTTTAACTTTTTCGGTTTCAGATGATTCTAATTGTGCTTTCATATTTACAGTTTCTTCTATTTGTTGAGCTTCCTTTTTAAACTCCTCTTGAAAGTCCGTAGAAGCTTGTTGCAATCCCTTTAAAGCTTTACCTAAACTGCGGCCTATTTCGGGTAATTTTTTCGGTCCAAATATTAATAATGCAATTACTAAAATTACCCCCATTTCAGGTAATCCAATTCCAAAAATATTCATCTTTTTTTCCTCTTTAATAGAACAACCCCGGATTAAACCGGGATTATTTTGTCTTGTTAACTTTTTTTCTTAAAGTTTATTGACCTAAACTGCTCCAATCCACATTAACTCCTTCAATGAGCAATGATGAATTGTACAATTGTAAAATAATCAAAAGAAACACGAAGAAAAGAAGCATGAAAACGCCCATTAAAGGGGTTGTTCCCCAACCGGGAGCAACTTTACCATATTCGGAATTAAGAGGTCTGAGAACATCTCCCAAACGAGTACGTTGTGCCATAAGTCACCAATTATGTATTTAATCTATTTTTGATAATCTCCTGTAATATTATAGGATAATCGGAATCTTATTTTAAGTAATTTGTTTTATGGAACCGGCAACCGTTGTCATGATTAGTATTACTGCAGTAGTTATTGCCTTAACTGGTTATTCTATCTACATTGCGTTTGGACCTCCGTCTGTGGAATTAGATGATCCTTTTGATGATCACGAAGATTAATTAGCTTGTAGTTGGACTTTAGTCCTCAAAAAGTTATTCTAAAACTTCAAAAATGTCTTAGTAAAAACTAATATTTTGTCATAAATTACAACTACGCCCTGGAAAAACTCCTGAAATCATCAAGATAACAGGAGTTTTTAGTTTTAATAACCCTGATCTAAAAATATACTTAAGTGGGTAAAGTATAATTATAGAAATAATTATTTTTTTCACGCTTGAAATTAGTTAAAAATACCCATTTAAGACTATGCAACCTATTAAACAAGGGGATGTTATTTTGCAGCCAATTGTCGACATCCAAGGGAAAAAATTGTCCCCCTTTAACTCTAGCAGAAGCAGAAGTGACTGGCCACGCTCACTGTATTAGTCAAGTGCAAGCTGAGTTATACGAAAAAGATGGTATTCTCTATTTAAAAGTGCTTTCTCCCACTGCACTTTTAACCCATGAGAAACACCCTCAAGTTAATATTCCCCATGGTAATTGACTAGTCAGAATACAAAGAAAATATAATTCTTTAAAACGAGGGAAAACAAATATTTTTCAACCTCAAAAAAAAACGCCTTCTTCTGAACCTCCCTTAAAAAGTCTGATACTGGAAAAATTGAGCAAATTTCAAGATAGGATTAAACAAGTAAGAGAAAATTGGCATTATTTTAAAGATTAATGCTAAATTATTATTAAGGTAGTAAGGGAATTTTTTTTATGTTATCAAATAAAGGTCAAAACCAACAACCGGATCAACTTAGGTTAAGTGATAAAGAAAAAAATACCCTAAATTTAGCCATAACAAAATGGGTAAAAATTAGCCAAAATAAGGTAATTAATTCCAGTTATATTCTCACGAAAATTGAGCAATTTTATGAACTAAAAAATCGAAGAAAAATTCCCATAATTATGGAAGATGATCTGCTCAATTATGGAGAAAAACTAACTTATATTTTAGCTAATGATGAAGAATTAATAAGGATGATTAATTTACAATTGGAACACATCCAACTTAATAAATTTAGTTCCTCAGAATTCCAGATATTTATTAGTGAATTGGCCTATTCTTTGTCAGAAAATTTAACAGTATTAGTATATGATATTTGGGAAATACTTAATAAAAGTTCCCTCGTTTATGAGTTGAAAAATAACTTAAAATATCAACTTAACCCCGGTAAATTTAAAGAAATTTTTACCATTATTAAAAAAAGTCAATTATCCCAGGAGTCAGAGGAATTTCAAAACTATCTCATTAATACTCTTGTCAATAATTTAGCGACAAAATACCCCGATGTTTTTGCCACTTTAGGTCAAAAAGGCGATAATTTACTCTTACAAAAAATTAGAGAATTTAGCTATAAAAAAAATATTATTTTTAACTATTATCAATTAGGTTGTTTACTTGACTTTTGTGTAACTTCACTGGGGTGCGATCGCCCAAATTATCAATTAGAACAATTTTTACTAACTAATTGTCAATTAATGACCATTGTTGACAATCAATGTTTAGTTTTAGTGAAAAAAGAAGGTAGAAACTATCAACCAATTACCATTAAAAAATCACCATCGACCGGGATTAAGAAAAAGATTAAAAAGAATAATAACAAGAAACCAAATATAATCGCCGAATTTTTGTTATCTGTATTCGGATTTTATCGCTTTTTTTTCAATCCTTTTATCTCATTATTTAACGGAATAATTAATGGCTTAAAAAAGACAGATAAGAATCAAATTGTTACGAGAAATAATAAGCAAACTAAAGCAAATTATCAGCTTAATAAACCAGTATCTAAGACTAATGAGCTAAATCAATTAATAGAAAATGCAACGGAGATTATTAGTTTAGGTCAATCAGATCAGGACTATGAAAGTAGCAAATTATTAACACAATTACCCGAAAAATATAACTCCATGCACCCTAGTTTCTGGCCAGCAAAATGGTTATTAACCGAAACAAACCCTGAAATTAGAAAGTTATTAATCCAGAATATTGGTTACGATCGCCTCTGTCAAGAATTAAACGCCATCATAATAGATGATTGGAAGGAATATAGTTTATTCGTTATCCATACAAACCCAAATTTTGAAGATATTTATATCTTAAAAATGACTTGTCCGAGTACAAAAGATATACAGACAATTAGGATACCACCTAATATTTCTTCAGCCAGAGAAGCAATTACTTGGGCAAATTGGGATATTAATCCACAAAATTTTAGGAGCGAAACATAAGTATTATATCGTAGGAGTAGGGTAGGCTTTATGCCTACCCCTACTGTCCTAAACCCACAATTAACAAGTATTAATTGTTTGGTAATTTATATTGAGAAACTATTTTTTTCGCAAATTCAGGAACATGATTTTCTAATTTTTCAGGGTGATTGCGCTTAACATACAAATAATTGCGAGTAAAGTGAGAATCAATGGTAAAACGCGCATATTCTAAACCCTGTGGTCCAATTTTATCTATTACTAAACCCATTAATTTTGCCACCCACATTGGTAAAGTTACAGCTTGATCATACGCTGTAATACCTTGCTGGACAGCCTCTTTTCTATTACCTTTAGAAATCACAGGTTGAGTGTCTAATTTGTCCTTAACTAAGTCTAACATTTCCTGACCAGTTTCATTACGAACTACAATCCATTGCCAACCAAAAGTTGCGCCCATATATCCTACGACTAAATCAGCAAGTCCATTGGTATAATCGAAACAACTCATACAAGAAGGAGCAAAAACATCCTTTAAAACATTAGTTTTTAAACCAAAAAATGGCACTTTTTCTATGGAACCATCTTCATGTTTAAAGTGTATTCTAAAATCTTGCATAAATTCATAATGGACCACCGTTTCTGGAGACCTACTGGTAGTTTCTAGGAATTTTTTTAACCCTTCTCGACTGACATTATCAACACAAGGAGTCCCCAAAACATACAACTTTTCTAAACCTAATTGATCTTGTACTGCTCTTAATGCTTGAATTTGACATCCAACACCAATAACTAACAGTTTTTTTAAACCAGATTTTTCAATTTGTTCTAAAACTGATAAATTCGGCGATAAAGTTGGTTTATTTACCTTGGCAGCCAAAATTTCGTCTGTAGTGGTGGCAATAATGGGAACAGGTTGAAAACGGTCTTCTTTACTGTTTTGAACGCACACAACGCCTTCTACCAGCCCTCTCGTTAACATTTCACAGGCGATGGTACTCACTATACCAGTCCATTGCGCGCCCTCAATGGGTTGTTTTTTGCGTGCAGCCATCATATCTTGATGAACACCGAAATACAACTCGTTGTCATCATCAAGATTTCTACTTCTTTGGTGAGCTGAATTTTCAAGTTCGGCCATTTGTTGATTTAAAAATGCGCAGGCATCTTTGACATAATGAATGTAGTAGGTGTCGCAAAGTCCGCATTCACTACACAATTCCTTCGCTGGTTTCGGACTGTTGGGTTTTAAGGCTTTAGCTTTTTTGTGGGCTGCAATAGTCATTTAATTTTCTGCTTGTTAACTCACTAGGATTTTTCTTGATCATAACTATTATTTGGCTCATCTTATTCTCAATAGTCGATAATTATTGAGAATAGGATGAAGGCGATCGCCGCTAATTGAAAAATAATTAAATATTTTTGCTGACAAATATGGGTATTTGCTTATATTTTTAGACAGCTTAAATTCACTTTTTTTGCTCAGATTGCAACCATTAAAATAAGTTTTAGGTAATTAATATAAAATGCTTTTTTTGTATTTAAAATTAAGTTTTGCTCACCAATTTTCCATCTTCCATGTAAACAAGGCGATCGGCTATATCTAAAATACGATTATCATGGGTAACCAGTAAAATTGTGCAACCTTGTTCCTTGGCTAAATTTTGCATAATTTCCACGACTTCTCGCCCTGATTTACTATCCAAGGCTGCTGTCGGTTCATCAGCCAAAACAATTTTAGGATGACTAACCAAAGCACGGGCGATCGCCACCCGTTGTTTTTGACCACCGGATATATCTTCGGGATAATAATGCAACCTGTCTCCTAAACCCACTTCTTGCAAAGCTTTAGTAGCTAAGGTTTTCATGTCTTGACGGGTATAATGGGGGTGAATTTCTAACCCCATCATCACATTTTGTAAAGCGGTTAAACTATGATGAAGGTTATGGGCTTGAAATATATAACCAGCATTACTTCTAGCCTTCACTAACTGTTTTTCTTTTGCTTGACAAAGTTCCATGCCTAAAAATTTTAAACTGCCAGATTGAGTAGCTCGTAAACCACCAATTAAGGTTAATAAAGTGGTTTTTCCCGAACCAGAAGGACCGGTCATAATGACAATTTCACCGGATTTGATTTCTAAATTAATATCAAATAAAACCTGTTTTCTTAGTTCACCTTTACCGAAAAAATGGTTTAATTTCTCGATGGCAATAGTGGGATTTTTAACTAAGGTTTCTGAGTCTAGTTTAGTCATAAAAGTTACTTTCAAATAATTATTTAACAAGGGAAATCAAGGTTAAAATCTGACTGAGATTCTTCGCTGTAGCTCGGAATAACAAATATATCTTCTGAATAATAAATATAGCAGTCCTCGGTGCATTGTGGGCTAGAAGTTGCCGACAAGCTTTCGACTGAAAAGTTTACTGAAAAAAACTCTTAATTGTTAATTATTAAAACATATCTGCGGGATCAGCTTCTTGTAATTTTCGAGTGGCAATTCCTCCTGAAAACATACACATAATAAGAGTTAAAATAAAGACAAAAATGACTCGGGAAAGTCGCAACATTAAGGGTAAAGAAGTTGCTTTCGCAGCGACACGATATAAAGCTAAAGAGAGAATAATACCGGGGAAAAATCCTAAAACTGCTAAGATAATTGCCTCCTCAAAAACAATTAATAATAAGTATCTCTGACGATAACCCATGGCTTTAAAAGTGGCATATTCTTTAAGGTGAGCATTCACATCAGTTGATAATACTTGATAAACAATTACTACCCCGACCACAAAAGCCATTACTGTACCTAAACCAAAGATAAAACCCACGGGACTTTCTTTACTCCAGTAAGCAATTTCATGATTAATAAATTGCTCCATTGTTAACACATTAACATCATCAGGCAGGTGATAATTCAAGGCTTTTGCCACCTGAACGGGATCAGCTCCTGACTCTAATTTAAGTAACCCTAAACTAAGACTAGCGGGGTTTTTTTTAGGGAAAATTAAGCTAAAATTTTGGCTACTGGTCATCAAAAAACCATCAGAACCAAAAGAAGCACCTAAATTAAATAACCCTCTAATTTGTATTAATTTTCCCTCCGTTTCGGTGCTAATAATTTTACCGTTTTCTATTTCACTAATAATCTGATTATAAGCTCCCCTGGAACGTCGATCAAAAAGTACCGTTTGAGGAATTTTTAAGGTTTCTAATTGTTGGTTTAATTCGGGGATATTAAAAACGGCATGATTTGGGTCAAAACCTACTACTTGAATAAAGGATTTTAGTCCCGTTTGAGGATTATTCCAAGTCGTAATACTGGTATAAAGAGGATAAGCAGAAGCTACTCCTTCGATGTCTAAAGCTTGATAAAGACGACGACGAGTAAAAGTGGAAAGGTTTTGGGTATTTTTCGCTTTTGGACTAACTAGAACAATATCCCCATCCATATTTTTGATAAAAGCGGTATTACTGTCATATAACGCTCCCCGAAAACCCAGCTGCATAAAAATTAAAATATCGGCAAAAGCAATGCCAGCAAGGGCTACAGCTAAACGGCTTTTTTCTTTGTTTAATTGCAACCATCCTAGAGGAGTTCGTCTTTGTAATTGTTGAATCAATTTCATGGCTGAATCTCCACGGTAACTTGCAAATTGGTGAAATTTCTCGCAATTTGGCTGGAGGCTTGATCAAGGCGAATCTGTACTTCCATGACCCTACTATCAATACTTGAAGAAGGATCCGTGCCAATGATTTCCTGTTGTTGTACTTTTGACCCAATTCTTTCCACCACACCCTCTAAACTTTCCGGAAGTGCATCACTGGTAACAATGGTTTTTTCCCCGACTTTCACCCGTTTGATGTCGCTTTCATAAACTTCCGCCGTTGCATACATCCAGTCAATTTGACCTACTTCTACAATGCCTTGATTGGTCACGGTTTCCCCTTCACGGGTTAAAATCTCTAAGACTGTGCCCCCCTGGGTGGCAATTACCTGAGTTTGAGCCAAGTCCGCTGAGGCCTTGTTCAGATTGGCGATCGCCCGTGTCACTTCTTGTTCAGCTACTTCGATATCCACCGGGCGCACTTCTTCAATTTTTTCTAGGGTAGCTTGAGCCCCATTTAATTGGGGAGATTGAGTATTTTTTAAACGGTTTAATTCCGCTTCCGCTTGTTGAACATTACTTTCGGATGTGTCGACAATTAATTTTTTAGTATCCCGGATGGATGCGGAAATGGCCCCTTCTTGATACAAATATTCATAACGTTGATACTCCGTGGCTGCGTTTTTTTGCTCTGCTTTTAATTTTCCCACCGTCGATTCCTGCGCCATAATACGAGCTTGTTGATCCGCTTTTAAACGGCTAATTTCCGCTAATTGTGCCTTTATTTCCCCCTGTTTTGCTCCAGCTTTCACTTGTTGAAGTTTTGCTTTGGCAAATTCCACCTCCGCAGCTGCTGTGGCTAAAGCAGCCTGTAATCGGTCATGATTATCCATAATCGCAATAATCTGACCTTTTTTTAGGTTATCTCCCTCTTTTACTAGCAATTTCTCTACCCTGCTTCCACTAGCTCCCGCAGGCGCGGCGAGCGCCACAATCTCTCCTTGGGGTTTTAGTGAACCTAAGGCCGTTACCGTTTTTGGTGTTGCTAAGGCGATCGCCACCGAGGGGTCTTCCGTCAAGTTGCTCTGGGGATTTTTAAAGTTATAAAATCCCCAGCTCCCCACTACCAGTAAACCGAGGAGTAGCGGATAACGCAGTTTACTCAAATGATTCATCGATTCATTCATGGCATTTGCTCCTTTATTTTACTAAACCGTTTAGTAAAATTTATAATTTAATTATATAATGTTTATGGAAGAAGTGCAAACGAAAAAAGAAAAATTATGTCTAACTTAAAAACTGTGACCAAAGAGCCTGAAAAAAACAAGGAAAAAGCGGAAGCAATTTTAGCGGGAGCATTGGGGGAATTTCTCAAAAACGGCTATGTGGGGACAAGTGTGGATAAATTGGCCAAAGCGGCTGGAGTCTCGAAACCCACTCTTTATAGCTATTTCAACGACAAGGAAACTTTGTTTCAAGCCGTTGTTACCAGAAGATTTGAGGAATTTAAACAGGATTTCAAGATTTTACCAGCAAAAATTGATTCTGATCAAGATCCACGAATAATTTTGGGAGAAATTTTCGCCTCACTTTTAGCGCAAATGCTTTGCAGAGCAGAACAACACGATGATTTTATTCGATTATTGATTGGAGAATCCGGTCGGTTTCCCGAATTAGCACAAGAAGTGGTTCGTTCTTTTCATAAACCAATAATCGAAAAATTAGCTGACCTTTTTACCACACATCCTCAGATTAAATGTGATAATCCTGAACATAGCGCCACCATGGTCATAGCAAGTTTAATTTATTATATGATGACCCAAAGAATTTTTCAAGCGGCAGAAATATTGCCTTTACAAAAGGAAAATTATCTTAATAATTTAGTTAATCTTATCTGTAATTAAGATAATTTAACATAAAATTAGAAGTAAAATCAAATAATATTATTGATAATTCGTATTATCAATAACTCAAAAATTAGTAATCAATAACTCAAATATTTTTCCCCTTTGATTACCTTTAGAATTAATACTTCTTTTTGCTTTTACCCGTTTAATCTTATATTTTTGGTAAAGTTCATCGAAAAAGTTATTATTATTATCAAAGTTTTTGACATCAGAATTACTTAAAATAAAATAATGGCCATGGGCAGTTATTTTATCACAAAAAAGTTTCAATCTAATTTGATCTTGATCAGAAAAATTATCCTCAGAATAAGAAGTAAAAGCCGAAGTCGAATTAATCGGTTTATAGGGTGGATCTAAATAAAATAAACTCGGTTTTTTGGCATAATTTAAAATAGCTTCAAAATCTCCTTGTAAAATTGTAACATTTTGTAAATAAGTATTGACAGAAAGTAAGTTTTGTGGGTTGCAAATTGTGGGTTGTTTATACTTGCCAAAAGGAACATTAAATTTACCTTGTTTATTAACCCGATATAAACCGTTAAAACAAGTTTTATTTAGGAATAATAATAAAACCGTTTTTTCGATGATTGAAATTTCTTTTTGGTTAAATTGATCTCTTTTTATTAAATAAAATTCCTTTCTTTTTTCCTCTGAATTAATTGCAGAATATTCCCTTTCAATTTGTGACAGTAAAGTAATTAATTCCTGGGGATTATTTTTAATCAAACTATAAGCATGAATTAAATTTACATTAATATCATTGATTACGACATTATTAATATTTGAAAATTGGGTTAAAACGTGAAATAAAACTGCTCCACCACCAACAAAAGGTTCAATATAAGTAACCTTATCCTCCTTCAAAAATTTACTCTGAATCAGATAATCAATTTCCGTAAGTAACTGGGTTTTCCCCCCTACCCATTTCAAAAAAGGTTTAGGTTTTGGTAATGTTTTTTGATCAGATAATAACATAAAAAAATAATTAACTAAATTTTCAATTTGTTACGCTTTAGGGTTATCTAAATAGCGCTAAAGCGCAACAACGAGCCTATTTTTTCCGTGTGGAACGTTTTTTCTGTTCGGGTTTTAATAATGGTGTATTTAAACTTTCATAGAGATTAAACAAAAACTCAATGCGGTTTAATTCGTTGACAAATGGTGGCGATCTATAGCATAAATCTACGGCTTTATCAAGATTTTGATGTGCTTTTATTAGGTCAGGTGGCATAGTTAAAGGGTCATATAAATCCGCTAAACTACTGTTAGGATATTTTGCCCTTATATCAAGCACATTTTGCGCGCAAGTTTCGACTTTTTGCCTTTGTTTATCACTAATATTATCGGGAAAAGGGTAATTATTATAAACAATTGTACCCGAATAACGGTAATCACTTTTTAATCTTCCACAGACATATTTTACCCATGTTATGTGCATTTGAGAGGTTAATATTCCGAATAAATATATAGTAATTCCAATTAAGATTAGAACAGTTAAAAATAGGTTCGTAGTTGCGCTTTAGCACTTCTTAGGACTAAAGTCCAACAAGAAACTAAAAACTTTTGTTTAATTTTTATTTGGAATTACTATAACATTAATTTTGAACCTTTACCGAAGTTTAGGTTTTATCTCAATTAAAGAAGGACAGTCATGGTTAGGAAAAAATTGGTCAAAAATATTAGAAATAAATGACTTAAACAGTAGTTAGAGAAAATTTAGTTCAAGAAAAAGGCAGAAAAAAATTGAAAAAAAGAGTAAATCTTATTGTAATAAAGGCAATAGGAGTGTTTTTGCTGTCAAAAATTAGTAAATAATAGCAGATGACAAATAATTAATAATGTTGATCGTTTAAAAATCGAAAAAAG
Organism: Synechococcales cyanobacterium S06; assembly: GCA_011391125.1. Lineage (GTDB taxonomy): Bacteria > Cyanobacteriota > Cyanobacteriia > Cyanobacteriales > JAABRE01 > JAABRE01. The sequence goes on from JAABRE010000002.1 coordinate 51,699, forward strand.
AGCTAATAAAGATAAAAGTTTTGCTCTTTCTTTCGTTTAAATTTTGAGAATGAAAACACCCTGCTTTCAAGGGGGGTTAGGGGGGGACATCCTTATTAAGTTAAAACCAAATTACCCACCCTACTTTGAATTAATTATCGTACAAGAGTTAATCAGAAAGTGCTATCGCTAAATTAACAATTGTTAATTGTTAATTATTAATTGTTTTAAGGCATTAAATGCTCTTGAATAAAATTAGTGTAAACTTCTCCCGCAATAAAAGCAGGGTGTTGGAGAATTTTTTGATGAAAGGCAATGGTTGTCGGAATCCCCGTAATCGCACATTCTTTTAATGCTCGTCTCATTCTTCTAATCGCCGCATCTCGATCTTCTCCCCAAACGATCAGCTTGCCGATTAAAGAATCATAATAGGCGGGAATTTCATAATCCGTATAGACGTGGGAGTCCATTCTCACACCGGGACCTCCGGGTGGTAAGTAACCGCTAATTTTGCCGGGATGAGGTCTAAAATTGTGGTCGGGGTCTTCTGCGTTGATGCGACATTCGATGGCATGACCCCTGATTCGAGCCTCAATGTCTTTTTGGTTAAATTTAAGACGTTCTCCTTGGGCAACTCGGATTTGTTCAGCAATTAAATCCAGGCTGGTGATCATTTCGGTGACGGGGTGTTCTACCTGAATCCTGGTATTCATTTCCATAAAATAGAAATCCCCTGATTTATCTACTAAAAATTCCACTGTACCGGCACCCACATAATTAATGCACTTGGCCGCCAATACCGCTGCATGACCCATTTTTTGCCGCAATTTCGGGGTTAAAAATGGACTGGGAGCTTCTTCAAGTAATTTTTGGTGACGACGTTGAATGGAACAATCCCTTTCTCCGAGGTGAACAACATTGCCATAACTATCAGCTAAGATTTGAAACTCAATATGACGGGGACATTCGACAAATTTCTCAATGTAAACTCCACCGTTACCAAATGCGGCTTCTGCTTCTCCTTGAGCTGCTAAAAATGATTTAATCAGCTCGTCTTCTTTTCTGACTAGACGCATTCCCCGACCACCGCCACCGGCTGTGGCTTTAATAATCACAGGATAGCCAATGTGGGTGGCAATTCTGAAGGCTTCTTCGTCAGATTGAACTAAACCTGCGCTACCCGGAACGGTGGGTACACCCGCTTTTTGCATGGTTTTTTTGGCGGTGGATTTGTCACCCATGGCCAACATAGCTGCGGGAGCAGGACCAATAAAGGCAATTTGATGATCTGCACAAATCTCGGCAAAACGAGCATTTTCGGCCAAAAATCCATATCCGGGGTGAATTGCTGAGGTATTCGTGCTTAGGGCCGCTGCGATAATATTGGGAATATTTAAGTAACTTTTATTGCTAGGAGGGGGACCAATACAGACTCTTTCATCGGCTAATTGAACATGAAGGGCGTTACTGTCGATGGTGGAATGTACGGCAACGGTCGCAATTCCCATTTCTTCGCAGGTATGTAAGATTCTGAGGGCAATTTCGCCTCGATTAGCAATTAAAATTTTGGTAAACTGCATTGATTTTATGCTTTTATAATAAGTTTAATTTTTAAGACTAATCTATTAGAATATCTTACTTTGTGCCATTAGGTTGACAAATGTCTTTGCTCTCAAATCTTTAGTGAATAGTTTTGATTCTTTTTGGTGGCTAGTTGCTACTTTGGATTGGTTAGTTACTATATGTACATCAAAAAAATCGTTACTTTTGTACTATTACCACTTATATTATTAAATAGTTAGTCTCAAACTGAGACTTAACTAATCACAATCAATATCCTAAGTTTATTTAGGTACAGCAAAGTTAATAAATTAATTAAGCAAAACTTAGTATCCGAATATGGTAAATTCTAACCGTCAAGGAAGACCTGGTCTCCCACCTCCACCGCCTCCTCCGAATATGCCTCCAGCTAATCGTCGCCCTCCCCAAGATGATGATGATGATGGTGACGCTACCCAAATCCTAGGTCCGGCTCCTAAACCAGCTGCTCCTCCCCCGACTTCTCAAACGAGAACCAGGGCTGCTGCACCACCACCACCACCGACCCCTCCCCTTCCCCCCCCTCCCGCTGCGACTCGGGAATATATCCCAACTAGAGCCAGACCTCAACGTTCCCCCGGTTGCCCGACTTTAAAGGAACTTGTTGAATATGCCAATGAAAAGGGCTATTCCGATGTTCATTTGGGCGTTGCTGAAATACCTCGTTACAGGGATCGGGGTGAAATTATTATGACTGAACACCCCGTCACTGACCAGAATACTTTTATGAGTTGGTTACATGAGGTGTTAACCGATCAGGAAATCCAGAAATTTGAGAAGGAAATGGAGTTTGACGGCGCAACTCAGTATGATTTTGCGCGGGTCAGGATCAATGTTTTTGGAACTTTGCGCGGTCCGGCCATCGTGATGCGTTTGATTCCCGTCAAAATTCTCACCATGGAGCAGTTAAAGTTACCTCCTGTGTTTCGCGATGTTTCTAATTCCCATAAGGGTTTAATTCTCGTTACTGGTCCCACAGGTTCAGGTAAGTCAACCACCATGGCGGCTATGGTTGATTATATCAATCGGGAACATCCCAAGCATATTATTACCATTGAAGACCCCATTGAGTTTGTGCATCAAAGTAAAAAATCCTTGATTAAACAACGAGAAGTTGGCCAGCATACCCTTAAGTTTGATAATGCTTTGAAAGCCGCTCTCCGGGAAGATCCTGACCTCATTCTGGTGGGGGAAATGCGGGATAAGGAAACCGTTAACACAGCCTTGAAAGCCGCTCAAACTGGTCACTTGGTTATGGGTACTCTCCACACCAATAGTGCAGTTAAGACGATTGAGCGTATCCTCAATCTATATACAGCCGAAGAACAAAGCGCCATGAGGGTGGCCATCTCTGAATCTTTAGTCGCTGTTATTGCCCAAGGTTTATGTCGTACCACCGACGGAAAACGGGCCGCTTTCCACGATATTTTAATTAACACTGAAACTGTTAAGGATTATATTAAGGAAGGTAAAAACGACGAAATTACTAGCTTAATGTTAGATGGTGAATTTGACGGAATGATGACCATGAATAAGTCCTTATTTAACTTATATCAAGAAGGTAGAATCACCGAAGAAGTGGCTTTGGAAATGTCTCCTACCCGTAATGAAATGGCCCAAATGTTACGCGGTAGATTTTAATTAATTGTTAATTTGATTCCCCCTCACCCCCCTACCCCCCTCTCCCATCGTGGGTGAGGGGGAAAGAGAGGCCTGATAAATTTGGTCTGTGTTACATAACTATTAATTATGTCGTTGTTTAAAGGTTTGGCTTTATTCACTCCAGGAGGGGATCTTATTTATTGTTTAGCTCCTGATAAACAAGAATTTTGGCACATTCATTTATCTATGAAATTACAATTATTACTTGGTTTAGCAGAAGTTCCTCATTTTTTAATTCCGGGATATACCGCTACGGTTGATCGCTATTTCGATCATCAAAGTAATACAATTAATACTTTAGCTGAAGTTTATCCGGCGGTTTCTTGTTATCAACCTTTGTTAAATGTTATTTTTAATTTGGGTGATTTTTCATGGCAAACTGTTCCTTGGCAAGAAAAGTTATCTAATCCCATTATTTTTGAAAGTTATCGTTATCAATTTCCCCAACTTTGGGAACATCATAATTTAGTTGTTCGTTATGAGCTAAAAAATAAGCAATCTCAAGGAGATTTATTGAGGAAGAATCCCGAACGTCAAACTAATTCTTCTCTATTTTATTTGTTTATTTCTGAAGATTATCCCGATAATAATCAGGTTTTAAGTAATCTTTATCATTGGCTAGAAAAAAGTTTAAAAAATTGTTATAGTCTGAAGATAATTGAGATTAAAGAAAATCCTGAGTTGGCAGAAACTTATCACATATCTGCTATTCCTACTTTAATCAGGGTCTCACCTGCTCCTCTTAAACGTTTGTCGGGGAATTTAGATAATTTAACTACAATTTTACCGATAATTAACAATTAATAATTATGAAAATATTAATCATTAGTCTCAGTATCTTTAGTTTAATATTGCTCATCTTAGAATTGGGTTTAAGATTTTTTTTCGGTTTGGGAACTCCCCCTCTTTATCTAGCTGATGAACACATTGGTTATTTGTTAGCTCCTCATCAAAATATTAAACGTTTTGGTAATAAGATTATTATTAATCAATTTTCCCAACGTAGTGATTTTATTTCCACAGAAAATGACTCTTTTTTTACTGTTTTATGTTTAGGTGATTCCATTATTAATGGTGGTTGGTGGACTGAACAAAAAAACACTATTCCAGCTTTAATTCAAGAAAAATTAGCCCCCAATTTTCCCCTTCAGGTTTTGAATGCCTCAGCAAACTCCTGGGGACCCCGTAATCAGTTGGCATATTTGCGGAAATTTGGCTTGTTTAAGGCGAAAATCTTGGTTTTGGTACTTAATACTGATGATTTGTTTGCGATCGCTCCTCATTCTCTGGTGGTCGGACGCGATCGCAATTATCCTACCCAAAATCCCCCTTTGGCTTTGGTGGAATTATTCAATCTATTGTCCAAAAAGCCCGCCATTCCGGAACTGTCCCTTTTAAATGCCGAAAAAGGCGATCGAGTGGGGCTTAATTTGACAGCAATTCAACAAATGCAGGCGATCGCCCTTGAAAATAAAGCGCAATTTTTTCTAGTCCTGACTCCCTTATTAAGGGAAGTGAAATCACCCGGACCGAGGGATTATGAACGAAAAGCCAGACAACGATTAAAGGAATTTACCCAACAAGAGCAAATTCCTTATCTTGATTTTTTGCCTATTTTTGTCACCGAATCAGAGCCAGAAAAGCTATATCGTGACCATATTCATCTTAGTCGAAAAGGTAATGACCTCGTTAGTGGGCAAATCAGCAAAACTCTTAAACCACTGTTACCTTAGAGGGAAAATCAGATTGCCAAACTGTCCCGTCTAAGGCCATCTCCTCGATTAAACTGGCTAAACGTAAGGCCTTTAACGCTTGTTCGCCTCCCACCGAGGGTTTATTACCCCCCCTAACACAGCCCACAAAATGCTCTAATTCCGCGTGTAAAGGCTCAATTTTAGTGGTGTAAACCTGTTCAATTAAGCCGTCTTGACGGTAAAAAACTTGACCATGATCCGTGGTATAGTTGGCGGTGGTTTTGCGATGGATTAAAATTTCGTTATTGAGAAAATCCGCTTCAGTGAGGCAATTTTTACAGTGTGCCGAAAGACGACGAATTTTTCTATGAGTAATTTTACTGGCAGTCACCGTGGCAATGATGCCGTTGGCAAAGCCCAATGTGGCGGTAACATAATCAAGATAGCGGGAGTTTGCGCCACAACTACCACTTGCGGTTAATTTTACGACTTCAGATTTGGTTAATTCCAGCAGTAAATCCAGATCATGAATCATTAAATCTAAGACTACGGAAACATCGTTGGCTCTGTCAGAATAAGGACTCATTCTGTGGGACTCCAATGCTAATACCTGCTCGGTTTGCAGCACTTTACTGAGTTCTGAAAAAGCGGGATTGAAACGCTCAATATGACCAACTTGAAGAATACAATTGGAATCCGCAGCAGCATTTACTAAGGATTCAGCTTCGGCGATACTAGCGGCGATCGGTTTTTCAATTAAAATATGAACTCCAGCTCGAAGACAATCCAAGCCTACTTGATGATGTAAACGAGTAGGAACAGCAATGCAAACCGCCTCCACATGGGGCAACAGATCTAAGTAATGTTCAAAAAAACGGATGCGATATTTACTAGCAATATCTAATCCCCTTTCGACATTGAGATCAGACACACCTATTAAGTCAACATCTTTCAGTAAACTGAGAATACGAGCGTGATGTTGTCCCATATTACCTACTCCGATGATGCCAATGCGGATCGGTTGGGGTTGATTTCTCTGAACCATAAATTTATTTACACTCCTCACCAAATTTTGGTTTAAATCTCGAAACTAAACCACTTAAATAGTAACATTATTACTTTGAATATCAACTGTGAACTTATTAACGAGTAAGGATAACAGCAGAGTTGAGGAGCAGAATTTTTGATGGTCAATTGTTCACTGTTTTTAAGCGTGCTTCGTAGGCGTTTACTTTTTTGTTCAAGTCTCGAATGCGGCGAGAAAGTGAACGAGTTACGTTGATGGCAATTTCTGGGGTTTCTTCGATCGCATCGATGAGTTGTCTTTGGTTCAAAGTCAAACAGTCACAGGGTTCTAGGGTGGTGACCGAAGCAGATCGGGGTTCTGCGTCAAATAAGGCCATTTCGCCAAAAAAAGTTCCCTTGTCTAGTTGTGCTAATTCCTGTTCCCCTAAATGGACTTTGACTCGGCCATAAACCACGATGTAAAGCGATCGCCCTTCTTCTCCTTCTTCAAAAATGGTATAATTGGTCGGAAAAGAAATTTCGTCCATAATCGAAGCTAATTTGATCAGAAACTCGTCTCTCAATTCTTGAAAAATAGAGACTTTTCGGAGGAATAAAAGGCGATCGATACTACTTAACATAATTTTTTGAACTAACTAAATTCGGTTTTTATTTGTTTAATTAAAGCAGAAACTAAAGGATTAGAATCTTTTTCTATTTTGGCGATTATTTGAAGACAACGGGCGGGATTTGCCTCCTTAATATAAGTTAATACAGCTTCGCGAACAAAACCATTTGGATTACGAAGACTAATAGTCGTGGCAGGTTGTGGGATTTGCCATTGTTGAAGACGAGCTAAATGAAAACAACAAGCTAAACACCAATCTGACAGAAAATGACGCAAAATAAGAAGACGTAATAATCGGTCTTTAGGGGACATTGGTGAATATGAAATGATGGATTTTAGGGAATGTAATTGTTCGATTTTAATCGGTAAACCTTCTTCTAACAGCTGTAAAAATAAGGTTTTTTGGGGTAAATCAATGGTGTTATCTAATAATTCTAAACCTAAAGCAATACTAGAAAAATTACCAGAATTAAGATTGACAATGGCTGCTTCAATGGTATCAACAGGATAAAGCAATTTCATTAATAAAAAACATCTTTCAATAATATCAATTTGCATTCCGTCTAAAGCATCAAGAAGTAATTGTACTTCTCGACCGGCAATTAATTCAGGGTTTAAATCAATTTTGGCCGCATAAATTTGTCCTAACATTAATAATTCTTGATCAATTAAAGTTTCGATACCAGTTCGGCCTAAACGTTCCATGACTGCATCTAAACCTAAATCATTAGGAATCCTCAAAATAATCCGTAATAAATTACGTCGAGTTATCCCCCAACTGGTAATTAATTGCTGTATTAATGTGTCATAAACTTGAACTGTTCCTATTTCTGATAAGCTATTCCAAGCTAACAATCTGATTAAATCTGGTTTATTTTTATCTTCGACAAATTCTTTTAAGAGGGGTAGAATTTCATTACCTAAATAAACTAAAGATTTACTAGCAGCTTCTCGGAGGGATTTATCATAGAAAGATTGTAAGAGTAAATGATAATGTTCATCCAGATTTTTTTCAGCAATTAAGGTTAATAAAGCGCAACGAACGGGAGCAGATTTTTGTTTCAGTAATTTGGGTAAATAACGTTTAATCAGAAAATTTGGTGCGCCATCTTTTAAGGTTTGAATTGCTAGAATTTGGTCGTTTTCTGCCGAAGAATTTAGCATTTTTTCAACCACGGAAATAGCTTCGTCTTTATCTTCATTATCCCCTCTTTGGAGAATTAAAGTAGCGGCCGTACTACGCAAAACTGGTTCGATATTTTCCTGTAAATAAGGTTTAAGAATACGCAAATCAAGTTCCTGTTGAGATAACCAAACATAACGTAAACTTAGGGCTAAAATATCCAAAGGAGGGTCAGTATAAATTAACTTTTGTACCGAGAACAAACATTTAGGATTCGGATAATTTAACATTACTTCCAAACTTTGTTTCTGTAAATTTGGCGAAAAATTTAATAATTTTGGTGCTAAAATTTCTGTAGCATTGACGGGGTCTATTTTCGCCAGTAAATCGATACAAGAACTTTTATCTGTCTCAGTTTCTTTATTATTTAAAGCTTCTAAAATTGCTCGTTTAAAAGCAGTTAAATCCACATTAGAAAAACCTAAACGGCCTTGTTCTGCTTCTTGAATTAATAAATTAATATAACTCGAACGTAAATACCAAGCACTAGCCGCCCAAATTAAAGAACATAAAACTATTCCCACTACAAAAATTTGGCTTTGAACTGTGGCTAAAGCTTCGGGTTTTTCCGAAGCCATAATATTATTAAGTAAAGACACAATAATTAAAATTATTACTCCCGTTATTCCCGTAGCAATAGGTTCAGCAACTCCTTGAATTAATGTTTGTATTGAACCACGAATTTTCAGTGGTAAAGGTTGAAATAGAAAAGGTTTAATTCCGGCAATTAAAGTATAATGAAATAGCTCATCAATAAATTTAATAACAAGGGCACTTGCTAATAATATTTCAGGGGTTGACCCATTAAAAGCCTTATTTTGTAAAATAATAGTTCCCATCCCGATAATTGAGAGAAATACCGGCAGAAACATGGAAGAAATAAAGACCCCTAATTTTTCCACAGCCCGACTTGAAACAAACCATTGAAATAATAACTCAAATACCCCTAAAATACCGGCAAATAAACCTAAAAAACTGGCAATTTCATCGGTCTCAAATTTAACTTCTAATTGTCCTAAATAATTAAATTCTACTAATAAAAAAAGCACCTTACATAACACAAAGAAAATCATCAAAGGAATCAGATAATCTCGGGGGGCATTTTTCAGACGTTCGGACAACAAATTTGGCTCGGATTTAGGGACATTTTTGAGAGGATTATTCGGGAAAGATTGTTGATAAATTTTGGTAATATTATAGAGCAGAAAACCACCGAATAACATCATCAATAAGGCCACAAATAAAATATTTTTCAGTCCAAAAATGAACAATAAAATAGGTAAAGAAAAACCTGCTAGTATATCCGCCAATAAAAGACCACTAGAAATAAGGGGATAAGTGCGTTTAATTTCCCGAATATTAAATAATTGATTAGAAGCTAATTGAACATTAAGATCATTTAAAATTTCCTGAACATCAATCCATAATCTAAATAAAAATACGGTTAATAAACCTATAAAACCTTGTAAATAATTTTCTGATATACCGACACGAAATATTAATAAAGGTAATGTCATAATTATCATGACAATTAGCAATACTTTTTGAATGGGAAAAGTTCGCTGTAACGACGAATAAATAACACCTAATGCTGATCCCAACAAAGCACTAGATATATAAATCAATGGCAACCATTTAACACCAAAACTCTGCAAAAATAGAGCAATAGATGTTTGTTCTAGCCATAACATTCCCATGGAAGTTACCGTAAAAACAGCAAACATCAAAAAAGTGCGTTCTCCTTCTTCTGGTCGTAAATTAAACCAGGTAAGTAATATTTTAGGAACTTGATATTTATATTTTTTTTGTCTTAAGGAGGTCATAAAATTTATCTAATTGTTACTCAAGTAATTGTTACTAAATATGATTATATCTCTAATTTTTCGGTCTATTTTTTATTCAGATTATTGCTCAACATTGCTTCTCCTACGATGGTATTTAATTGATAACCTAGTAACATCACTAAAGATGTAATCTGTAACCATAACATTAACACAACTACAGCACCTACAGCACCATAGACTTTATTATATTGGCCAAAATTAGCCACATATAAACGAAATAATCCGGAAATAATCGCCCATGAAATAGCAGCCAATACCGCTCCTGGTAATAAAGGAGTGCCTTCTTCCCAATAACTTACACCAATACGATAAATAAAAGCAAAGGCAATGGAAACAAAGATTAAAGCAACAGGCCAACTTAAAAAACCAGAAATATTAACTAAGATTAAACCAATACTATAGTCAAATTTTGAGCCAATCATTAACTTATTAACTAACATTAATAAACCCGTTAATATTAATAGGAATAATCCACTTATCACCACGACAAACATAATTAATTTTAGTTTTCTAATCGGGTGTTTAATATCTTGAGGACTTTTGATAATTTCATAAATAAAAGCCAGACTAATAACCAAAACTCCTAACACAATTGGCCAACTTAATAAACGCCAAACAATGGTTAATAAAGAACTTCCTGTTTGTGTAAATTCCAATTTAACCATCAAATCTACCGCTAATTTTACAATGGAATCACCTAAAAACACTAAAAAAGAAGCAATTACTAATAAAAAAATCGCTCCCAAAGTAATAAATAAAGAAATTAATTTAGCTTGCCAAAAATTTCTTATTTTCTTTTTAGGAACATGGGTAATTTGATCTAAAGCTTTCATTGCGGTACTTAAAGCTCCCGAAGAAAGCCAAATTGCCACAATAAAACTAACCGAAAATAGCCCCTTACTTTTAGTTCTAGTAATTTCTTCAACAAAGTTTTTCAGTAAATCCCATACCATGATCGGAAAAACATCTTTATATTGACGCACTAAATCGCGCAAAATTATCTGTAAAGAATCTTCAAATAAACTAATAGCAGTAAAGATAGCCAAAATAGTAGGAAATAGAGCTAACATTGCATTAAAAGCAATTTCTGAAGCTAACCCTAATAACCTACTTTCAAAAGTACGTTTGATCGTTTTTTTGAGAATTAACCAATTCAAATAACGAAAAAATAAGAAAAAACGGAAATTACCCATAATTAACAATTAATTGTTCGACATTTTCTAACAATTTAATCGCTTGAAAAGGTTTAGTAAAATACTGATTAGCTCCCAAATCAGTTGCTTTTTGACGATGTAAATCATTGTCACGAGAAGTTAACATTGCAACTGGTAATTGGTCAAATTTTGGCTCATTTCTAATCATTTTTAACAGAGAAAAACCATCTAATTCGGGCATTTCAATATCAGAAATTACTAAGTTAAATAACTGATTACTGCTATTTAAAACAGTCCAAGCTTCTTTACCATCTCGACATTGTACCACTTGATAACCCACCTGGGTTAATAATCTGTTTAAAGAGCGACGCACTGCGAGGGAATCATCTACTATTAAAATGTGAGGATTACGATTAATTTCTTTTCTAGTTTCTACGATTATTTCTTGTTTAATTAAAGTCCTTAAATAATTAGGTGATAAAATAGTCACAACTTCTCCCGTACCTAAAACCGTACATCCTGCAACATATTCCGGTAGGGGAATAATCGCATCTAATGGTTTCAAAACTAACTCTTTTTCTGCTACAATTTCATCTATTATTAGCGCCATAATTTGCTTCGTTTCTTTCACAACTAAAGCCAATTTATTAGCATAATTATTGGTTTTTGTCAAGTGATTATAAGGTAAAATTTCCAGTAAATTATACACAGAAATGGTTTGATTTTGCCAAATAATTTGCGGGGAATTCGGGTCAAAATTAAATTCTTTTAGCGCAATAATTTCCAGCACATTTACCGAAGGAATTGCTAACATTTTCCCTTGACATTTAAACAATAATAAAGGCAAAATATTGAGACTCAAAGGAATAATAATCGTGAATTTTGTTCCCTTACCAGAGACCGTTTCCACCCTAACTTTTCCGCCTATTTTGTCAATTTGCGATCGCACAATATCCATGCCCATACCACGTCCCGACAAGTCGCTGATTTGTTCAGCAGTAGAAAAAGAGGGAGCAAAAATAAACTCTAAAAGTTCATTTTCAGACGGTTTTTTACCTTGACATAAACCTAATTTAACAGCTTTTTGATAAATCTTTTCCAGATTAATACCTTGGCCATCATCAGCCAGATAAATTAATACTTGATTCGGTTCAGCAACTGCACCTAAAATGATTTTTCCAGTGGGAGATTTACCTAACTTTTCGCGTAATTGCGGAGTTTCAATACCATGATCAAAACAATTTCTAATAATATGAGTAAAAGGAGTTTGTAACTGTTCCAAAATAGCTTGATCTACTAAAACTTTTTCTCCTTCAACCACTAATTCAGCTAACTTATTGTAGCGTTTACTCAAATTAGTTAAAGGAGCAGCAAACCGATGGGCAATTTCGCCAAAATTAAGCAAACGCGACTCAGTTAAATCCTGATTTAAACTATGTAAAGAATAGCGTAAATCCACCAAAGATTCCTGAAAATCACGCTTAAGTAAATCCAAATCTTCATATACTTCTTGAACTTGTACCATCAACTCCTGAAACTGTTGCAAAGTAGAATGTACCGCCGTATATTGATCAAATTCTAGGGCATCAAATTCATCATCTTCTGACAGAGAAACTGTTAACAACTGTGGAAGATTATTAACAGATAACTTATCATAAAAATATTGTACTTGTTCCCGTAAAGGAGTTAATTGTTGCGTCCTTTTTTTGAGATTAAAACTAGACTGTTGTAATTGTTTTTCCTGAATCAACAACCCCTCATATTTTATTAACAATTCCCCGATGGTGTTACTCATTTTATTTAACTTAACCACGGGAATTCTTAAACTAATTTGTGGAGAATTCTGCTCCGATTTAGTTTCTTTTAGCTCATTATTTACCTTAATTTTGGTGGGAATTAACTCAGTTTTTTGCTCTCCTAAATTAGGAGCTAACTGCTGAAACTGAGGGGAGATTACAACGGATTTATTCTCTAAAAATTCCCGTCTTAAACCTCGAATTTCCTGAACAATATTTATCACCAATTCCGGTAAAGGTAGTTTAGCTTCCTTGGCTATTTTTACTACATTTTCAAGCCAATCTAACTGTAAAGCTTCTCCTAATAAACGACATTCTTCCATAAAAACCGTTAATTCCGGCTGATTAATATTATTTTCTAAGCGAATTAAACAGGCTTCTAAATCATTATTAAGACAATTTTTTACAAAACCTTTTATTTGGTTACTCTCTTTTTTAGTTACAGTAACTTCCTGTTTATTATTTAATAATTCCTCTAAAGCTGCGGTAATTTCTAATGGACTATTCCCCAAAAAATCCTCAGATTTTCCACTTTTAATCCCCTCAATTAACTCGGTAACTATCTCTACCCCCATAATAATTAACTCAATTGCAGTGGGTAAATCTGGTATCACTCCTTGGGGAATTGCTTCCAATAAATCCTCCAATTTATGGGCTAATTTCTGTAAAATTGGTAACTCAGAAATACCCGCTCCTCCCTTAATCGAATGAGCTGCTCGAATCGCATCTTTACAGAGTTTATCTAAATCATCTAATTGATTAGTTTTAACGACATTTTGTAAATCTATCAAACCTTGATTTAATAGATCAATATATTCGGGAGCATCTTCATATAAAAAGCAATTGCGGGCTTCTTCAGTAATAGCTTGAATCGCAGCAGCATCTAACATAAATTTCTATTTTAATGGGTTAAAATTAATTATAACTAATGATAAATATTTTGATTTTAATTATTATTTATGTAAAAATTAATCTTAATTTAAACTAGAGCTGATCTTTAATTTGCAAATAAAATAAATTGTAACTATTTTTGATTAGGTTGATAAATTTTTTACAAATTTGTCATTTCAGTGTAATTTTTCTAATTCAGATTTAATCCTACTGATAGATATTCCCTTGAAAGTAGTAATCTTTTTTCTATTTGCTCCTCAATATTTATCAGATAAAAAACCTAATTTTCCCAATTAACAATTAATTATTAATTGTTAATTGTTAATTGTTAATTGTCAATTATTCCTGTAACCAACGAGCCGCATCTTTAGCGTGATAAGTCAAGATTAAATCTGCTCCTGCGCGTTTAAAACTGGTTAAAGTTTCTAAGGTAACTTGTTTCTCATCAATCCAACCGTTTAAAGCCGCAGCTTTCACCATGGAATATTCACCCGAAACATTGTAAGCTGCCACTGGCAAATTGGTAATTTCTTTGACTCGCCAAATGATGTCCATATAGGCCAAAGCCGGTTTGACCATGATCATATCAGCACCCTCTGCGATGTCTAATTCCACCTCTTTGAGCGCTTCTCGAGCATTTCCGGGATCCATTTGATAGGTGCGGCGATCGCCAAATTGGGGGGTTGATTCAGCAGCGTCACGAAAAGGACCATAATAACCCGACGCATACTTGGCCGCATAGGACAAGATGGGTATATTTTCAAAACCGGCGGCATCTAAACCTTCCCGAATCGCTTGCACGAAACCGTCCATCATGCCGGAAGGCGCAATAATGTCCGCGCCCGCTTTCGCTTGGGAAACGGCGGTTTTTTTGAGTAATTCCAAAGTTGGATCGTTTAAGACCCTTCCGGTCAAATCACCCACTTCTAAGTAGCCACAATGCCCACTGGTGGTATATTCACAGAGACAGGTATCGGCAATCACGATTAAATCTGGTACAGCTTCTTTGACGGCGGTGGCCGCTTTTTGAACGATGCCGCAATCATGCCAAGCTCCAGTCGCTTCGACATCTTTGGTTTCGGGAATCCCAAACAGAATAATCGCTGGAATGCCCAAATCATAAACTTCTTTCGCTTCATCGACAATTTTATCAACAGAAAGTTGATAGACTCCGGGCATGGATATGATTTCTTTAGCTACAGATGTGCCAGGCACAGCAAACAAAGGATAAATTAAATCATTAACAGTAACAATATTTTCCCTGACCATGCGGCGAATTTGGGGATTTTGGCGGAGACGACGAGGACGATTAATAGGAAACATAGTTATTTGTGAAAATTTTGTTTATTTAAGTTCCAGTTTAAGGCGATCGCCTCCCTTAATTTTACTTTCTTAACTTTCTGTAATATTTGTTTGAAAAAGTAATATTTAATAAATAAAATTTGTTATTTTCGATAATGAAATCTACAGGAAATAATTATTAATTCGGCTTCGGAAATAATGTAAACTAAGCGATGTTCAGAGTTAATTCTTCTTGACCAATATCCTGACAAATTTGCTTTAAGAGGTTCAGGTTTACCAATACCGTCAAAAGGATTTCTGATTATATCTTTAACTAATAAATTGACTCTTTTTAAGAGATTTTTATCGTTTTCTTGTAACCAAAGATAGTCGCTCCAAGAAGCTTCTGTAAAAGTAATTTTCATTCCTCAATTAATTCTTTAACCATTTTTTGGCCGAGGTTAGCTTGTCTAATTGATTCTTGGATGTGTTCTGCATTGGCCGGATTTGATAATAAATATAACGTTTCTTGCCAAGAATTAAATTCATCTAAAGACATTAAAATGGCCTGTTTTCCCTGATCATTACATAATATTGTTGGTTGTGCATTTAGAATAACTCTGTCAATTAGTTCATCTAATTTTTCCTTTGCCTGATTACTGGTAATTGCTTCCATTTTTTATTAATTAATAATCTAATTTCTTTTCAATGTAACACAATATTTAAGAGAAAAAATAGTTACTAATTTTAATAATTAAGGAAGGAAAAAATCCTCCCCTAGGAACAAATTAAACTGAGACAGTTAGGGAAGCACGGTCTAAAGCTTCAACCAAGCTACGGACCACAGCAATCATGGCAATTTCGCTATTTAGTTGATTAATCGCAGAACCAATGCCGACACCAGCAGCACCGGAGGCGATCGCCATGGGTACAGTTACGCTCGATAACCCCGAAGCGCACAACACAGGTACAGCAACTGCTTGAGAGATTTCATAAGCAGCGGCCAACGTGGGTGCAGCTTTTTCTACCAATCCCAATGTGCCGGCACTTTGGGGTTTACTGCTAGTTCCGCCTTCGGTTTGAATGATGTCTGCGCCCGCATTTACTAAAGCTTCAGCCAAACTCACTTGTTGGTCTAAGGGTAAAGTATGGGGAACGGTGACAGAAAGGGTGACGTTAGGCAATAAAGCGCGAGTTTCTTTGGTTAAAGCCAAAACTTCAGCAGCTTCAAAACGTCTTCCTTGAGCGTAAAAACTGTCGAAATTACCAATTTCCACTAAGTCAGCCCCTGCGGCTACAGCTTGCACTAATAATCCAGGTTCGACGGCAGAAACACACACCGGTATATTAATCAACGCCTTAACAGCGCGAACTAAATCCGCATCGGCGGCAATGTCAACAAAGGTCGCGCCACCAAGTTCGGCTGCTTTCGCTACTGCTGTGACGTTGGCCACATCAAAGTTATTTAATCCACTAATTACTTTAAGAGCTTTTTTTTGGGCAAAGGCTTGCGCTAATCTTGCTTGCATAGTCATGTTTTAGGTTATCTGATGATTAAGCTGATTTTACTACGATTTTGCTTAATTATCTTTTTGTTTGCTCAAATTTTGTAACTGTTGGATTAAAACTTCTATGTCCGCTTCGATGTGTAAATATTTCACCTGTTGATCAGCATTGTAGGATTTTGCAATTTTGACTAGGCGATCGGAGTTCCGTGATAAAAGTTGGGTTGACATTTAGGTTTTTTTTATATTTGTTATTAACAAGCCTACATTATACAGCAAAAGGTTAAAATAAACCTATTTTATTGATCAATATTTTAAAACTGTCTGATTTAATTTACTTATCTATGAGAAATCCGATTTCTAAAAATCATTTCAAGTTAAATAACCAATTCGTTAAGTTATCTAAACTGTTAAATTCGAGAACATCATCGGCCAAAATATCTAATTTTTCAAAGGATAATCTTTCAATTTGTACCTTAATTTCTGGTGCAATTTCGCCGATTTTGCGGTTAATAATACGCAAAATTAAGGTAATTCTTTCTTCTTTTTTTCCTTCTTGATGAGCTAATTTAATACCACCTTCTTGGTCAAAGAAAAAGAACTCTTTTTTCTGTAATTTATCTACTTCTTCTATACTTAAGTTAGCTTGGTTAGCTATATTTAAAGCTTTTTCTAAGGTATAAACTTCGCTAAAACTAGGAGGAATTACCTCTAAAGAGGGAGCATTTTTAAGAAAAAATATCCATTTTTCTGTTAAATGTTCTAACTCATCTAAGGTCTTTTTAAATTTTGGTAATTCCACAAATACCATTTCTAACGGTTTCGTTGGATAGTCAAATAAGTCGTCAGTTTCCTTAAATACAAAACGATTTATCACTTTTTCGCTGTTAGGAAACATGAGAAAATCGGTAATTGTTAACGCAATTACTGGTTTCAAGTGAAAATATCCTTGACCTCTTTTTAGTTGATTGCAGTAGGTTTTACCTAAATTGTAGATAATCCTTTTTTCAAATGATTCGACATTTAAAACCTGCATTTCTATAATAACAATTGAATCATCCGCTAAAACAGCTTTCACATCTAAATAGGTATCTTTTAAGTCTAAAACTGAACCTGGATTATAGGGATCGAGTATTTCTAAATCTTTAATGGTTTCCTTTTCTTGATAAATTAAAGCATTTAAAAAGCTAATTAAAATATCTTTGCTTTCGTCTGAACCAAAAATCTTTTTAAAGGCAAAATCTATTTTTGGATTAATAAATCTCATGTTTTTTACTCCTTTTTAGTTTTCAAAAATTGGATTTCTCTTTTTTGTAGATAGTTCCTGATGTACAAGTTTCCCGAATTTCCACGGAATAAAGTCCGGGTAATTCGGCTAATTCTAGTTTCTCATATATCCATTTGGCGATCGCCTCACTGGTGGGATTTTCTAAACAAGTAGTCTCATTTAAAAAGTAATGATCTAAATAATCATCTAATAACGGTTGTACATATTTTTTCAGATCACCATAATCCATAATCATCCCTTGACTAGGACCGGTTTTTTCTAAATAATTACCTTTTAAATATACCCGACCGACCCAACTATGGCCATGTAAACGGCTACATTTTCCGCCATGATGGGGTAAAATATGTGCAGCTTCAAAACGAAACTCTTTAAAGATTGTCCATTCTTCCATTTTTTTACTGTTTAGATTAAAATTAAAACTATTACTATATTTTCTGAATAATTGTGCTGTTATCTAAAGGCTTTGAAGTTGAAATCTATACCGGTACTCCCGAAGGTAATATTATTGGTCTTTCCGATCGCATTGTCAAAGACCTGGACGGTTTTGTAAGAGAACCTGACAACCGCAATGTTGAATATACTACCGCGCCTTTTTCTAGTTATGATCGGCTTTTGTGTGCTTTGGTCAAACCTCGTCTGAAATTGCGCCAGTATCTTAGGAATATCGGCAATTATACCTTAATTCCAGGCAGCACTCTCTCCTTGGGAGATAGTAAGCATTTTTATCGCTCTGACCCGCAAAATCCCTATCATGATTATATTGAGTCAACTTATGGGACTAATGTCGTTACTGCTAGTATCCATATTAATATCGGTATTCCCGACACGGAAACTTTAATTAAAGCTTGTCGTTTAATACGGCTCGAAGCTCCATTATATCTAGCTTTGAGCGCTTCTTCTCCTTTTGTTGATGGTATTACCACGGGCTATCATTCCACTCGTTGGGGGATGTTTCCTAAAACTCCTAGTCATGTGCCTTTATTTGAAAGTCATCGTCATTTTATTCAGTGGACTAATGAACAGTTGGCTCTGGGGACAATGCAAAATGTACGTCATTTGTGGTCGTCGGTTAGACCAAATGGCGATCGCCGGCCTTATAATCTTAATCGGTTAGAGTTAAGAATTTGCGATTTAGTGGTTAATCCCATTCATCTTTTAGCAATCACGTCCCTGTTAGAAGCGCGCATTCAACAAATGTTAAAGAATCCTGAACTTGATCCTTTAACTAGGAGCAAATTAAGTGCAGAAGAGTTAATTAATATTACTGAAAAAAACGAAGCTGCTGTATCTCGTTTAAGTTTAGATGCTAAGTTACAACATTGGGAAGACGGTCGAGAAATTATTGCTAAGGATTGGATTGAGGAGTTATATGAAGAAGTAAAACCCACAGCAAAAAGTCTAGGTTTTAGTTGTTTTCTATCACCTTTGAAAAAATTATTACAAACAGGAAATACCGCTCAACAGTGGTTAAATTTAGCTGAAAATGGTTTACAAATATCGGAAATTATTCGCCAAGAAATTAAGTTTATGGAGCAACAAGAGCAGGAATTAGAAGATAAATTATGCCAAATGATGGTTGCTTAAATTTTGCTTAATTGATTTATTTTCCCTGTAAAGAAGCTCCTGAGTTGATCTTTACAGGGAAAATTTTAGGCCGGTTTAATTATGAGAAATCTTACGATAATTGTTACAAAATATGAAGATTATTAGATAAGTATTTTAACTTATGAGAATTCGGAGTAAATTTTGTCCGAGAAAAGTAGGTAATTGCGCTTACAGTAAGGGTTTGAAACTGATAAACACAGAGAGTTAAGTGTCAAGAAATGCGATCACAATCTTAATTAATAACCAAAAATTCCACTTTTAACCTCTATCTGAGGACTGATTTAAGAAGATTAGCTTTTTTAACATATTTTTTTAAGAATAAATGTAAAGTTTTATTACAGATTACTCATCTTTACCGAGTTATCACCTATACTAAATTTATACAAGCTCGGTAATCACTTAGTGGCGATCGAAACTTTACAATTCCGGCTGGAATTGTTGTTGTTGTTTAAGAATCCCTGGAGGATCTGAAAATGGAATTAGCTCCCAGACAAGGATGGGGAAGAAATTACTCTTTCGCCATAATCAAAAGCTTTTTAATCTGGACTTTCACCTTAACTGTGTGTTTATTAGTGGTAGGTTTCCCTTTAGTTGTTGTGATGATGACTGTTGGATCATTGGCTGCCGTGGTGTTGCAATCAGTTTTACCAGTGAGTGCTGTGTTAGTAGTAGCTGGAGGCATCATTGGTGCTAATTTATTAGCTGTGTTTGTGGGCGCATCTGTTTTGACCTTCAAAGGTATTCATCCCCAAGAAGTCACCTGGTTGCGTTGGCTGCATGGCGACGCAAGCCCACTGCATACTTCAGTTTATGCTGCTTGCCCCCTAACTTGTGATTTACAAAGTGTAAACGCACATTAGATAATTTCTCAATGGATAAATTATGAAATTCGCCCTCTACAGCCCGGTAACGCCGGGTTTTTTCATGGAAGTAAGAAGTCATTTCAGTTATCAGTTATCAGTTATCAGTCATCAGTTATCAGTCATCAGTTATGAGTTAAAAATAACTATCAACTATTAACTGTCAACGATCAACGATCAACTATCAACTCTCAACTCTCAACTCTCAACTGTCAACTGTCAACTCTCAACTATCAACTATTAACTATCAACTATCAACTATCAACTATCAACTATCAACTATCAAGGTTTGTTTTCATTTTTAAACAGTTGCGGCCATTAATCTGTAAACTATATTCTACCTTATCCATAAGTTTATTCATAATTAACCAACCGTAACCTCCTTCTTGTAAAGTGTTAGGTTGGGGGGGAGAATAATCCTCTAAATTAAATCCATTACCACAATCCCAAATTTCTAAAATAAGTTCATTATTTTTCAATTCCAGCTGAATACAAACAGGAATTTCCGATTGTTTTTTGTGGGCATGAACTACGACATTGGCGTAAGCTTCTGCTAAGACTAAACGGAGGTGAGAAGATTTAGGTTGCAAGGCTTCTGAATCACCTAATTCTAACTTTAATGATTCTAATAACCAATGTTCCACCACCGGTAAATATTTTAAATCACTCGGAAGACATAGCTCTGTTTTCATTGCAGAATCTCCAAAGATACCATAGTTTGATCATCTTCTTGATTGGGATTAGTGGATTCAGTAAAAAGTTTAAATAAATTATTCAGACTAAAAAAGTCAGTTTGACTGCGAATTAATTCCCATAAACCTTCTTGATTTAATAAAGAATGTTCTGTTACCGTTGCTTCAGTTATACCATCACTAATTAACAAAAATATCTCTCCTTTTTTTAAGCTAATTTCTCCTGATTGGCCTTTCCAAAGGGGTAAAATCCCTAAAGGAATACCACGTAATTTAAGATAATTCGGTACAATTGTCAACCCCTGTTTCAAATTTTCTAAAGACCAAATTAAGGGATAAATATGACCAGCATTACTATAAAGTAATTGGTGATTTGTGGGGGTATAACGTGCTAAAAATAGGGTGACAAAACAATTTGTACTAAATAAATCATCGGACATAATTTGATTGAGATTTCGCATCACTAAATCAGGTTGAGGAGAAATTTCTTGGGCCAATTCTCGACGCAATAAGGACATTGTGCTTGTCATCAATAAAGCGGCGGGAACTCCCTTGCCGGAAACATCCCCTACTGCTAACCAAATGTCTCCTTGGGGATGGATATAGACTTCAAAGAAATCCCCCCCCACTTCCGCCGCTGGATAGCAAAAAGCTTCTATGTTAACTTGGTCGGATTCGGGCCAAGTTTGACGCAGGAGATTGCTTTGAATTTGTCGAGCTACCTCCAGTTCGTGACGCATTTTCGTAGTTTGTTGTTGCAGTTGTTGGTATAGTTTCGCTTGAGACATGGCCAGGGAGGCTTGTTCGGCAACGGATTCTAATAATTTAAGATCCGTATCATGCCAATAACTATCAGTTTTTACTTGATTAAGTGCTAAGATTGCTAAGGTTTTTTGTTGAAATATTAGGGGTAATGCTATTTCTAAATAATTATTATTTTCCTTTATTTGAGTCTGAGAAGTTGTTAAGCATTGTTCCATTAATGATTCTAATTCTGCACAAATTTTTTGACTCTCTTTGTGATTAAATTGCAGACATTTTGCGCTTAATTTTCCTTCTTCTACCGATATTAATACTACTTTTGTTAAGGTCCAATTTTTGGCGATCGCCTCGACAATTCGCTGTAACATTTCCTCATAATCTAATGATTCTCGGATGCTAGTTGTAATCTGATTAAATACTTCTTCTTGCCGCAATGTCCGGCGTAATTTTTCGGTACGTTGTTTCAATAATTGATAGGTTTCGGCGGCTTGTTGTACAATTATCTTTAATTCATTTGGATTCCATGGTTTGGTTAAATATTTAAAAACTTTACCTGTATTAATCGCTTCTACTAAGTAATCTACATCCGTATAACCAGTAAGTAAAATACGGATGGTATCAGGGAATTTATCCACTGTTTGACATAAAAATTCTGTTCCACTCATATAGGGCATTTTTTGATCGGAAATAATCAGCGCCATTTCCCCTTCTTGGTCAAGAATTTCTAATGCTTGTCGGGGATTTTCGGCCTTAAATACCTGAAAATTTCGCCTGAAAGTCCGATGGAGCAAATCTAAATTGTCAGGCTCATCATCTACTATTAATAATTTTATTTTTGGCTCATGGTTCATGGTAGAATTGGTAAATTAAAGTATTTACATAACCTCAAAAATTAGCCGACTAATCCTGAACGAAGAGCTCTCACTGCAGCTTGGGTGCGATCGTCAGCACACAGTTTATTAAGAATATTTCTGACGTGGGTTTTAACTGTACCAACCGTAATATATAACTCTTCAGCAATGCTTGCGTTACTATAACCATTAACAATTAATTGTAATACTTCTAACTCTCTTTCTGTCAAGGGATAAAAGGAATTAATTGCTTTATGCTCTGATTTTCTGATATTTAGTTCTTTAGTTGTATCCAAGATTTCTGCTGTATTAAAATTTAGTTTTTTAGCTTGATTAAGGACAATTTTCGCAATGGCAGGATCGATCCAACTATTACCTTCTTTAGTCGTTTTTAAAGCTTCTATTAACAAATCAAAACTAATATTTTTCATGCAATAGGAATCAGCACCAGCCGCAAAAGCCGCTAACACTGAATCTTCATGATCTTGTAAGGTTAAAATTAATATTTTCGTTGAAAAATTACCCGTTTCCTTCTGATTTTCCTTGACTCTTTTCGTTAATTCAATACCATCTATTTTTGGTAAGCCAAGATCGACTATGGCGAGATCTGGTTTCAATTTTTGTATTATTTTCAACCCATCTTTTCCATTATCAGCTTCTCCTAAATAGTCGATTTCTGGACGTTTTTTTAAACCTGTTTTTATGCCAATTCTGGTTAGTTCGTGGTCTTCGATTAATACTACTTTAATTCTATTCATTGTTAATAATTTATTAATTATTTTCTATTTTTTGAGCTAATCTTAATTTAGCAGAACGTGATCGGGGATTAAGTTTGATTTCCTCTATGCTCGCTATAATCGGCTTTTTAGTTAATACTTTTAAATCGGGATGCTCCTTAAATTTATGTTTAACGATTCTGTCTTCTAAACTATGAAAACTAATGATGGCAATTATACCACCTTCTTTTAATAAATTTGGTGCTTTTATTACAAATTTTTCTAAGGATTCTAATTCTTGATTTACGGCTATTCGTAAAGCTTGAAAAACTCTTGTTGCTGGATTAATTCTACCGTATCTGTGTTTAGGAGGATAACAAATGGCGATCGCTTTTTGCAATTCTGTCGTCGTTTTAAAAGGTCGTTCTTCCACTATTTTTCGTGCAATTTTCCGCGACAATCTTTCCTCACCATAATGATAAAAAATATCCGCTAATTTCCGTTCCTCCCAATGATTAATAATCTCCGCAGCGGTTAACTTTTGCGTGCCATCCATCCTCATATCTAACTCCGCTTCCTGCTGAAAACTAAACCCCCTTTCCGGTGTATCAATTTGGGGAGAACTTACCCCTAAATCCGCTATAATTCCGTCAAATAATTCATTATTTAAAGGTGTAAAATCAGCAAAATTACCATGGCAAAAATTAACCCGATCACCATATTCTAATAACTTTTCTTTCGTAGAGGCGATCGCCATTAAATCCCTGTCAATTGCCGTTAAGGTGACATCAGGAAAGGAATCTAAAATTAACTTAGTATGGCCACCACCACCTAAAGTTGCATCCAAATAATTGCCATCAGAAATAATATTTAATCCAGAAATCAATTCTTTACTTAAAACAGGAA
The DNA here is from genome assembly GCA_011391125.1 of Synechococcales cyanobacterium S06. Classification (GTDB taxonomy): domain Bacteria; phylum Cyanobacteriota; class Cyanobacteriia; order Cyanobacteriales; family JAABRE01; genus JAABRE01. The sequence continues at coordinate 75,600 of JAABRE010000002.1, forward strand.
TATGAAAAAAATCAGTCATTTTATTTATCAGTTATCAATTAACAATTATCAATTATAAGTTAATAAAGAGCAGTGCTTATTTAATTATCAACGATTAACTATCAACTGTCAACTATCAACTATCAACTATTAATTGTCAATTGTCAATTAATCTAGTAAGATCAAACAAAAATACAGCTATTACCCTCGTGGGTTGAAAAAAGGATAAATTGTTAAATGAGCCAAATTGAAACAAGAACCGAACCCATGGTCTTGAACATGGGACCCCACCACCCCTCCATGCATGGTGTTTTACGTCTAATTGTCACCCTCGACGGCGAGGATGTTGTTGACTGTGAACCCGTCATCGGTTATTTACACAGGGGGATGGAGAAAATCGCTGAAAACCGCACCAGTGTTATGTATGTACCCTACGTCAGTCGTTGGGATTACGCAGCAGGAATGTTCAATGAAGCAATCACCGTCAATGCACCAGAAAAATTGGCCAATATTGAAGTTCCCAAACGGGCGCAGTATATTCGGGTAATAATGCTCGAATTAAACAGAATTGCGAACCATTTGCTGTGGTTAGGGCCATTTTTGGCAGATGTAGGCGCTCAAACTCCGTTTTTCTACATTTTCCGTGAACGGGAAATGATTTACGACTTGTGGGAATCCGCCACTGGAATGCGTTTGATCAATAACAACTACTTTCGCATCGGTGGAGTTGCAGTTGACTTACCATACGGTTGGATCGACAAATGCGAAGACTTTTGCGACTACTTTATGCCCAAAGTCGATGAATACGAAAAATTAATCACCAATAACCCGATTTTCCGCCGCCGTGTGGAAGGAATCGGCACAATTACCAAAGATCAGGCAATCAATTGGGGCTTATCTGGCCCGATGTTGCGGGGTTGTGGAGTTAAATGGGATTTGCGCAAAGTTGACCATTACGAATGTTACGACGATTTTGACTGGGAAGTCCAGTGGGAAACTGCCGGAGATTGCTACGCGCGCTATTTAATCCGAATTCGGGAAATGCGCGAATCAGTTAAAATTATTCGTCAAGCCCTCAAAGGTATCCCCGGAGGTCCTTTTGAAAACCTCGAAGCAAAACGTATGATGGAAGGCAAAAAATCAGAGTGGAATAACTTTGAATATCAATATATTGCCAAAAAAGTCGCCCCAACTTTTAAAATTCCTGCTGGTGAACATTATGTACGTTTAGAAAGTGGCAAAGGTGAGTTGGGAGTCTTTATTGTTGGTAATGATAATGTCTTCCCTTGGCGTTTTAAAATTAGAGCCGCTGATTTTAATAATTTGCAAATTTTACCCCATTTATTAAAGGGAATGAAAGTAGCAGATATTATGGCAATTCTTGGTAGTATTGACGTAATTATGGGTTCCGTTGATCGTTAAATTGATTAAATTTTGGGGTGGGTTTTGGCCCACCTGTTCGGTTTTTTTGATCACGCAAAGACGCAAAGAATTTTTGATTATTTTTCGCTGAGTTATTATAATTATGTTTGATAATATTTGTAAGTTTTTGGCGGAAAATTTTCGCGATGATTTGGTGACTTGGTTGTTAGGAAATCCTGTTAAGTTGACGCAATTAAAACCAACGGAATTGTCCAGTGAACCAATCAGGGCTGATTCCTTGATTTTATTGCAGTCTGAGGATTTAGTTTTACACACGGAATTTCAGACGGATGCTGATGACACCATGGCTTTCAGAATGTTAGACTATCGAGTGAGGGTTTATCGTCGTTTTCCGAACAAAGAAATGCGTCAAATCGTGATTTATTTACGACCAACTAATTCTGATTTGGTGCAGCAAAATTGTTTTCGTTTAAGTAAAACTTACCATGAATTTGAGGTAATTCGTCTGTGGGAAATGTCACCTGAAACTTTTTTACAACATTTGGGTTTATTACCTTTTGCTACTTTAAGTAAAACCAATGAACCTCAAGTCATTTTAAATCAAGTAGCCCAAATAATTGAGACGGTAACAGATAGAAATGTTAAAAGTAATTTAACGGCGGCCTCGGCAATTTTAGCGAATTTAGTAATTTCAGAAAACATTATTAAAGGGATTTTAAGGAGCGATATTATGCAAGAATCACCTATTTATCAAGAGATTTTTCATTCGGGTGAATTGAGAGGTGAATTAAGAGGTAAATTGGAAGGTAAATTGGAAGGTAAATTGGAAGGTAAATTGGAAGGTAAATTAGAAGGTAAATTGGAAGAAAAAGAAAGAATTGCTTTAAGTTTACTTCGCCAAGGAATTAATATTGGAGTAATAGCCGATGTTACTGAATTACCCCTCGAAACAATTTACATTTTGCAAAAAATAATTACTCAAAATAATAATTAATGAGGTTAGATTTTTAATCAGAAAAAGCGAATTTTTCTGATTTTTTCTTTACTTAAGATAGTAAAAAAGAAATCCGATTTTTGCCAATTTTTGCTGTTTTAATCAGTGATATTTGGTTAAAAATCGGATTTCTAATTAATGTTTAACTGTTTATTAAATAAAATTGGTATGATTTACTTAAGATAGGGTTTCAACTTCCCAATCTTCACGGGATAATTCAGCTATTTCGATCGCCTTTTGACAAAAAGCATAAATATCTTTACTCGATAAATTTACATTAACATAAATGCCATTTTTAAGTTGTCTAGTTTGGCGAAAATCCTGATTATTTGTAGTTAAAAATCTGGGAAATTGTTGTAAAATTTGGTTAAATTTATCACTATCATAATCAGCAATTTCGTCTAAAGTTTTCACTAAAATATCCCGCCAAGTTTTTACAGGATATTCTTGCTTAAACATTTTTAAAGATTTAGGAATTGCACTTCTAACTTTAGTTTTAGTAGAAACTTTTAGGGATTCATCACCAAAATAAGGCCAAATTTCTAAGGCCATTTCTGCTAAGATTTTTCCTCGTTTTTCCATAGTTTCCCTAGTCCAAATATCAACATTTTGAAAATATTTATTTAACTCTAAATGACTCTTATTTAATTCTTGTTTTTTAACAGAAAAAACCGAATTTTTTAGCTCAGAATTATACCCTGTTAAAGTAAGATTTCCTAATGTATGTAATAATAATTCGTGGGTAATTTCATAATCATCACCTAAATGATTTTTCCATTCATCGTTAATAGTTTGTGGCATAATATGTTCAATGGACAAATTGTCAAAGGATACTTGTTCTTTATGACCAAAGAATTTCTCTAAAGATTCAAGAATTAATCTACCCTTGTCGGTGCGATTAGTGCCATATAATTGAACAATTGTTAATTGATTTTTAAATTGGCTATCTTTTGGATAATTTTGATTTTGTAAAGCTTTTTTTAATCGTTCTAAAAAAGTAGCTGATTCTAAATCAATTTCTTTAGTTATTTGAGCATAAAGTGAAGCAAAAATGCGATTTAAACCTTGGGTTTGAATATTACAAGCAAAACGACGTAAGAGGTAATTTTCTATGGTTTTTAATACATCTAAAAATGTGGTTTCAGTTAGTTTATTATGTTGCCAATCATAATAACAGTTTAATAAAAAAGAATAAACCGTTGCGACATCTAAACATTTAATTCTTGTTAAATATTTACGAATATTTTTATTAGTTTCTCTCCCTGGATTTAATAAATTAGCGTAATATTGAGAATGTTCATAAATATCTTTTAAATATTCTAAGGTATCCCCCTTATTAACTCGTTCTTTAAGTTTAAAATAAACCTCATTTTTCTTAACTAAGATACCATTTTTAGTTAAATAATGACGCATAAATTCGGTTAAATTATCTCCTAAAAGTTGCTCCATGGGTAACCAATATTTTTGATAAATTTTGTCTTGATCATCTTGATTAATTTGCATAAAGAAATAATTTCTAATTAAATCAGCTTGAGTTAAAGGTTGACCTTTTGCATTTAAACTTTCAAAAACTAAATAAGGATTATCATCTTTTCCTAAAGAAATACTTACTAATACCAAAAAATCGCCAATAATATTTTTAAACTTTCTCAAATCTAATTCTGGAAATTGTCTAATCTTTTTTTCTAAAAATAAATAACATTCATGCATCAAATGATTCTTTTTATTATTAACAAAATCACCTTTAATAATCTCATAAAAATATTGCCTATCCTGTTGGGTTGGCAGTAACTTATAATAATCCCAACCTTCATCATATTCATTTACTAAAAATTTATTATTAAGTTCATTTCCTAATTTTAATTGGTTACTTTTTTTCGCTTGATCTCTTAAAACTGCTACTAAAATAAAAATAGTTGTTAAACGCTGTTGACCATCTATTAAAACATATTTAGTCACCCCTTGCGGCAAAGAATCATTGCTTGGCATTGTCACCATTGAACCCATGAAATGGGGATAAGGCTGCTCACTTTCGTATAATTCTAAAATATCATCCCACAATAATTGCCAATCGTTTTTTTGCCAACTATAGGAGCGTTGAAACATAGGAACTACATATTGTTTTGTCCCTTCAATAATGTCTTGTAATTTAGTTTCTGATGCTTGCATAAATTTAAAATTTCCGTTATTCTTTAGGATTAGAAATCCGATTTCTTGGAGAAATCGGATTTCTGGATTAAAGGTTATTTTATCATGTTTTGGCTTTTTTGATTAATTATTAAGATTTATTAAGGTAATATTTATGGCTAGAAAATACGCAATTATTGGTACAGGAGCTTTAGGTGGTTTTTACGGTGCAAAATTGGCAAAATCTGGTCAAGATGTCCATTTTTTATTACATTCTGATTACGATTTTGTGAGGGAAAATGGCCTTAAAATTGACTCGGTAAATGGTGATTTTAGTTTACCGAATGTTAATGCTTATAATAACCCGCAAAATATGCCTAAATGTGATGTTATTATCGTAAGTTTAAAGACTACAAATAATCATTTATTACCTGATATTTTGCCTCATTTGATAAGCAATGATAGTTTAATCTTACTGTTAGAAAATGGCTTTAATATTGAGTTTGAAATTGCAAAAATTGTCGGAGATAATCGCATTATGGGAGGTGTTTGTTCCCTTTGTTCTAATAAAATTGCCCCCGGTTATATTAAACATTTAGATTACGGGGCAATTACTTTAGGAGATTATGCTCCTAATTATCAAATTTGTGGTGTGACAAATCGGATGCAAAATGTGGCAAATGACTTTATAAATGCGGGAATTACTATTAATTTAGCTGAGGATTTATTATTAGCAAGGTGGAAAAAGTTGGTCTGGAATATTCCCTATAATGGTTTATCTGTGGTGTTAAATTCCACAACAGATCAGTTAATGGATAATCCATTTTCTCGTCAATTAGTGATAGAATTAATGCAGGAAGTGCAACTTGGCGCATCAGGAAATAATCGTGTTATTCCCGATGATTATATTACTGAAATGTTAGATTATACTGATAAAATGACACCTTATTCTCCTAGTATGAAGTTGGATTATGAAGCAAAAAGACCCTTAGAAGTGGAAGCAATTTTGGGACATCCCTTAAAAGAAGCTGAAAAAAATAAGATTCAATTACCGAAAATTAAAATGTTATATCAACAGTTAAAATTTATTAATATGTTTATGTAGAGTGTTAATTTTTATAATAACTTAATTTTTACCACCTATTTTTTTGGTATAATAAAAGCCACAAAGTCAAAAAAGTAATTTCTCTATGAAAAAAGTAGCTCAAATTTGCACTAAATTATTTACCACAGTTACTATTAGTTTAAGTTTAATCAATTTAGGTACTATTCCTAGTCAAAGTCAAGATTTAGAAAGTGTTTTTTCTGGCCAAAATATTCCCTTAACTTTAACTTTTAAAGACTTAAATTCCACTTGGCGAAAAGTTAGTATAAGTGGTCAGGTTGAAATGGGAGATTTGTTGAGAAACTGGACGGGTTTTATGGATAGTATTTTAGGAACAAAAACCTATAATAATAATTATTATACCCAAGGAAAAACTATTTCCATGGGCAATAATAATTATCTGATTGCTTATCGTATTCCCCTCGAAACAAAACCCTTAAAACTTGACAAATTTCTTAGTGGTAATTTCTCAACTAAAAATTGCGAAGAAGGAAATTTGCCCGTTAAATTAACCCAAAATACTGAAGTTAGTTTAGCATTATTAAACCTGAATAGTGCCGGTTCTTTTAATGATTTAATGACCGTGAATATTAATCAGGAAATTGCCGAATCAGAGAAAAATTATCAAAATACTATAATCATGTGTAAGCAATCTCGTCTTGATGAAATAAATAACGAAGCAGAAACAGGGATAAAAACAATCAATAATGGTCAAAAAGATTATTTTCTTGAAAAAATAAATTTTACTAATTCTTGGGAAGATTTAGCTTTAGACTTAAACCAAGAAACTGAACATTATCAGTATTCAATTGACCTAAATAATAATACTGTATTTAGTTATGGTACTGCTAAAAATAAGGAGTTAAATAGTTATGTTGGGGCCGTTTTTTATGATTCAGAATTAGATATGTTGTATTCACTTATTTGTAAATCAGCACAACCAACTACTCAAAAATTAGGCAAACCAACCTATAAAGATAATCAGCTTAATTGTCCTCCTAATACTATTCCTGTGGAATAATTTTTATTAACAAGAAAAGCGTAGATTAATATTGGTTTTTACCAGATTTCTACGCTTAATTCTTAATACAATAAACTTAAAAACAACTATTTTTAAGCCGCTATTTGACGGATGTTTAAATGCTGTTCTGGTACAGGATAACCTGCGTTGCCAAATGTTTCTTGAATTGTCTTATTGGTATCAAAATAAACTTGCCAATAATACTCATTATTGCAATATGGACGTACCGCCAACACCGGACCGGCTAAATTAAACTCTAAAATATCCACTTCCGGTGCAGGATTTGTTTCGACATTGGCAATTTTAGCTAAAGCTTCCTTCAATTTGGCGATCGCCTCATGGGGATCGACACCATGATTCAATTGGGCAAACAAGTCAACCCGTCGATAGGGATTAGTGGTATAATTTTGAATTGTTCCGCTAAGAATGGCATTATTACCCACAATTTGTCTTACATTGTCAAGTGAATCAATGCTGGTAACAAATAAGCCAATTTCTTGTACTGTACCAGTTACACCCGCTGCGGATATAAAATCACCTTGATGAAAAGGACGAAATATCACCAAAAATGCCCCCGCAGCAAAATTAGCCAACAAGCCACTCCAAGCAGCACCAATGGCAATACCCGCAGCAGCTAGTAAAGCGGCGAATGAGGTAGTTTCGATGCCAAAAATGCTCAAAATAGCGATAATTAGAATGATTTGCAGGAGAACAGATAAACTGTTGGTTAAATAAGATAAGAGAGTCGGATCAAAATTTTGCCGTTTGACAGCCTTTTTGACTACTCCCATCAAAAAATTAATCACCCATCGCCCAATTAACCATAAAGCAATTGCGCCAACCAGTTGAATGGCGAAATTGGCCAAATACCCCAGGATATTGGTAATAAAAATTTGCAATTGATCCACATTTTGGGGTATTTCCGTTGTAATCGGTACTTGTGCTATAACAGCTTTTAAGTTCATAGGTTGTTTTTAAAATCCCAATAAATGTTCAGTTGTCATATTATAATCTAATTTTTTAAGAGATTTAATCTCTGCTAATAGGCCAATAAGCGGTTGTTTTTTTAGCAAGCAAAATTAATTAGTCCCAACCTATTTTTCAGTATGTTTTAAATAATAGACCTCTTGCGAAACTAATAATAAAATTAATTTTCCTCTCATAAGCGTCAATTTCTTTACCTATTACCTATTACCTATTACCTATTACCTGACTTGGTGCAAGAAGTCTAATGAGAAGGTAAAGGATTCATTATTTCCTCAAGAATAACAACAAGATAAGGGTGAGCAATATTGTTAGGAATAAAAACCCGAGCAATAATATTTTTATTAGTATCAAAAAGGAGATTTATGGAAGTAGTATGAACCGGATAATTAGGATTTAAAAATAAGGTTAAAAAGAAACCAATTAATAAGACAATAACCGTAATAAATTTTGGCATAATATCGAAAAGCTTAACCATAGTAGATTACACTAATTTGTGTAATCTACCCAAAAAAATTAGTCACATATTGAGAACCAGCAACCCTTTAATCCCAGCTAATTGTAATCAATAAAATTAGTTAAATTTTAGCCAACTAAATACAGTTTGTGGTGTTAATTCTAAGTCAATTCCTGATAACACTGGTAACAAAGATTCACCTTGATATAATTCAATTTTTTGTTCAGGAAACACAGCTAAAATAGTTTCTTCATCGGGATTAATTAACCATCCTAATTCAGTTCCACTACGAGAACAATGTAATAATTTAGCTAAAACTTTAGTTAAACTTTGCTCAGGAGACAGAATTTCTATGGACCAATCAGGATAAATTAAAAAACGATTAGCAATTTGTCCTGATGAGTCAAGAGGTATTCTTTCCCATCGAAATACTGCGACATCAGGGACAAGAGATGCTCCCTCAAAAGTACAGCGTAATTCGGGAAAAGCATAAGCAATTTTTTGTCTTTTAGCTATGTAATTGATAACTTCACATAATTCACCTTGAAGTACACTATGTCGTCCTTGTGACATGGGTTTTTGACTAATTTCTCCTTTAATAAATTCGGAATCTGGCTCGGTTTCTGGAAGTTTTAAGAAATCTTCTAAGGTAAGTTGAGATTGAGGTTTAGTAACTGTAATAACCATGTCATTTTTTAAGATGAAACTTGATATAATTATAATACCAGTTTACTTTGTTTACCACAAAGACACAAAAATATTTTATTAATATCATATTTAAGACTAGCCAAATCTTTAGGATTAAGTTATAATTTATTGATAGTTTAGCTTTAGGAAATCACTAAATGAATGTTTTAACACCAATAACTAAACCTGTTACTTTAGATAGTTCATTATCTCAGTTTCAAAATGCTACTTGGGATGATTATTTAACTTATCGTAATTATTACCCTGATGATAGAATTAAATTATACTTTATTGACAATAAACTTTTAATTGAAATGGGCAAAGAAGGTATCAATCACGCTAGTATTAATCAGCTTTTTACTTTACTCATCGGGTTTTGGTTTACTCAGCAATCTAATCAAAGTTATACTTTATTAGGAGGTTGTTTATTAGAAAAACCAAATAAAAAATCGGGCGCACCGGATTTAGTGTTATATTTAGGAGCAGATTACCCTCAATGGCAACCCGGAACTAGACGTTATATTGATTTAGATAAGTGGCGATCGCCTGATTTAGTAGGGGAAATTTCTGATACAACTTTAGCGATTGATTTAGATGAGAAAAAACATCTTTATGCAGATTTAGGAATTAAAGAATATTGGGTAATTGATGTGCAAGCTAAACGCATTTTTGCCTTTGAATTACAAGAAAATGGTAAATATGAAATTATTGAAAATTCTGTAACTTTAAGCGAATTATCAATTAGTTTATTAGAGGAAACATTAAATCGTTTAGAAACCGAAAGTAACGGTATGGTAGCTAATTGGTTTTTACAAAAAATAACTGAAATTACCCAGTTGAAAAAAACAGATTTGTAGGGGCAATCCCTTGTGGTTGCCCTGCCTCCTGTAAGGGTCAATGGCCGTTGACCCCTACAAAAATCCCTAGGATTTAAGAGTGTATCGATCTACGATTAACTCAAATTATTCCACTCATTGGCCGCATCAGAAACAGCTTGTGCCACGGTTTTTTGTTTTAACATAGCTGCTTGTAAATTCTGGTAAATAATCTGTTGTAACTGATTAATATTGGACACGGGAGGAATTAAAACTTCCGCATCTTTTAACTGCATTGCACTCACTTTGCGAGCATTTTGTAAAGGAGTAAGATTAGTTTCTGCTTCCAATTCCTTGACATATTTACTAACAGCTTCCACCGTGGAAGGTAACACATTAGCTTGTTTGGCAAAAGCCAATTGATTGTCAGAATTAGTAACAAAAAGAGCAAACTTTAAAGCATTATCAACCTGATCAGAATCTTGGGGAATAATTAAGTTCATTACCGCCACATTTTTCTTACCAGTTGCTCCCGTAATTTGAGGAGCTGCGGTGGAAACTGCGGCAATTGTAGGCGCATTATTTGTGATACTGTCGATAAATTCAGGCCCCGTAGATAAAAAAGCAATTTCACCAGCTTGATATAATTCGATCGCCTGACGATGGCCTTCGGTTAAAACTTCAGGGGGTAACAAATCCTGTTGATATAAATCGACCCAAAACCTAAAAGCAGCGATACCTTGAGGAGTATTAAAAGCAGCCTTATTATTCTGGTCAAGTAAAGTTACTCCCATACTAACCAAAGATTCCAAAACCTCATTAGAATCCCCCGGGACAAAACTAACAAACAAAGGATATTTCCCCGTTTTTTGTTTAATTTGGGGGGCCATTTTTGCCAATTCCTCAAAAGTAGCCGGAGCTTGATTAAGAGCAGCTTTGCTTAATAATTCCTGGTTACAAATAGTAACTTGAGTAGTTAGATACCAAGGAATCCCAAAAGAAATATCATTAAGACTACTAGCTTGCCAAACCTTTGGTAAATATAACTTTTGGACATCAGGAGTTACTTTTTGATTGAGATTTAACCAAGCATTTTTAGAAGCCAAACCGGAAGCAAAACTAGGATTAAGATTAACCAGATCCGGGGCAGTTTTTGCCGAAACAGCGGTTAAAATCTTACTTTCCATCGCTGACCAAGGTATATCAACCCATCGCACCTTGATTTGGGGATTATCCTTTTCAAAATTACTAATAATTTGGTTAAAATAAGTGGTGAATTGGGGTTGCAGTTGCATAGTCCAAAATTCAAGTTCTGGTTGACTAGGAACAGGAGGGGAGCTATTACAACTAACCAACCAAGTTAATAATAAACCTAAAAATGCCCAGATAGTAAATCGTTTTATTTTACCTATATTCATAGTTCGTGATCTGACTCATTGCTGTGATAAATTTATTATCTTATTATTCTTTTTATTGGCCAGATTAGGTAACATAGATATATGGGACTTTTTACCCTAGAAGGCCAAGTTCTCCCTCCTCCTCCTCATAATCACTTCCTTAAAGGGAAAAAGTATGTTAGCAAAAATACAAGGTCTATTCGGGAATAAATCCCGTGGTATTGGAGTCGAAATCGGCCCCGAACGAATCAATATTGTTCAAATACAAAAAAAAGGACAACAATATAAATTAGCGACCAATATTTCCACCGAAGTTCCAGAGGGAATTTTTGAGGAGGGACACATTATTGATCAAAATGCTCTGGCTGAATTATTACAAGAAACCCTCGAAAAGAACAATATTAAAGTCAAAAGGGCGGCTACTTCCGTACCAATGCGGGAAGCGATCATGAAATTGATTCCCATTCCCGCCGAAATTGATGAACAAGAATTAAAAGATGTGGTACTCAACCATGAAGCGGCTTTATATTTGCCTTTCCCCCGGGAAGAAGTTGACTTAGATTATCAAAAACTCGGCTATTTCATGGATGAAGATGGCATTGAAAAAGTCAATGTGCTGTTAGTGGCCACAAAACGGGAAATCACGGATACTTATCGTAGTACCTTTCTACAAGCTGGCTTAGACGTTAATGTCATCGAAATTAGTAGTTTTGCTCTGATTAGAACCATTCGGGAACAATTAAGACAATTTACCAACACGGAAGCGGTAGTTTTGATTGATATTGAATTTGATAGCACGGAAATTGCGATCATTGTTGAAGGAGTACCTCAATTTTCCCGCACCGTTCCCATTGGGACATTTCAGCTACAAAATGCTCTCTCCAGAGCCATGAATTTGCCTTCTTCGCGCAGTATGGAAGTTTTGCAAGGTTTAACCATTCCCAACCTTCCCCCTCAACAAGGAACCACCACGGGAGCCACTTCCATTAACCCCGGTATGTCAGCTTTAATGCGGGTTTTAGGCGAATTGGCCGACGAGTTAAGGCGATCGATTGACTTTTATTTAAACCAAAGTGGGAATTTAGAAGTCGCTCAATTATTATTAGCAGGTCCTGGAGGCGGTATTGGGCAATTAGACGATTTTTTTACCAAGCGTTTGAGTTTACCCACCATGCCCATTGATCCCATTAATGCTTTAGCGTTAGAGATAGATAAAGACATCCCTTTGGTAGAACGACCAGGATTAGCTACAGTGATTGGTTTAGGAATGCGGGAGGTGTAGATAAATGTATAGTATTGAGATTAACTTTCTTAAAGATCGCGGCTTAGTTGAGGCTGGCAAGCAACAAGGCTTAAACTTTAAAAAGCCAGAAATTGATGTTAAGAAAAACTTACCCATTATTATTGGTGGTGCAGTTATGGCACTCTTGCCAATTTTAGCCGGTGCGAGCATATTTTGGTTAAATTTACAACAAGCAAAGGTTCAACGGGAAATTGAAGAGCTTGACGCTAAGATTCAACAAATTGAAGCGAAAAAGAAAGAAATTGCCCAAATTACCGAGAAAAAAGACAAAATTAACGGGGATAATCAAGCTTTAGCCCAAGTTTTTACCCAAATTAAACCTTGGTCAGCTTTATTACAGGATATTAGCGATCAAATTCCCGTGGGGATTCAAGTGGAGAAAATCCAAGAAGCTACCACCGAAGATGGCAAAAAACAGCTCGTGATTACGGGTATCGGTCAATCCTATAATGGCGTTAATGATTTCTTACTCACATTGCAGCGAGCCGATTTTCTCACCGACAAAGGCACCAGCTTACAAATGGCTGAGGAAATAGAGAATCCCATGACGGTGGAATTACCCAAACAACCTGACGAGGAGGAAGCAGCCAAAGCGGAACTTACACTACCACCGGTAATTAGTTATACCATTGTTACCCAATTAAATGATAAACCAGCCAATGAGATGTTGCCAGTTTTACAACGTAAAGGAGCAGTTGGTTTAGTCAGCCGTATTAGAACTTTAGAAAATAAAGGATTGATTCAAAAATGACATATAGTGGTGAAGGCGATAGCATGATTGCTAATGCCGAATTTGATGAATTACCCGAATATCCCAGCGCCTTTGGTATTAGTTTTACTCCCCAAGTTATTGGTATCTGTTTAGGGGTAACTGGTTTATTAGCCGCGGGATACATTTTTATGAACTTTTTTATGCCGAGTTGGGCTACCTATCAAACAAGTGTCGGGGATAAAAAAGCAAGATTAGATCAAGTTAATGCCCAAGAATTTTCTGACTTGGAGCGCAAACTAGAAACAATTCAGGGCGAAATTGCCAAAGCTGAAGATGACCAAAAACAACTGTATTCCTTGTTTGCTAATGAAAAAACGGTAAATACTTTGTTACTGGATATTAATCAATTTGTCGAACAAAAACAGGCTAAAATAATTAGTTTTCAACCGCAAAAATGGGAAGCAGAAATTATTGAAGATAGTTCATTGGGAGAGACAGTTAATCAAAAATTAAAACGTCAAGTAATTAGCTTAACCATGGAAGGTACATTTATCCAAACTCAAACCATTTTAAGGGATATTGAGAAATTACAACCTTTATTACTGCTGAAAGATTTTAGTTCAGAATTAGCCGAAAAACAGGCTTTAATTTTAGATGAAAACCAATTAAAAAGCCAAGGAGAGCCAAAACTAAAAACAAGTTTTACCCTAGAGTTAATTGTGCCCTTAAGTGAACAAGAATTGGCCGAACTGAAAAAAGCCGAAGAAGAAGCCGCAGCAGCAGAGGAGAGCAAAGGAAAAAAAGGAGATAAAAAACCAGCCAAAGAAGAGAAAAAACCAGCAGAAACCAAAAAATAACAACCCTTAAAACTTAATAATTCTTAGAATTATTACACGGGTAAAATCAATTATCTTAATAGTACATAAACATTTTTTGTGAGGAGTGCATCGTGAAAATTTATCAACATTTAGGAATCTGGGGCAGTGTCGCTTTAGTATCTTTGACAACACAACCAGTACAAAGTGCTAATAGCCAAATTATTGAGATTAAACCCGAACAAAGGGAACATAGTTTAGAACTAAAATTAGATACCGTTGGTACTCAAAAAACCATACCAAAAATTGTTACCTATAATCAGGGTAAAACCCTCGTCGCTACTTTACCAAATCTCCGTTTAGGCAAAAATTTTACTCAAAAAAATCCCTACCCCGGTATTAGTAAAATTGAAATTAATCAGGGCAAAAATAATAATATTAACGTCAAAGTAACCGGCGAAAAACAAGCACCCACAGGGTCAATTTTTCTACAGCAAAAAGATGATGTCATCCTGAGTTTTACTCCTAAACAACCACAACTTTTAGCACAGAATATTACGCCGAATCCGGATACTGAACCAACTAAATCTGATCAGAATACACCGGCAACTCAGAACGAGGTTTTAATAGACAATCCCAAAATGTCAATTAATGGTCAACCTGTCGTCTCCTCCCAAGGTGCTCCGGCCTTTTTACCCCGTGCAGTTGCCCCTCCGGTGGGGGATATCGCCGTTTCTAACATTGATTCTAGCCCCATTACCTTGGACATCGGTAAAAATATCCCCGTGCGACGCTTAGTCTTAAAAGATGCTCCCGTGAGGGAAGTTTTAGGACTTTTGGCACGCTCTGCTGGTGTAAACCTCATTTTTACCGATAATGCTGAGGTCGAAAAGGATTACAAGGAAGCAACCATTTCCCTTGATATTGATAATGAGCCCATTCAAGAGGTGTTTAACTCCGTTTTAATGGTTGGTGGACTTCAGGCTAACATGAGGGGAAATACGGTTTTCGTGGGCAAAAATTTACCCCAACAAGCCCGAAATTTAGTCACCAGATCCTTTAGACTTAATCAGGTTAAAGCCATTGATGCGGTAGGTTTTCTGGTGGAACAGGGAGCTTCTACCCAAAGAGTTGTAACTAGCCAAGTCCAGACCACAGAGCAAGATGATGTAACTGGTTTAAGACAGACTTATACGACAACTACGACTGAGCTTAAACCTATTTTTGCGGACGAGGAAAGCATCATAAAATCCCAAGCACCATTAATTCTCAGGGGAGTTTCTGTCTCAGCAGATGAGCGACTCAATACCCTTACGGTGATAGCTGAACCCCGTAAAATGGAAATCATTAGCGCCATGATTGTTCAACTAGATGCCCGCCGCCGTCAAGTAGCGGTTAATGTCAAAGTAGTGGATGTTAACTTATTGAACACAGAAGAATTCAATAGTAGTTTGTCCTTTGGTGTGGGTGACGGTTTCTTTGTCAGTGACAATGGAGCAGCAGCTTTTAACTACGGTGGAGTTAATCCCCCTAGTAGCGATCAAGTCAGTGGTAATCTTCTCAATGGACAACCAGTAGTTCCCAATCCCCTTTTGAATATAGCAGGTCAAGATGGAGACATTTTCTTTGATCCTCAAAATGGTCCTTTTAGTGATGTGAATGTCGCTAATGGCGCTGGTTACGCTCGTCCGGGGTTTGGTACAAATAATAATCCTTTCCAACCCGGTATT
Organism: Synechococcales cyanobacterium S06; assembly: GCA_011391125.1. Taxonomy (GTDB): domain Bacteria; phylum Cyanobacteriota; class Cyanobacteriia; order Cyanobacteriales; family JAABRE01; genus JAABRE01. Next base: position 91,109 of record JAABRE010000002.1, read on the forward strand.
CAAGAGATTGATGACACTGGCAAGCTAACTTATGCTCTACCTAGTTTCTTCCAATATCCCAGTAAATTCCTCGCTTTGTTAGAGGCAAAAGTCAGTAGTGGTAATGGCAAAATTTTAACAGATCCTACCTTGGTGGTTCAAGAAGGAGAAACTGCGGAAATACAACTTACCCAAGAAGTATTTGGCGGTTTTACCAAAAAACAAACCGTTAACCCCGATGGTAGTTCTTCCATCGTTGATGAACCCATTATTAAAAATGCTGGTTTAATTTTAAATATCGCTGTCAGTCGCATTGACGATAATGGCTTTGTCTCCGTCAATATCAATCCCACTATTTCCGGTATTTCCGGTTCTCAAAGTACCGCTCAAGGTGTGATTACCTTAACTCAAGAACGTAGTTCTCGTTCTGGAGTCATTCGTTTACGGGATGGTCAAACCTTGATTCTCAGTGGTATTATTCAGGAACAGGATCGCACCACGGTTTCTAAAGTCCCAATTTTAGGCGATATTCCCCTGTTAGGTGCGTTATTCAGAAGTACCAGTCGAAGCAATACCCGCAATGAGGTGGTGGTTTTAGTGACACCCCAGATTGTGGATGATTCTGATCAGTCAGGTTGGGGTTACAATTACGCCCCCGGTCAAGGGACTCGAGATGCCTTGAAAAAACAAGGTATGACCGTACCCGGAGGCAATTAAGAGGTAATAGGTAATAGGTAATAGGTAATAGGTAAGAGGTAATAGGTAAGAGGTAATGGGTAATAGGTAATGGGTAATAGGTAATAGGTAATAGGTAATAGGTAATAGGTAATAGGTAAGAGGTAATGGGTAATAGGTAATGGGTGATAGGCCTTTTACCTCTTACCAAAGAAATTGGGTATGAGGACCCTCCCCTTTTGTAAAGGTAGGCCTTGTACCTACCCTTAATCAGAGGGAAAAATAAAAACCGATTCCTTGTTCAATTATGCTCCCCTCTCCCTTTGGGATGAGGGGTTGGGGGTGAGGGTCTTCAAATTTTGATCTCGACTTTGAAACGGTTTCCCTGCTCAAATCAGAGGTCAAACTTCTTACTTTTTACTTCTTACTTCGTGAACTCTCTTTCTTCTATGGGAATATAGGGAGAATTGTGATTTCCCGTGTAAATTTGGGTAGGTCGGAAAATCCGGTTTTCCACTAATTGTTCCTTCCAGTGGGCCAACCAACCAGCAACCCGGGCGATCGCAAAAATCGGCGTAAATAAATCGCTAGGAATACCCATTTTGCGATAAACCAACCCTGAATAAAAGTCCACATTCGGATAAATTTTCTTCTCCCCTAACCTTTCTGTGACGGCTTCCTCTAAAGCGACGGCCACGTCATAATATTCATCATGGCCTGTTTTTTCAAATAGCTGTTTAGCCAAATCCTGTAACAAAATCGCTCTTGGGTCTTTGACTCGCCAAACTCGGTGTCCAAAACCCATGATTTTTTGTTTATTGGCGAGGCATTTATCAACATAGGCCGCCACATTTTTAACCGAGCCGATTTCTTCTAGCATGAGCAATACTTCCTCATTCGCTCCACCGTGGAGAGGACCAGCCAAAGTACCCACTGCTGAAGCAATCACCGCATAGGGATCGGTCAATGTTGAAGCTGTAACCCGGGCGGAAAAGGTAGAAGCATTCATCGTATGTTCGGCATGGAGAATCAAGCAAACATCCAAAATGCGCGCTGCTAAAGGATCTGGCATCCGTTCAGTCAGCATATATAAAAAGTTGGTAGCATAATCCAAATCGTCATTGGGTTGAATGGGATCATTACCTTTGCGCATTAAGTGAAAGGCCGCCACCATCGTAGGTATTTTCGCCAATAGACGCACCACGGCGGCGCGGATATATTCAGGATTATCCAAAGCACGACGGGAATAAAACAAACCTAACGCAGCGGCCGAAGTTTGTAAAGCATCCATGGGATGACCACTTTCGGGAAAACATTTCATCATGTCGCGAATGCGATACTTAATCCGACGATGGTGGAGAATGTCATTTTCAAAGGTATCTAATTCGTCTTTGGTGGGAAAATGTCCCCAAATTAATAAATAAGCGGTTTCTAAAAATGTGCTTTTTTTCGCAAGTTCTTCGATGGCAATTCCACGGTATTCCAAGATACTATTGTCACCATCAATAAAACTAATACCAGATTCAGCCGCAGGAACGTTGGCTAAACCGGGTTGATATTCACAAATTGTTGTTCCCATATTTTTACCTTTAATTTTAACTTAAATGAACGGAAGAACTTTACACTCACTTACCCAATAATTTTCCCTTTTTTTGGGCTCAAAAGCTTAATTTATTCGATTAATTTCTTTGGGAAATTAACCATTTTGGCGAAGTTAATAAAAATAACTCACTATTTCCCAGGGGAGTTATTTTAAGTGGTAATTTTAACCCTATTACTCCGGCTTTTTTGACTATCAATTTTGACGCGACTTTCCCCCACACTAATAACTCTGTCCAGTTTCCTAAATCTGGTTGATGTCCCACTAGAACAAGTTTGTTATGGTCCTTATTATAACCTGATTCTTGCCACCAATTAACCCAATTTTCTAGCTTTCCCCCTGGTTTTAAGTCAGGAAATCTTAGTATTTTCTCACTTAAACCCACTTCTTTTAAAAGTTCGGCGGTTTGTTCTGCTCTCACTAAAGGACTCGTTAAAATTAAGTCAAAATGTATTCCTATTTCTAACAGACGTTGCCCTAATTTTTTCGTTTTTTCTTGGCCGGTTTCTGTTAAGGTTCTTTCCTCATCTTGACTATATTCGCCTCGTTCTTCGGCATTTCCATGACGTATCAAATATAATTCCATAATGCAGTTATTAATTATTAATTGTTAATTATTAATGAACTTTAATCTGTTTGAATGACATTATCATCGGGATGTATTAATTTAAACAACTTTTGCTTAATTTGTTTATCAAACACCTCCCATTTTAACTTGGCATATTCGGCATTGTCATTGAAACCACATAAAAAACCCAAGGGAATCTCAAAACCTCCGGCCATGTAACGCCCTCCCCCAAAAAATCTACCATTGGCATCTTTACCAAATGTTTCCTTAATAAAGTCATCCGGATCAAGGGTTAATTTATTAGTTCTTAATGAGCCAATAACTACTTCTATTTCCTCATTTTGATCATGCAGAATACCATAAACTAAAGCTGTATGAATATCCTCTTCTGTTACTAAAAAATCGGCAGCTTGGGGTATGGCATCTCGATCATCGTAACGCAAATAACCGACACCGGCAATGGAAAAACTATTCTTAATAATTCGATTTCTCAGAGCTTTTTCAATGACATCCATAACTCGTCGAGATCTAGCTGATTGTAACACAGCTTTTAGCAATTGTGCATCATAAAATTTACTTAAAAAAGCCGCCGCTAAAAAGTCTTCTTCTTCCGCTTGCATCATATTATTAGTATCAGATCTAATGCCATGAATTAAAGCTGTGGCACATTTAACGTGATGATTATTACTGGTATTAAACTTTAAAATACCTTCGCGAATATACTGGGTAAAAATGGTTGCTGTTGCTCGAATTTGTGGCCGTAAATCGATAAATTCTGCTTCCATATTTCCTTGTTTACTATGGTGATCAATTACAGCAATTATCGGTATTTTTTGTTTAATTACTAAGGGCATTAATTGGCTAGTTGTCCCTTGATTATCAACCAAAACACAGCCTTGATATTGAGATAAATCCGATTCTTTTAAGCTATTTATTGGTAATCTTTTAGCCGGTAATCCCGTTAATTTAACTAAGGTAATATTTTCCTGATGGGATAAAGTTCCCGCATAAACTATATCCGATTGAATATTATATTGTTGTGCAATTAATTGATATGTCCAAGCACTTGACAGAGCATCCGGATCTGGAAAATCTTGAATTACTATTATTTGATGTTCACCTTTATGTAATTCTAAGGTAACTTTTAATTTGGCTACTATTTCTTGTAATGGTGACATTCTCTTATCATTAAGAATAAGATGCTCTTCAATTTTTGATCTGCTTAGTTCGGGTTCTAAATCTAACTCTTCCAATCCCGTTTTATTATCTGAAAATTTAACTATTTTTCCTGACATTTTTTTAAGGTAATAAAAATTATTGCGTAAATATAGAAATTCTAATTAACAATTGACAATTATCAACTCTTAATTGTCAATTATAAAATACCAATCACATATTTTTTCCACTCTTGGTTAACATTTCCTTTGGTATGTTTGACTATTTCAAAATTAAGGGTATTATGAGGTTTACGAGGTTTAGATAATAAGGTCATGTTCGCTTCTTTTGGTGTACGATTGCCCTTTTTTACGTTACACCTAACACAAGCAGTAATTAGATTTTCCCACAAATCCAGACCACCTCGCGAACGAGGAATAATATGATCCAAGGTCAATTGTTCCCCTTTCACCTTACAATATTGACAAGTATGTTGATCCCGCTCAAAAACATTACGTCGAGTTAAGGGCATTTCTTTATAGGGAATACTCACATAATGAAATAACCGAATCACCGACGGTAACGGAAATTCAGGGTACAAATATTTACCGTTATGTTCGACAGACTCCGCTTTACCCTTTAATAATAATACCACCGCTCGTCTCCAACTGGTAATATTTAAAGGTTCATAAGAAGCATTTAAGACCAGAACTTTGCTCATAGTATCTGATTTTTTGATAATTTTATCTCAAATCCTAACACAATTAACAGTTGACAGTTGATAGTTGACAATTGACAATTGATAGTTATTAGTTATTAGTGATCGATTATGATTGATGGTGTGTCGAGTTACACTCAACCTCTTATTACAAATTATCATTGTCAATTATCCGACCTTATTCGTCAACGTGCTTGGGTTGAAATTGATTTGCAAGCCTTGGCTCATAATGTCAGGGAAATTAAACAATTATTAGCTCCCTCAACCAAGTTGATGGCGGTAATCAAGGCTGATGCTTACGGCCATGGTGCAGTTAGGGTTGCTGATACGATTTTAAATTCGGGCGCTGATGCTTTAGCCATTGCAACTTTGAGCGAAGGTATTGAGTTACGTCAAGCTGGAATTACTTCCCCGATTCTCATTTTAGGTGCGATTAATACCCCAACGGAAATTGAAGCGATCGCCTTTTGGAAGTTAGAAGCAACAATTTGCTCCTCCCCACAAGCAGCCATTTTTGAGAAAACCTTGGCTCACCTGAATCAAAATTTAACGGTACATTTAAAATTAGACACGGGAATGTCTCGTTTAGGTACAAGTTGGGAAAATGCCCGGGATTTTGTGCAATTCGTCGAAAATTTGCCCCATTTAAACATCGTTTCAGTCTATTCCCATTTAGCCACGGCCGATGATGCTGATCCCCATTTCTTGAAACTACAACAAAAAAGATTTGATGAGGCGATCGCCTCCCTCGGCCAAAATTCTTACTACCATCATTTGGCAAACTCCGCTGGCGCATTGACAGATTCATCCTTGCATTACGATTTAGTCAGAGTCGGATTAGCGTTATATGGCTTATCTCCTGCCCCACATTTACGGGGTAAATTGCCCTTAAAACCGGTTTTAGAGGTTAAAGCGAGGATAACCCAAATTAAGAGCATTCCTGAAGGCACAGGGGTAAGCTATAGCCACAAATTTATCGCCCCTGCACCCATGGTCATTGCCGTAGTCGGCATTGGTTACGCTGACGGTATTCCCCGCAACTTATCTAACCGTTTAAAAGTGTTACTTCGAGGTCAATTTATTGCGCAAATTGGTAACATTACCATGGACCAATTAATGCTTGACGTGACGAATATTTCTAACCTAGAAATCGGCGAAATAGTAACATTAATTGGCCAAGATCATGGTAACAAAATCTCGGCTGACGATTGGGCAAACACACTAGGTACAATATCTTGGGAAATTCTCTGTAGTTTTAAACACAGACTCCCCCGAGTCAGCACTTAACAGTTATTAGTTATAGCAATTCTAAATTACTTATAAAAAATTGTTTTCACAAAACCCTTACTGTAGAGACGTTGCATGCAACGTCTCTACACAACGAACATAGGATTGCTATATCAACTATCAACTATCAAGTGTCAAGTGTCAACTGTCAAGTGTCAACTATCAACTGTCATCTGTCAACTATCAACTATCAACTGTCAACTATCAACTGTCAACTATCAACTGTCAACTATCAACTGTCAACTATCAACTGTCAACTATCAACTGTCAACTGTCAACGAATTAAAGTACACCTAAAGAAGCCAAACCAAGGATAACACCAGCACCTAAAACATGGCCAAAGCTAGTTGTACCTAATACTGCACCTAAGCCGAAACCACCAAAAAACGCAGGGGAAGGCATTCCAGGGCCGACATTTTGCTGTTTGATGGTTGCTTTGCCAAAGGCGATCGCCAAGATGTTGCAAATAATCATCACAGCAGCCACTTTAGGACTCCATTCTAAGGTATTCGGAACAGTCGCAGCTAACAGGCTGATTGAATAATTTAACATGAAATACTCCTTGTTTTGTTAAAGTGCTTTTTAGATAAGGTTGTTTCAATTTTTAGCTTAAAACAGTCAGAAAATGTATAAAGTTTTGCTAAGAAATATTAAGCTGACTTTACAATTGAATAAACTCTCATTATAGTGAACAGTCGTTCACTCCGACCAAGAATTCCTAATTGCGGTCTGGTCTTGCACACAGCTAAAAATCGCTATATAATGGAAAGGTTGTCTCAAAAAAATAGGTATAACTAAAAATGGCGTGTCCAAAAAAGAAAACATCCTCCCAAAAACGTGATCAACGCAAAGCCACTTGGAAAAAAAAGGCCGCTAGACAAGCTGAAAAAGCCCTTTCTCTAGGTAAATCCGTGCTAACCGGGCGCGCAAAAGGCTTTGTTTATCCTACCGATGAAGAAGAAAACACCGAAGAGTAGGAAAGTTTAGCCCTGCACAAACGGGCTATTCTGTCAAAATTTTGTTACAAAAATTTATATTTGAAAAAAAATCCGATTTCAGCCCGAGATCGGATTTTTGCTCTCTGGATTTGTTTTTCTCACGCAAAGTCGCAAAGGCGCTAAGAAGGCGCAAATACTTGGTTTTGCTCCCTGGATTTGTTTTTCTCACGCAAAGACGCAAAGGCGCTAAGAAGGCGCAAATACCTTATTTTGCTCCCTGGATTTGTTTTTCTCACGCAAAGTCGCTTAAGAAGATAAAATGATATTGACATTTTTGATTGTTATTGTTATTCTGAAATTATGAATTTAGAAGAATTAGCGCAAGGTGATCAACAATGGTTGTTAGATGGGTTTGTTGATGTATGTAATCAGCTTTTGCCGGATTATTTGCCTGATAGTAAAAGTAATTTGAAGGTTAAGGATGAAATTAATCCTCGTTTAGTTCGTCATTATACGAGCCAAAGGCTATTAGATGAACCTTTACGTTCAGGGAAGTATGCTGTTTACAGCTATCGCCATCTGTTACAGTTTTTGGTGGTGCGTCGTTTGTTAAGTCAGGGTATTGGGGCGATCGCCATTAATGATTTAATTATTTCTAAAACTAATGATCAATTGAAAGCTCTTTTAACTGGAGGTATTCAAATTCATGTTACTACTGTTCATCCCAGTTTAACTAATTGTAATTCGGCTTTGGATTATCTTGACAATCTAAAAAAAAATAAGACAAATAATCTGGTAAGTGAAGATAAGTCATTCTGTTTTAAGGAAGATAATTTTAATTTTTCCCAATCAGAAATTAAAAAAGAAGCCGCTCTCTCGCAAAATAAAGAAACAAGTTGGAATCGAATTGAGATATTAGACGGGTTGGAAATTCATTTACGTTCTGATTTTGTTTATCCTAATAGTGTTAAAGAGCAGGAAATTTTGCAACAATTTATCTGGCAACAATTAACCAAAGTTTTACAGAGGAACAAGCTATGATTAATCCACAAGTACAATTTATTCCTTTACGGAATGCTATCTCCTCAGATGCCGTCACAAATTTAGATTTAATTGTCAGAATTACCACGCCAGAAATTAATTTTACTAAGCCTCGTCCCTCTTTAAATTTAGGTTTGGTTATTGATCGCTCTGGTTCTATGCAAGGAAAAAAGATAGAATATGCACGAAAAGCTGCTTGTTATGCGGTAGAACAGTTATTATCTTCTGATAGAATTAGTGTCACTATTTATGATGATAAAATAGAGGTGATTGTTCCGAATACATTTGCTACTAATAAGGAGGCTATTCTTAATAAGATTAAGCGCATTACTCCCGATGGAATGACTGCTTTACATGACGGTTGGTTGGAAGGGAGTACCCAAGTTAGTGCTTATTTAAAACCAGATCAATTAAATCGTGTGATTCTGCTTTCTGACGGTTTAGCTAATGTGGGTGAAACTAATCCTGATGTTATTGGTTCTAATGTTCATGGCTTAAGTAAACATGGTGTTAGCACTACTACGATGGGTATGGGAGATGATTTCAATGAGGATTTGATGGAGGCGATCGCCAAGTCAGGTGATGGTAACTACTACTATATTCAAAACCCTGATCAATTACCGAATATTTTTGCAAATGAATTACAGGGCATTATGTCCACCATCGGCCAAAAAGTTAGTTTGGGAATAAAAACTTTAGGTGAAGTTACCTTAATTGATCTGTTTAATGATTTAGACAAAACTAATTTTGGTAACTATAAATTGCCAAATTTAATAGCAGGAAATACCATCGAGATTGTCTTACGTTTAAAAATTCCACCCTTAAAAGAATCAAGGGAATTAGTCGAATTTAGATTAGCTTATGATAACCCAGAAAGTCAAAAGAGACAGGTATATCACCACACTTTACAGTTACCAGTAATTAATTCAGCGCAATTAGATGAGTTTCCCTTTAATGAAGAAGTCAAGGCAAAAGTGGCCCAATTAATGGCTTCAAGAGCCCGTGATGAAGCGGTACAATCTTTAGATCGAGGTGATATTAGGGGAACAAAACAACGTTTAGAAAATGCTAAACAAGAATTATTAGATGCTGATTTAGCAGCACCTTGTATGATGTCAGAAGTTCAAGAAATTGATGATTTATTGGAAGATTTAAGCAGTCGAAATGATGCAGTTTTAAGGAAGAAAATGAGATTCCAAAGTTATCAAAATAAAAGTAGTCGTAAACATTAATAAATTGTCAAAAATTAACTAACAAAAAATCAGATTTCTCGCCAAGAAATCTGATTTTTGATCACAAATTATGACCAGAAAAAAAGGTTTCAAACCTCCCCTTTCAAGGGGATGAAAATAAAAATATTCCTTATTTCAAACTACCTTCTTTAGATGTAGGGGTTAACTGATAACTGATAACTGTTAACTGATAACTGATAACTGGAATGACTTTTTTTCGATTAACAATACTGCTATAGTAATAATTACAGCATATTTAGGAGGTAATTTGATCGTGAAATTAAAACTAATCTCTAAAGTTGATGCTAATGGAAATCTTTGGCTGCAACTTCCTCAACAATTAGCTAATCGGGAATTAGAAATTATTATTAGTGATACTTCTGAAGAAAAAACCTTAACACCAGAAGAATTAGGTTATCCAAACGATTTTTTTGAGAAAACTGCGGGAAAATGGGAAGGAGAACTTTTAACTCGAGAAAATATAGTTGATTGTGATCAAAGAATTTGGGACAATTAATAATGATTTATTTATTAGATACTAATACTTGTATTCAATATTTAACAGGACGTAGTGACAATATAATTAATAAATTTAAAACTATTCCTCGTCAAAATATTTGTTTGTGTGATGTTGTCAAAGCCGAATTATATTATGGAGCTTGTCGTAGTAATAAAAAACCACAAAATTTAGCCCTATATGAGTTATTTTTCTCTCAATATATTAGCTTACCTTTTGATGGAAAATCAGCCAAAATTTATGGGGAAATTCGTGCAGAATTGTCAAAATTAGGTACTCCAATAGGAGCTTATGATTTTCAAATTACTGCTATTTCCTTATCTAATAATCTTATTTTAGTAACTCATAATACTAGAGAATTTCAAAGAGTTAAACATCTAAAAATTGAAGATTGGGAAGTAAATAACTAGAAAAAGATTTTTTTACAATATAAAAAACTCCGATTTTTGAGAATAAAATCGGAGTTTTTTACCTATTACCTATTACCTCTTACCTATTACCTCTTACCTATTACCTCTTACCTATTACCTATTACCTATTACCTATTACCTATTACCTATTACCTCTTACCTATTACCTATTACCTATTACCTATTACCTATTACCTATTACCTCTTACCTATTACCTATTACCTATTACCTCTTACCTATTACCTCTTACCTCTTACCTCTTACGAAGATGGTTCTTTTTTCTTATTAGTAGTATAAGTCACTTCCTGGACTTGACCTATTTTACCAAGTTGTTTCGCTTTTTGTTGATTATAGGCAACCAAAACTGCTCCAGCATTTCCCGCGCGAATTGTCAACTGCTGATTTGCCACCCAAGTCTTTTCCGTACCCTTACTGACAATACCTTCAAATTCGGTTTTGCCATCCACAACCACTTTCAACCAAGATTGATCTTCGAGTTTAATTTCAACGGTGACAGAGGGGGTTTTTTCCGTCGTCGGTTTATTCGCCACAGTTTTGCTGGCCGGGGGTTTAGTTGGGGAAACGGACTTAGCTGGAGGAGTTGGTTTAGTTTTCGGTTTGGCTTCAGTTTCAATCTGAATTACCTGTAAATTATTGCTTGGTTGGACAATATTGGCGATCGCCCTCACTGAGACAAAGACCAACAAAATATAGAAAACATACAAATGAAAAGGACGTAATTGAAAAGAAGGCAAAGGAATCCAAAAATAGTGTTTACTTTGGCGAAAATTAGTATAGATGGGGAATTGACTGGCTAATTCATCACCAGCGAGACCGAGATAATCAGCAAATTGTTTAATAAAAGCTCGAATATAGACATCTTCGGGTAAATCAGCTAAATTTCCTGCTTCCATGGCCTTTAATAGACGTAAAGGAATGCGGGTTTCTTGAGCAATGGTTTCCAAAGAGATGTTTTTTTCTAAGCGATTTTGTTGGAGAAAAGTGGCAATCTCCTCTAGTTTTGCCCTTTTTTCGATTTGGGGATCAATTTTTTCGGGTTTGTTCATGACTTGGTTTGACATTTTAAAGCTTTAATTTCAGTTTCAATAAGATGACGATATTTACCCAAAGGTAAATCTTTTAGTTGAATAGGACCTATAGAAATACGATGTAAAGAAATGACAGGAAAGCCCAAAATTTCGGCCACACGGCGAATTTGGCGTTTTTTCCCTTCCGTTAAAACTATTTGTAAAAGAGTTTGCTGTGGTTTTTGTTTAATAACATCAACTTGAGCCGGTAAAGTTTCCTGATTATCTAAAATAACCCCTTTTCGCCATTTATCTATCATAGATTCAGGAGGATAACCCTTCACCCAAACTTGATAGGTTTTTGCTAAGTGATAACGGGGATGAATCAATTTATTGGTTAAATCTCCATTGTTGGTGAGTAGTAAAGCTCCTGTCGAATTAGTATCCAACCTTCCCACGGGATGAATACCTTGTCCTTGTTGTAATGGGGGAGGTAATAGATCTAAAACGGTACGACGTTTTTGGGGATCATCACAAGTTGACACCACTCCTAAAGGTTTATTTAAAAGTAAGTAAATATACTCAGGACGGTTTTTTGGTTTAATTATAACACCATCAACCTCTAAAAGATCCGTGTTGAGATCGGCTTTTGTACCTAAGGTAACAAGATTACCATTAAGTGTAACACGGCCTGCCAAAATCAACGTCTCTGCTTGACGACGGGAAGCAATACCCCATTGCGATAAAATTTTGTTTATCCTTTCTGTCATTTCAGTTATCAGTTACCAAATTAATGTCACATTTAGATTATGTTAATAAAATGTTACACAAATAAAATAGTGAATCAAAAAATGAGTACAAAAAGTGGTACTGATATTATCAGTAAAGTCCTATCTCCCGCTATTTGTCTGTGGTTGAGATCACAGGTCGAGGAGATCGAAACCCTTGATTTACAAATTAACGGAGGCGATCGCCAAATCTTACGTGGCTATATTCCCCAAGTTTTTCTAGCTACCAATAAAGCAATTTATCAAGGATTACATTTAAAACACATCGAATTACAAGCAGAAAATATTAAAATAAATTTAGGTCAAATTATTAGGGGAAAACCACTTAGATTATTAGAACCAGTACCAATTTCGGGACAATTACGATTAGATGAAAGTGATTTACAAGCTTCAGTAATTTCTCCTTTATTATCTGGTGGATTAACAGAATTAGTATTCGCCTTATTAGAAAAATCAGGGATAGAAACACCGCAAAAAGAATTAGAATCATCTCAAATTAAGTGGAAAAACATCGAAATCAAACCGAAAAAATTTATTTTAACTGGTAACTTTACAGATGTAAACAATAATATTAATCCCTTAAATATTTACAGTGGTTTAACCTTAATTAACCCGCAAAAATTACACCTAAATCCGATTATTATCGAAGGATTACCTGACCATTTAGAGATAAAAATTAACGAACTAGAAATCGACTTAGGAAATCATGTGGAAATCAAAGAATTAAACCTAATAGAAGGGCAATTATCCTGTATTGGCCAAATGATTGTACAATCGTAAGTAAAAAAAGAAGGTTAGTTAATAATAATAATGAAAAAAACGAACTTAATAGACATCTCCATAAACCTTTGTAGAGACGTTGCCTGCAACGTCTCTACAAAGCATTGATAGAATATCTTTACAAAGGAAGGTTTGAGACAAGATATTTTAAATTAGACCTCTTGCGAAACTAAGAATAAAATCAATTTTCCTCTCATAAGCGTCAATTTCTTTACCTATTACCTATTACCTATTACCTATTACCTGACTTGGTGCAAGAAGTCTAGTGGATTAGTCGGGATAGTGATGTTTTACTCAAAGTAACTGATGCTCAAAAACAGGACTTTCTGATTCTTAATGAATTACAATTACGTTATAAACCAGAAATGCCCTTGAGAATGAGAGCTTATACAGCTTTAGCAGAAGAAAAATATCAATTACCCGTTTATCCTGTCTTGATTAACATTTTACCCAACTCAAGAAATGAGGTAATTCCTAATGTTTATCAAGCGGAATTTATGGGGATTAAAGTATATCAAAACTATCATGTTATTAATTTGTGGGAGGTGGAAGCGGAATTAGTTTTTTCTCAAAATATCTCTAGTTTATTGCCTTTTGTCCCTATTTTAAAAGGTGGTGGAGAAGAAACTATCGTTAAACAAGCTCTCAATCAATTAAGAAAAGATGACAAATTACAAGAATTAGAACCGTTATTATCGTTTTTTGCATCTTTTGTTTTGGAACTTCCAATTGTACAACAAATAATGAGGTGGGATATGATAGTTTTAAGAGAATCTCCTTGGTATCAAGAAATTCTTAAACAAGGAGAAAAACAAGGATTACAACAAGGGGAATTAACGGTAATTAATCGTGTATTATCAAAACGTTTTGGGCAAATTGATCAGGCGATCACTCTGCAAATTAGCGAATTAGAAATTGACAAAATAGAATCATTAGCCGAAAGTTTACTTGACTTTCAAGATATTAATGATTTGCATAATTGGTTAATAGAAAACACCTAAATTACTAATAATCCCACTGTCTTTTTGTGGGATTATTAAAAGTATCAAAAAATATTACTTGTTACTAATTACTTTTTACTTCCATGAAACCCAGTTTACCTCCGACAGACAGCATCCAAAAACATTATTTAAAAGCCACTAATGAGCAATGGTTCGAATACCCCATCAAAGTATTTCCCCATCATACCGATTATGGTGGAGTTGTCTGGCATGGAACTTATCTAACCTGGCTAGAAGAATCAAGAGTTGAATGTTTAAGATCCAGTGGCATAGAATACGCTGATCTAGTAAACTTAGGTTATGAACTGCCAGTAATCGAATTGTCCATTCGCTATCATCAACCATTGCGTTTAGGAATGGACGCACTCCTCAAAACTCGTATGACCGAAATAGACGGAGTGAGAATTCACTGGGATACTAACATCCAATCCCTTGACGGCCAAACCGTCTTTATCACTGCTAGAGTTACCTTGGTGGCCATTGACAGTAAAAAAGGCAAAATTATGCGCCAACTACCACCAGCAGTTAAAGACGCACTCGTCAAACTTTATCATTAACGTTCGGTTAATCAATTGTGAACCAATCTACTATTACCTCCTTAAATCTTCAAGAAATTTTCCCTTTTGCCCTCGATGACTTTCAACTGCAAGCAATTGACGCTTTAAATAGCAATAAATCAGTAGTGGTTTGTGCGCCAACAGGATCGGGAAAAACCTTAATCGGCGAATATGCCATTTATCGCGCCCTCTCCCGTGGGAAAAGGGTATTCTATACCACCCCCCTTAAGGCCCTGTCTAACCAAAAATTTCGCGATTTCCAAGGGCAATTTGGCGAAGATAAGGTGGGGTTGGTAACAGGAGACGAACTGGAAAATCCCGAAGCTGATGTGGTCGTCATGACCACGGAAATTTTCCGCAATATGCTTTACGAAACTCCCATTGGCCATGTCGGCACTTCGTTGATAAATTTAGAAACAATAGTATTAGATGAATGCCACTACATAAGCGATCGCGGCCGAGGAACGGTATGGGAAGAATCGATCATTTACTGCCCTCCGACCATCCAATTAGTGGGACTTTCAGCCACCATTGGTAATCCCGAAGAATTGACCGACTGGATTAATCAAGTTAGGGCGGCAGCTTGTCAAAAAATGGGCATAAAACCGCCCAGTTGTGAGCTAATTAACTCGAATTTTCGCCCGGTTCCTTTGCGTTATTATTTCAGTAGTAATAATGGACTTGTTCCCCTATTAAATAGTAAGCAAAATAAACTTAATGCAACCCTAAAACCAAAAACTCGCACAGGAAACCAAGCAAAAGGTAATCGCAAAGATATTCCTACTCTTTTAACTACCATCAATCAGTTACGGGAAAAGGATATGTTACCCGCAATTTACGTCATTTTTAGTCGTCGTGGTTGCGATCAAGCTGTGGATAATTTGGATTCAACCGAGTTAGTTACTGATAATGAAGCGGAACAAATTAGGCTAAAATTATTATATTTTTTCCTCACCGATAGCCTTGATTTACAACAGAAATTAATCACTTTCTTTGTCGATTATCCCCATTTTCAACAGTTATTATTAGACTTTATTGCTGTTAATGAAAATGCCGAAGCAAACTTATGTCAATTCCTGCGAGAAAACACTCCATTTATTACCGATTTATTCCTGTTTTTAAGCACGAATTCTAATCGTTCCCGAGTTGGTCAAGTTGAACCTTTATTGCGGGGAATTGCCGCCCATCATGCAGGAATTTTACCAGCTTGGAAAAAATTAGTCGAGGAATTATTTGAAGCCGGCCTCGTCAAAATTGTGTTTGCAACGGCAACACTGGCGGCGGGAATTAATATGCCGGCTAGAACAACAGTAATTTCCGCCCTCTCAAAACGTAGTGATGACGGTCATCGGTTGCTGACACCCGCCGAATTTTTCCAGATTGCCGGAAGAGCAGGCCGACGAGGCATGGATTCCGTTGGTCATGTGGTCATGTTGCAAACTAGATTTGAAGGGGCAACCGAGGCTGCTTATTTAGCCACTGCCGAAGTTGAAGCTTTGCGCAGTTGGTTTACGCCTAGTTATGGCATGGTCTTAAATTTACTGCAAAAACACAGTATTGAGGAAATTAAAGAGCTATTAAAACGCAGTTTTGCGGAGTATTTAGCCGAACTAAAATTAATGCCGGAAGAACAGGCCATATCGAAAATCACTACAGAATTGGCCAGATTAGATGTAGAATTGGCTGCAATTGATATTAAGGACTTTTCCAGTTATGAAAAATTAAGGGAAAATTTAAAAGAAGAATATCGCTTGCTAGAAATACTGCAACAACAAGCAGAAATGAAAAGAAAACGCGAAATTTCTCCCCTATTACCCAAATTACAAGAAGGCCAAATAGTCTCTTTAAAAGGTAAACATATTCGGGTAACAACCCCAATTGTTGCTGTTATTTATGCCAAAATTCCGGGTTCAGGACAATCTTTAGATTTCCTCTGTTTTGGTGCAGATAATCGTTGGTATATTGCAACTAATGGGGATATTGCTGATGTTAATCGGGGGAAATTATCCACCCCTGAATTGGCAAAGTTAACCTTACCGGAAGTGGAGATTTTAAAACCTGGAAAATGGCGCAAAGGTGATAGTAATGGTCTCGCAGTTAGTAAGATTATTATGGATTATGCGCAAATGTCACAAACACCTCCGGAAGTTTTAGAGCAGGAGGAAAAGGTTAAATTGGCCTCCGAAAAGTTAGCGAATCATCCTTTACAAAATCAGAAAAATCCTAACCATTTGATTAAACGTCATAAACTACGTTTACAATTAGAAGAAAAGTTGCATAGAAGTCAGGTGAAATATCGCCAACATCAGGTAACTAAATCCTATTATTGGCAGGATTTTTTAAATTTAATTGAAGTTTTGCGTTATTTTGGAGCTTTAGATGGTTATCAACCCACTATTTTAGGAGAAGCTGCCGCCACTATTCGGGGCGAAAATGAGCTATGGTTAGGGTTAGCTTTAATGTCCGGAGATTTGGAAGATTTAGAACCACGGTATTTGGCCGCTGTGATCAGTGCCTTGATTACCGAAACACCTCGTCCCGATAGTTGGTCAGAATATCCTCGATCGCCGGAGGTTTTGGAAGTTCTCGCCAAATTACAAAAAACCAAACAGGAGTTGATCAAAGTTCAGCGTCGCCAAGAAATTGCCCTCCCAGCCTGGTTAGAGCGGGATTTTGTGGGTATAGTGGAAATGTGGGCATTGGGTGAAGAATTTGGGGTACAATGGGGCGAATTGTGCGAAAATACTAGCTTAGATGAAGGTGATATTGTGAGAATGTTGCGTCGCACTATTGACGTACTTTGGCAAATTCCCCAAGTTCCCCACCTCTCAGAAACATTAAAAAATAAAGCAAAACAGGCGATCGCCCTCATGAAGCGTTTTCCCATTTAATTATCAGTTAACCAGAAATAACTGTCAACTGTCAACTATTAACTGTCAACTATCAACTATTAACTATGAAATTACCTATAGTAGCTATTATTGGCCGTCCCAATGTTGGGAAATCAACCTTTGTTAACCGTTTGGCGGGCGATCAACAGGCGATCGTCCATGATGAACCCGGCATAACCCGCGATCGCACTTACCGTCCGGGTTTTTGGTTGAATCGAGATTTCCAAATTGTTGATACTGGCGGCCTCGTTTTTGATGATGACACTGAATTTTTGCCCATGATTCGCGAACAAGTCATGTTGGCTTTGGCCGAAGCTAGTGCGGCAATTTTTGTAGTAGATGGTCAAAGTGGACTGACTCCTGGAGATAGGGAAGTCGCAGATTGGCTAAGAGGGCAAAAAGTGCCCGTTTTATTAGCCGTCAACAAATGCGAATCCGTGTCCGACGGGTTGGTTCAAGCAGCAGAATTTTGGGAATTAGGATTAGGTGAACCTTACCCCATTTCCGCCATTCATGGCAATGGTACAGGAGAATTGTTAGATCAATTAATGACTTATTTACCCTCTCCTGAAGATTTAGAAGAAGAAGAAGAGGAAATAAAAGTAGCAATTATTGGTCGTCCCAATGTGGGAAAATCGAGTTTATTAAATGCTTTAACGGGAGAACAACGAGCAATTGTTAGCCCAATTTCTGGCACAACAACTGATGCCATTGATACGGTTATTAAACGTAATGATACCACCTATCGTTTAATTGATACTGCTGGTATTAGACGTAAGAAAAATGTGGAATATGGCGCAGAATTCTTTGGAATTAATCGCGCTTTTAAAGCTATCAAAAGAGCGGATGTTGTCCTGTTTGTAATTGATGTCATTGATGGGGTGACTGAGCAAGATTTAAAATTAGCTGGCCGTATTATTGAAGAGGGTCGAGCTGCGATTATTGTTGCTAATAAATGGGATGCGATCGAAAAGGATTCTAATACCATTTATGAGCATCAAAAATTGATAGAATCCCGTCTCTTTTTTATGGATTGGGCTGAGGTAACTTTTGTCAGTGCTATGACTGGTCAAAGGGTGGAAAATATTCTAGATTTGATAGATCAAGCTGCTGAAGGACATCGTCGTCGAGTAACAACTTCGATTATTAATCAAGTATTAGAAGATGCGGTAAGTTGGCATAATCCGCCGACCAGTCGCCAAGGTAAACAAGGTAAGATTTATTACGGAACCCAAGTAACCAGTCAACCTCCTAGTATTGCCATTTTTGTTAATGATCCCGCGCGTTTTAATGATAATTATAAACGTTATATTGAAAAGCAATTTCGCGAACAATTAGGCTTTAAAGGGACCCCAATTCGCTTATTTTGGCGCGGTAAAAAGACCCGTGAAATTGAGAGATCGGCTAATCGTGCAACAAGAGTAAAATAGACAATTAATAATTGACAATTGACAATTAACAATTAATTTTTATAACTGTCAACTGTCAACTGTCAACTATCAACTATTAACTAAAAAATGGATTTATTGCGATCGCTCCCGATTGGGTTATATTTAGAACAACCGATAACTTGGCTACATAAACTTGATTCTCGGGTGAAATTAGCTTGGTTAATGAGTTTTTTGGCTGCTCCTTTGTTGGCTAATGCGACTTGGCGAATTGGTTTGGTATTTGTGTTAATTTTACTCACCTTTTTTGCGGCTATTCCTTTGCGAGTTTGGCGACAACAAATGGGTTGGTTAATCGCTTTTTGTGCCTTATTATTTGTGATAACTTGTATTACCCCTGATGGGTTAGCGGTCAATTTTAGCCCTAGACTCCCCGAAAGTGAGCTACAATTCGTCGCTCCCTCTGATTATAAATATGTTTTGATCTCGCAATCTTGGCTTAATATTACAAGGCGATCGCTTGATTTAGCGATTAGAATTAGTACCCTTTTTTTTACTTTAATTTATAGCACTAATTTATATCTTTTAACCACTGCTCCCGAAGAAATTACGGCAGGTTTGGAAGAATTAAGCCAACCTTTAAGAAAATGGGGTGTTCCGGTAACTGAAATTATGTTAACTTTGACCCTTTCTTTGCGTTTTATTCCTTTGGTTTTAGAGGAAATTCAAAACTTAGCTAGGTCCATTAGAACTAGGGGAATTAATTGGAAAAAATTAGGCTTGAAAAATAGTTTTAATATTTGGTTAATGGTGTCAGAAAGGGTGTTGGAAAATCTCCTGATTCGGGCGGAACAAATAGCGATTGCGATGGACATTCGCGGGTTTACTACTCCTAATCAGCATAAGGTGGAATGGCATCAATTGCAATTAGGCATTTTTGACTGGATTGCACTTTTTAGTTTATGCTTATTTTGGTATGCCCGAATTATTTTAGGGTAATAATTGTTTTAGTTAACCGTTGTTATTAAAACTACCAACTGTTAACTATCAACTATCAACTATAGCACTTTCCGATTAAATGTTATAGACCCCTCACCCCCTACCCCCTCATCCCAAAGGGAGAGGGGGAAAGAGAGGTAAAATGTCAAATGAAAATGCTATATCAACTATTGTAGGGGCGAACGGCCGTTCGCCCCTACTATCAACTATTAACTATCAACTATAATGAGATATTGGCGATCGCAACCTTTAAATCAACGTACGGGATCAGATATTTTTGCTAGGTTATTTCTCTCAAATGAGATGGCAACTCTGTTAGAAAGTCCTTTTCCCACACCCGAAGATCAACCCCAATTATGCCGTTATTCCATTTGTGCTGGTGGTCCTTTAATTATTAATAATAAACCCCAATTATGGACTCCGAAAATAGGTGAAATTCTCCCTTTTTTAGAGCAATTATTAAGGGAAAATAAACCAGATCAAAACCTACCTGAACATTTACCTTTTACGGGAGGTTGGTTAGGTTGGTTGGGTTATGATTTAGCTTGGGAAATTGAAAATTTACCCCGTTTTAATCAGGATAATTTGCCTTTTCCTGTGGCCTATTGGTATGAACCGGCTTGCTTTGCAGTGTTAGATCATCAGGAACAAATACTTTGGTTAGCTGCTCCCACTGAAACTGAATTAAACCAGTTGGAAAACTTATTAGAAAATCAGGTAATTACTAATCATAATCCTCTTAATGAGCAATCGGAAATAACCTATTTTACCGAGCAAAATTCCTACTTAAATGCGGTTAGAAAAGCGAAGGAATATATTAAAGCTGGTGATATTTTTCAAGCTAATTTATCCCTGCGATTTCAGATAGAAACTAACCTGGATAGTTGGACTATTTACCAGAATTTACACCAAATAAATCCCTCTCCTTTTGCTAGTTATTGGCAAACTAATTGGGGAACAATTATTAGTTGTTCCCCAGAAAGATTGGTTAAATTAGTAGGCAATAAAGCTGAAACGAGACCGATCGCCGGCACTAGACCAAGAGGTCAAACCCAAGAATTAGATCAAAAATTAGCCGAAGAATTGAAAGCTAACGTTAAAGAAATCGCTGAACACATTATGTTAGTTGACTTAGAGCGTAATGACTTGGGGAAAGTTTGTCAGTGGGGAACAGTGCAAGTTGATGATTTACTGACAATTGAAAATTACAGCCACGTAATGCACTTAGTCAGCAATGTGAGCGGAATTTTGGCGGCCGAATATAGCCCTATTGACCTAATTCGGGGCTTGTTTCCGGGGGGTACAATCACAGGATGTCCTAAAGTAAGATGTTTGGAACTTATCGAAGAATTAGAACCAGTAAGTCGTAGTTTATTTTATGGTTCTTGTGGTTATTTAGATAAACGGGGCAACTTAGACTTAAATATTTTGATTAGAACTTTGCTTTATCATCGCAATTCTGAGGGAAAAAACCGAGTTTGGGGGCAAGTGGGAGCAGGAATCGTCGCGGATAGTGACGAACAAAAAGAATGGCAGGAATCACTACAAAAAGCGAAAGCACAACTAAAAGCTTTAAAATTAAGTTAATAAAAGACACAAAATATGATACAAATACAATTATAATTAATCATTAAGTAATTTTGCCATTTATCAGCTAAACTATCAACTGTCAACTATCAATTATCAACTAAATTAATGACTAACGAAACCTATATTAATCACCCTACTTTTGGTCTCTTATATCGGTTGTCTAAACTCGAAGACAATAAGGAATTATTTACTACTCTTTATGCTCAACGTTTATTTTTTGTAGTCACAATTACTAAAAATGAAGTAACTTTTGATCCCGTGATTCGTTCCGATGCTCGTTTGATGATAGAAAGTAAATTGCGTAAGTTGCGTCACTATGGACCTGTTACTGAATATGAGGAACTTAATAAAGTTTATAAGGGTACTTTTTGATGAATGAAATTAGCCAACGAATTTCAGCAATTGTAAACCAATTACCCCAGCAAGTACGTTTAATTGCGGTGAGTAAAACGGTTTCTGTGGAAGCAATTCGTGCTGCTTATCAAGCTGGAATTCGCGATTTTGCCGAAAGTAAGTTGCAGGAGGCGATCGAAAAACAAGCACAATTACAGGATTTATCTGATATTTGTTGGCATTTTATCGGTCATTTACAAACCAATAAAGCGAAAAAAACCCTGCAACATTTTCACTGGTTACACTCAGTTGATAGTCTTAAATTAGCAGTTTATTTAGATAAAATAGCGGGAGAATTAAATTTTTCTCCTCAAGTATTTTTGCAGGTAAAATTATTACCTGATCCGAATAAATATGGCTGGAATAAAGAAGATTTATTAGATGATTTGCCCGTATTAGATCATTTAAGACATCTTAAGATTCGAGGTTTAATGACAATTTTACCTTTGGGGTTGTCAGAAACGGATAAATTAACAGCTTTTCAAGCTACCCAAAAATTAGCTAATGAAATTCAACAAAAAAAATGCTTAAATATTAGTATGGATGAGTTATCCATGGGTATGTCCGGCGATTATTTATTAGCCATTCAATCTGGTGCAACCATGATTCGTTTAGGTACAATAATTTTCGGCACAAGAAAGTAATTCAGATCACAAATTCAAATTAAGGTAACTATTTGTACACTGTATTTCAAAGATTTATTTAATTTAGTTCTTTGTTTATTGAAATTCATCTATTAAAGGGTATAAATTAGACGCAAGTAAGTATAAATTAAACACTGATTGTAAATCTAGTATTTTCCGGTAATAACTGTAAAATAAGAGCATTTGCAGTCTAAGTCTTTCGAGGACTACGTTAGATAAGTCATCAGACCCTAGAATGACTGCCAGTTCTATGCCCCCTGTTTAAACATTAAATAGGCCCGACTAGACGGCCGTCTGTTTGGAATGACAAGCTTTTCTAACATTGACGAGGCAAACATTACCCGTGAGAACGGAGATTAAAAATAATAGTGCTGAGGCTTTGCTTTGGTAGCATTATTTTTATAACAACTACCAATACATAAGGTCCTACTGGATATTGGTAATTAGCTGTCCTTTAATCTTGGCGTTGAATGACAGTTAAGACCCGAAATTGCCAGTAAAAGTGGTATCTAGTTATAGCAGTAATTAAATTTTAAAGGGGGGTTACGACGCGTGAACTTTTTGAATAAAATCAAAGATATGGTGGGTCTTAATGAGGCCGAAGAATATGACGACTATGACGATGATGACGATGATTATAATAATTATCAACAACAACAACAACAACAACAACAATCCGTAGCTCAAGATGAGCAGCAAAATCATCGTCGTGGAACTAAAACTAATATGACATCACCATCAGGAATGGAAGGCCGCGCCAAGAATAACGTGATCGGAATGCCAGGAGTTAACAATAATATTACCGAAGTGGTAGTTTTTGAACCCCATTCCTTTGATGAAATGCCACAAGTAATTGAGGCTTTAAGACAAAGAAGGTCTGTAGTATTAAATCTCAATATAATGGATGCCGATGAAGCTCAGAGAGCCGTTGATTTTGTGGCCGGTGGAACTTATGCCATTGACGGTCATCAAGAAAGAATTGGTGAAAGTATCTTTTTGTTTACCCCAAGCTGTGTCCAAGTTAGCACACCTTCGGGAGTTGTTCACGAAGCCAATCAACCCTACTCCAGTCAAGCTAGGCAGTCCACACCAACTCCTGCTTGGTCTTCTCAAGCAAGTCGCCTAGCCCAATAATTAAGTAATAGGTAATAGGTAATATGTAATAGGCAATAGGTAATAGGTGAGAAGTAAGATAGCATTTTCATTTGACATTTTGCCTCTCTTTCCCCCTCTCCCCAAGGGATGAGGGGGTAGGGGGTGAGGGGTAGATATTTTGCCTCTCTTTCCCCCTCTCCCCAAGGGATGAGGGGGTAGGGGGTGAGGGGTAGATCACCTTTAATCGGAAAGTGCTATAAACAAATATTATTTATTACCAGACAAGTCTATTAACAACAAAAGCCTATTATTTATTACCGAAATTTTGACAATAATTTAAAACAGATTCAACGTGACCTTTCACCTTAACTTTAGGCCAAATATAAGCAATATTTCCGTCAGGATTAATTAAAAAAGTCGATCGCACTACACCCATATATTCTTTACCCATAAACTTTTTTAATTGCCAAACACCGTAATTTTCCGCAATTTCATGGTGAGAATCTGATAATAAAGTAATAGATAAATTGTGTTTATCCCTAAATTTTTGATGGGAGGTAATGGAATCAGGACTAATACCAATAATTTTCACTCCTAAATTGATAAATTCCTGATGATAATTCGTAAAATCTTTTGCTTGAGTGGTACATCCGGGAGTATTATCTTTAGGATAAAAATAGATGAGCACCCACTGAGTTTTCAAGTCTTCTAAATTGAGCAAATTATTATCTTGATCTAAAGTTTTAAAAATTGGAGCTTTGTCACCGGGGCTTAAAAATTTACTCATATATCAATGATTTTTTTGTTACCATAATTATAAATATTAAAGCACATTGTTAAACAACTTATGATTAATATTCGTCAGGAAAACCAGAGAGGAAAAGCTAATTTGGGTTGGTTAGATACTCGTTACACATTCTCCTTTAGCAATTATTTTGATCCGAATTATATGGGTTTTAAAACCTTACGGGTTATTAATGAAGACAAAGTAAACCCCGGTGGTGGATTTCCTACCCATGGACACCAAGACATGGAAATCATCACCTATATTTTGCAAGGATCGTTAGAACATAAAGACAGTCTGGGTAATGGTTCAATAATTCGCCCTGGGGAAGTGCAACGGATGAGTGCGGGTACAGGAATTCAACACAGTGAGTTCAACCCTTCCGAAAACGAATCGGTGCATTTGCTACAAATTTGGATTATACCAGAGCAAAAAGACATAACACCCGGTTATGAGCAGAAAACCTTTACAGAAGCCCAAAAAAGGGGTAAATTGCGCTTAATTGGTTCTCAAGATGGCCGAGAAAATTCTGTGACTATTCATCAGGATGTTAACTTATATGCAACTTTACTGCAAAAAGGCGAAACTATTAGTCATAAAATCAATCCAGAAAGGGGAATTTGGGTACAAATAATTAGCGGTGAAATTAACTTAAATGATCACGTTTTATCTGCTGGAGATGGTGCCGCAATTACCGAAGAATCCAGTTTAATTATAACAGGAAATGCGGCTAATTCTGAACTTTTATTGTTTGATTTGGCGTGATAATTTAAGTTGGGAATCTAGTTCTGGGTTTGTTTGATTTCTATTTCTTTAATAATTTTCATGGTTTCAATACTAACAGTTGTAACGCGCATTAATAAGTCGATCGCCTGTTCTTTGTAGTCAGCAAAACGATAGTTATTAAACATTTCTGCGATGGTGGAATCCTTGGGTTTTTTCTCTTTATATTGGTCTAATATCCACTCGATCGCACTACGATTTCCTAACTGATATTCCCAGGCAATTTCCGGGACATTTTCTAAGGTTGTCACCTCATCTATGAGAATTTGTCCCTTTGTTTTATCGGCTTTTAATTTGGGTTTTATAACCCCCCAACCCCCCTTGGAAAGGGTGGCTTTTTGTTCCCACTCTTGTAAAGGGGGGGTTAGGGGGGGTTTATCAATTCTTTTCAAAGGATAAGGTGTAATTGTCTCATAATTTAGGTGTAATTCCATTAATTTTTTACCCCAATTGTTCCACTGATTAAAGTCATCATAAAAGGGTATTCTTGGGAATTCTCGCTTCAAATTTAACTCATATTTTTCCCTGTATTTAGGGTTATGTAAAACTGCATAAATGTAATAAAATATGTCGAGTTTCGTGATTTCCCT
>JAABRE010000030.1 GCA_011391125.1 Synechococcales cyanobacterium S06
AGTTAAAAAAAGGGATAATTCATCCTAGTCAAACTAATATTTACTTAAAAACAAAGGTAAAAAAAGCCGAACAAGTGAGGATTATTCCTAAGAAAAGAGTTTATATAATTGAGGTAGTTTACTCAGTTGAAATAACCGAAAATCTTTTACCTAAAAAAAGAGTAGCAGCCATAGATTTAGAATTAAATAACTTAGCAACTTTAAGTAGTAATTTACCGAATTACCAACCTAAAATCTATGATGGAAGAGCTTTGAAAGCAGTTAATCAATATGCAAATAAAGAAACTGCTAAGTTACAATCTCACTTAAAAGAAACCAGAATTACTAAAAGAATTAGTAAAATTTGGCAAAAAAGAAATCAGAAAATGGATTATTACCTCCATTGCACAAGTAAAGCAATTATAGCAGAACTTGTTAGAAACCAAATTGGTACATTAATTATTGGCTGGAATCAAAATTTTAAAGACTCAATTAATAACCAAAAATTTGTTAATATTCCCCATAAAAGACTGATAGAGCAGTTAAAATATAAAGGATTATTGGCGGGAATTGAAGTTATTGAAACCGAAGAATCTTACACCAGTAAAGCAAGTTTTTACGACCAAGATAACCTCCCTAAATATCAAGCAGGAATCAAACATTCCTTTAGTGGAAAACGTTTTAAACGAGGATTATATCAATCAAGTTCAGGTAAAAAATTGAATGCTGATTGTAATGGTAGCCTGAATATTATACGAAAAGTAGTTCCCTTAGCTTTTAGCAAAGGAATAGAGGGTGTTGTAGTTCACCCTATTAAGGTAACACTTAATTAATTAGCTCTAGGAATATTTTTCTATAGATTTAACAACTATGAGATCATCCTCTGCTATTTTACCAATTGAAATCCTAGAAACGAGCTTTGAAAAAATTAAGCCTCGTGGGGAAGAATTTGCGGCTAGTTTTTATACAAACTTATTTAAAACTTATCGCGAAACTAAACATTTATTTACTAAAACTGATCTGGATAAACAAGGGAAAAAACTCATTAATTCTGATGTCCCTTAAGACAGCGGGTAAATACCAGTTAATTCCTCTCCCACCTTTTATAACAAAGAACTAGCCATGATACCAGTTAATGAAACCGAAAGTAACGCTCAAACTCCTAGCCCTAAATGTCCATTGGTAGAATCAGCTGGAGAATTTATACCCATTGAGCAGACCAGTTTTTATGCTCAACCGATTACCTCCGTTGCCAAAGAAGCTGAGGTATTTCTCAAGCAATGTTATCTCGAACAAGGTTTAGCAGAACTATTCCCTCCCCGTTGGCAATTCGTCAAGGACTCAATTGAACGTACCGGCACTTACGAACCGACTTACGATGAACTAGCTTATGGTGCCAAGTTGGCATGGCGTAACAGTAATCGTTGTGTGGGACGCTATTTTTGGCATTGTTTACAACTGCTTGATCAGCGTCATTTATAGTAATTCCAATTAAGATGAGAACAGTTGAAAAATAGGTTCGTAGTTGCGCTTTAGCGCTTCTTAGGACTAAAGTCCAACAACAAACAAAAAACTTTTGTTTAATTTTTATTTGGAATTACTATACAAACCGAGGAGGAGATTTTTCTCACTTTAGTTGAACATATTAACTTTGCCACTAATAATGGCAATCTGAGATCAACTATTACCATTTTCAATCCCGATTTGCAGATCAAAATTTGGAATAATTTACTCCTGCGTTATGCAGGTTATCGTCAATCAGATGGTAGTATTCTCGGCGATCCCGCCAATCTAGAATTAACAGATCAAGCACTTAAGTTAGGTTGGTCAAAAGATTCGAAAAGTCGTTTTGATGTCTTACCTTTGATTATTCAAATGGGTGAAAAAGAACCCCAATGGTTTGAAATTCCCCCAGAAATTATCTTAGAAGTGCCGATTTCCCACCCTCGCTATGAATGGTTGGCCGATTTGGGACTAAAATGGTTTGCCTTACCTGCTGTAAGTAACATGGTGTTGGATCTGGGCGGAATCCAATACCCCGCAACCTTTAATGGTTTTTACATGGGGTCAGAAATTGGGGCGCGCAATTTGAGCGACACTAATCGCTATAATATGCTACCCATTATTGCTGAAAAGATGGGGTTGGATTGTCGTAAAAAAATGACTCTTTGGCAGGATGTCGCCTTAGTCGAACTGAATATCGCTGTACTGCACTCCTATAAATTACATGGAGTTAAGATATTGGATCATCATACTTTAACCGATCTGTTTATGCAATTTGTGGATCAAAAACAACAGTGCGATCGCGTACCGGCGCCACTTTGCGATCGCCGCTTCGACGCCACTCTTAGTAATCGCCAGGTTTACGGAGATTGGACTTGGTTAGTTCCTCCCCTCTCAGGTTCAACTACACCAATTTTTCACTCCCGATTTGAAAATCGTCTGCTCAAACCCAATTATTTCTACGTTCGCGTACCTTGGGAAAAAGAACCTCAAGCTGGAGGATGCCCACTTCATCATTGATCAACGGCCCTGGGTTTGTTGTTGCTCCCCGTGGGCTTTCCGGCCGTTCGTACCCCTACATTAAGCCGGGAAACCGTTTCTTGCGTTGCTGCTCAAAATTTTAAGACCCGAACCCGTGGGACCCTCTCCGGTGAGGGTGAGGGGAGCATATAGCAGTCCTAAACCCATACTGTAGAGACGTTGCAGGCAACGTCTCTACAGTATTCCTAAAATACCAAATTAATTTTGGATACCAACTTACCCGTTGTCACCTCAGATTAACTTTTCATGATGGTAATGAGTTCACCATAGTCAATTTCACCATCACCGTCCTGGTCTGCTTCTTTAATCAAACGTGCAATATCCTCTTCAGAAGCACCTAAATTAAGGTTATTGAGCAACAACGACAACTCAGCGGGTGAGATGGTTCCGCCGCCATCTCGATCCACAACTTTGAAAGTTTCCTTGAGATCTTCATCGGAGCAAGTATCTGTATAGTCTTTATTGCGATCTAAATCTTGGGGTGTTTCAAGCCAAGAAACATCAATCCCTTTATCCGCAAAGTATTTGGCATATTTCATGCCTTCACCCATGATTGAATCTACCATGGTGGTCTTGAGAGCCTGAACAACTTCCAGAGGATGAAGCACCCCGTTGGCTAATTTTTGTTTCCAGTCTTCAATCACTCGTTTTGTAAAGGAAGTAAGATTTTGGATATGGTCATCAGCGCCGGGATAACCAAATTTGGTCAAGATTTTCGATTCAATAGACACACTGCTTTGGCAAAAAGCTTCAAGCTTGGCGATCGTCTCTATCAACTGCTCTTTAGTTTGCTTATTGTGAATTGCTTGACGTATATCTTCAATGAAAATGAAGATTTGAGCATGAAGACTGTCAATTAAAGGAATACCAGTGCGATATTTTTCACCCATACGAACTGGTTCATTTAAGAGAGCTTTAAAGATATTATTAATCTCACCCCAACTAATACCATCTTGAGATGAAGTTTGGCTGGAATTCGTCATAATGGTGATTAGTTCACTGTAGTCGATTTCACCATCACCGTCCTGATCAGCTTCTTTGATCAGACGAGCGATATCTGCATCCGAAGCCTTTACATTAAGGTTTTTCAGCAACAACGCCAACTCCTCGGGGGAGATGGTTCCGCCGCCATCTCGATCCACAACTTTGAAAGTTTCCTTCAGATCTTCAGGAGTGGATGTACCGACATAATCTTTACCACGATCCAAATCTTGGGGTGTTTCAATCCAAGAAACATCAATGCCGTTGTCAGCAAAGTATTGGGCATATTTGACATCCTCTGCAATAATGGCATCTACCACTGTTGTTTTAAGACCATAAACAACTTCGAGAGGATGAAGAGTCCCGTTAGCCAAACTTGTCTTCCAGTTGTTAAGCACCCTATTGGTAAAGGATACTAAAGTCTTAGTATGGTCATCAGCACCGGGATAACCAAGTTTTGTCATGATTTTGGATTCAAACGAAAAATGGTAGCCGCAGAAATCTTCAAGCTTGGCCATAGTCTGCATCAACTGCTCTTGGGTTTGTTTCTGACGGATAGCTTGACGAATCTCCTCAATAAAGATAAAAACTTGAGCGTGATGACTGTCAACTAAAGGAATACCAGTGCGATATTTCTCACCCATACGGACGGGTTCATTAAGTAAATTTCTAAATAAATTATTGATCTCAAGCCAAGTAATTGCCATGTAATCTAGTACCTTAATATCCTAGTAATAATTAGCGTCAAAATGAGATAATTCACATTTTTTTCGCTAATTTAATATATCTATTATTGAGATTAATCAGACTATTTGTCAATCTTATTAAATATGCTAAATAGCTATAGCTGTTATAACTATTAAGTAGGGTCTCCTGACTAAATTTGTCGGTGAAGATGAGTAGTTATTTCAGTTATTCAGTTAACAGTTACTACTGCCTTTAGGTGGTAGCTTGAAATAAGGAATATTTTTATTTTCATCCCCTTGAAAAAAGAGGCCTGACATCGCTTTTCTTGTTATTTCAATTAACAAGTCCTCTATCCTCAAAGAGAATTTTGAGAAACTTATCTAAAGATTGAGAAGGTATTTCCTTCCTCCAAACAGCCGTAGATCTGGCATGGTAGATGGGATGGTGAAGGGGCATAAATACAACTTGGGGATGGGGTAAACTTTCTGCTTCATTGGGCATAACGGCGACTCCTTGTCCGGCCGCGACCAGAGCAATCATGGAAGCATGGCTATTGGCAAACAGGCACAGATTGGGCGTGAAACCTGCGCAGCGGCAAGTGTCACGAATGCGATCATTCCGACCAGGAAAGGTATCTTCGGACATTCCGATAAATTTTTCCGTCGCCAATTGGGCCAAATTAATAGAATACTGATTTGCCAAGGAATGGCTGCTGGGTAACACCGCCGCTATCGCAACTTGCCTAACACTTCTAACTGAAAACTCTTCGTCCAATTCATCAGGAGGATTGCCCATAAACGCAATGTTGATCGCACCATCTCGCAGGTTTTTAACTTGTTCACCAGGTGAAAGTTCTAGCAAACCCAGGGAAATTTGAGGATAAACAAGTCCAAAGCGGTTTAAGTTTACTCCTAAAAAACTTTGGAGGATCGTGGGAATATAGCCGATCACTAAAGGTGGAGCTATGTTGCTGTAACGAGATTGGGTGTTTTGTATAGCGACATTAGTACGATGCAAAATATCTTTTGCTTGTTCGAGCAAAAAAACTCCTGCTTCAGTGAGTTTCAAGCCATCTGATTGTCTGAGAAATAGCATAACGCCCAATTCATCTTCAATTGCTTTAATTTGACGACTTAAAGCTGGTTGCGAAATAAATATCCTGACAGCAGCACGACTGAAATTAAGTTCTTCGGCAACAATAAGAAAATTTTTAAGAGTTTTTAATTCCATTTGGGTATGCTTAAAATTTATAACTACTAAAATTATAAAGCATTAGACTTTAGGGGGTAAACTAAATCTACTTAAAACTATGCAGCTTAGGTAAAAGGGTCTTTTGTTGCTGGTATCTTCTGTTTTGGTCGTGGTGATGGCACGTTGACGACATTCTTGGTACTAATCTCCCAAAACGGGTAGGCACAAGACCTACCCCTACACCTTACCGACTACCCCTGTCGGTGATATTCAACTTCTAATTTCAGTGCTTTTGCTTTAAACTTTGGTAACAAGTACCCAAGTTCAAGAGCTGAGTTTACTGAAATTGCCAACGAAGCTAAATATCGAACAGTGCGAGTTAAAAGCTCGCTTTCAACCTCACTCGCTTTCATATAGCGGGTGATTTTGTGATCCTGTCCTCGAACGCAAATATTTAGTGCTGCATTCAAATCAGCTTGTATCACATCCCCCGTAAAACGGATAAAGCGGTCGCCCATACTCAGTTAACAGTGAACAGTTAACAGTTAACAGTGAACAGTTAACACTTAAGATACTAGGGAGACAATTGATAATTGATAACTGATGACTGATAACTGATAATGGGCTGGGTTAAATCTTCGCAGTAAATATCGACAGATGTCGTGAGATTCTGTCTTAAATCTGAGCGAATAAAATTCTGTATTGTGGCTTTTTCTTCGCTTAATCTTTTTGATTTTACCTTGTAGCCAAGATTATTTTTAATAATGTTTTTACTCTTATTTTTATCGTGATTATGAGGATGTACCCCCCTAACCAGGGTAGGCACAAGACCTACCCCTACAAGGGGGGAAGTATTAAGAGCATAATTTCTTAGACGGTAACGATTACGGTTGGTTTTAGTAATTCTCTCCGTTTTTGCTGTCATTAATTTACCTAATTCTGGAGCTATAACTGCACCTTCACTGGTATAGAATCCTTCGGTATAACCTTTATCAATTCCTATTTTTTTAGTAGGTTTTGATTGAGGTATTTTTATCTCTTTAATGTTCGTACAATGAACTTCTATTTTACCAAATTCATTTTTGATTACCCGAATCTGTCCTTTAATTACATGACGACATTTGAGCTTAAGTTTTATTCTTTTGCCTTTTTCTAAACCCGCTATTTCTAACTGCACTGAACTACGACTAATTCTTTTACACTCATAGCCTGCATTTTGGTAAACAATCTGGTTTCTGACAAAAGTATGTCCTTTTATATACTGTTCTCTAAAATGTCTATGTAACCAGTTATTAGCTGTAGGGTCATTTTTTAGTAAGTTTAATAACTCTTTTCTCTCATTTTTGTCAGTAGTAAAACGGTAAATTTCTTTAATTAAAAAGGTTTTAGCAGCTTCTTGTTGCGCCAAAATTGCTTTCATAGTATCATTTGCTGACCATTCCCACAATTTTGACGGTAAACCAATGTCAGCAGGTTTGAGAATTGTTCTAACCAAGGGGTCAGCTTTTTTCCAATCCAACCCCCAACCTTGTAAAGAACCGAGTTTGTTGTAGGTTAAAGCTCTTGGAGTGCCGCACAAAGTCATAATTCTCGTTAATTGATTCAAGTCAGAGCAAGTTGTCACAGGAATCACCAGGTATAAACTTCCTGATTTGTTTGGCTCTGGTTTTTCGACATAGCTTTTTGGGCTAAACACCCGTTAATTATACCTTACAATGCTAATATTTTTAATTCTATCTACTTGACGAGAAGTTATTAATGGGATTAATCTGTGCATAATTTTAGTTCGCTAGTTTTTCTAAGAAAAGCCTAGTTTCTCTGCTATAGTAATTCCAAATAAAAATTAAACAAAAGTTTTTAGTTTGTTGTTGGACTTTAGTCCTAAGAAGCGCTAAAGCGCAACTACGAACCTATTTTTTAACTGTTCTAATCTTAATTGGAATTACTATAATAGTTAAACCGCTGTGTTTTGATAAAGCTTTCACTCTATAGGAAAATGTTATAAATACCATGCTGATAAAGCATGATAATTAAGGTCCTTTTTTGATTACCCTAGAATACTGTAGATTTTAATCCAAATTTCGGCACCAACAACCACAGAACCAATAGTCAATAAAGGATTTGATAAATGAAGAGACATAGTTCCCAATTTCAGCTGCCTTTTGTCAGTGTACTTGTCAAGAGGTTAGCTGTAATAGGTTGTTTGTTGACGGTGGTTTTTAGCTACTGGATATCTCTGATTTTACCAGTTCAGGGGCAACCGTCTTTGACAGCTCCGAAAAGTTGTCAAATTGGCATTTATTTAACCTCCTTGCGGGATTTTGTCCCAGCAGACAAGTCATTTACTGCAACTTTTTGGCTCTGGAGTGTCTGTCCTTTTGAAAATCCAAACCCCTTGGAAAGCTTGAAATTATTAAATAGCAGAGAAGTTAACACGAATTACAACCGAACTTCTCCCAGTGAAAATAAATCTGCTCTCTTTAAAGCCAATCAAAAAGTATTCTGGTCGGAACAGGAAATTAGTACCTCCCTCTATTACAACTGGGATACCAGAAATTACCCCTTTGATCGCCATGTTTTACAAATAATTCTTGAGGAAACCCAGTTAGATGCTTCAAAATTCGTTCATATCCCCGATTTTGCGAATACCAGCTATCAAAAAGAACTGGATTTGGAAGGTTGGGAGATTACCAATTTTAAGATTTCCCAAGAGAATTTCCCTTATCAAACCGGTTTTGGAAGACCCTCAAAGAAACAAGAAATAACTAACCGATCGCGCTTGGTTATTTCCATTACCATCAATCGTAAAAACAAAGTTAGCTTTTTTAAACTTTCAGCGGGGGTTTATGCAGCCGTGGCACTTTCAATCATGACCTTGCTGTTGGATGAAGATTTTGGCGATCGCATGGGGATATTTGTGGGCACTTTATTTGCAGTTTTGGTAAATATGCAAACCGCCACATCCGACTTGGGTAGTGGCAATACCGTCACTTTGATTGATTTCATTCACATCATGGCTATGCTTTATATTTTCGTCACCGCAATACTGTTAGTTTATACTCGATTTCTCAGTGAAGACGAACAAGATTCACGGTATTTAATGCGTCGTATTGCCGTTCCTGTTTTGGGCGGTTCTTTCACCATTTTTAATATTGTGATTATTGGTTATGCGGTAATTGTGGGTTAAGAATTTGATTATGTCTAAAAATTATCATGCTCTCATCGGTTGTTTGTTGACGGTGGTTTTTAGCTACTGGATATCTCAGATTTTACCAGTTCAGGGGCAACCGTCTTTAACAGCTCCGAAAAGTTGTCAAATTGGGATTTATGTAACCTCCTTGCGAGATTTGATTCCCGCCGACAAGTCATTTACGGCCACTTTCTGGATCTGGAGTATGTGTCCTTCTGATACTCTCAAACCCTTAGAAAACCTAAAAATATTCAATAGCAAAGAAGTTAACACCAATTACCGCCGAACTACCCCCAGTAAAAATCTGTCGGAGCTATTTTTAGCCCATAAAAATCTCTTTTGGTCAGAACAGGAAATTAGTACAACCATCTACTACAACTGGGACACCAGAAATTATCCCTTTGATCGCCATGACTTGCAAATTATACTTGAGGAAACCCAGTTAGATGCCTCAAAATTCGTTCAGATCCCCGATTTTGCCAATACCAGCTATCAAAAAGAACTGGATTTGGAAGGTTGGGAGATTACCAATTTTAAAATTTCCCAAGAGAATTTCCCTTATCAAACCGGTTTTGGAAGACCATCAAAGAAACAAGAAATAACTAACCGATCGCGCCTAATTGTTTCAATAAAAATCAAGCGTAAAAACAAAGTTAGCTTCTTTAAACTTTCGGCGGGGCTTTATGGGGCAGTTGCCCTTTCAATCTTAGCTTTGCTGATCGATGAGTATTTTGGTGCTCGTATGGGAATATTTGTGGGGACGTTATTTTCGGTTTTAGTGAATATGGAAACCGCCACATCCGACTTAGGTAGTGGCAATACCGTCACTCTGCTTGATTCCATTCACATCGTCGCCATGCTTTATATCTTCGTGGCCGCAATTCTTTTAGTTTATACTCGATTTCTCAGTGAAACCGAACAAGATTCAAGGTATTTAATGCGTCGTATTGCAGTTCCGGTTCTGGGCGGTTCTTTCACCATTTTTAATATTGTGATTATTGGTTATGCAGTGATTATGGGTTAGGAAATCTTGAATTGCTATATTAATCAATATTACCACCATGCCAAAAAGTTATAAATATCATAATTATTAGGCATTAGACTTTTCCTCTCTTTGCTTATACGATCTTATTGATCCGATAATTTTTAGGTCAAAAATAATCCGAGGATGTGAAATTAGACTCAAAGTATTTTGGGGAAAAAAAATGCTAATCCTGCTTTGTTATGCCGGAAAAGATATCTATGCGCTCGAAAGCTCTCAAGTTATTGAGGTGATTCCACGAGTTAATCTTAGAAAAGTCCAACACGTTCCCGAATACCTTGCGGGTCTGTTTAACTATCGAAGGACTATTTTGCCGGTAATCGATCTGTGCCATCTGATTCAGGGAACTCCCAGTCGTCCCATCCTCAGTACCCGCATCATTATTGTTAAATATCCGATCCAAAACGGCTCTTTGCAATATCTGGGACTGATGGCGGAGCGGGTAACGGAAACCCTAAATATCTCAAAATCAGATATAAGGACTTCCAGTATTCGTGTTGATGAAGCTCCCTACTTAAATGGCACGATCTTGGATGACAAACGGATTATTCAATGTATCCAGCTTGAGCGATTATTCAGTGATGAACGACATAATTTTTTACTAATAGGTGATGAAACCCAATTATAACGCAATACCCAAGGCAAAAGTCATTTCAGTTATCAGTAGGGGGTTAATGGCCGTTCTCGGAGGTGAAAACGGTGGGTATTGGGGGATTAGGGTATTGGGGGATTGGGGTATTGGGGTATTGGGGGATTGGGGTATTGGGGTATTGGGGGATTAGGGGGATTGGGGTATTGGGGTATTGGGGTATTGGGGGATTAGGGGGAACGATATTCTTAAGTCCCTAAGTCCCTAAGTCCCTAAGTCCCTAAGTCCCTAAGTCCCTAAGTCCCTAAGTCCCTAAGTCCCTAACTCCCTAACTCCCCAACTCCTTGTTTAGGGTTCTTTGTTCAAAATAAAAAATTTAGAATGAAAACACCCTACAGCTAAAGGCGGTAGCTTGAGATCCCGAACCCTGAAACTTTTTTTTCTGGTCAAAAGTTATAGTTTTTCCATTCAAGTTTGATTTCCCTTCTAATCTAGCATTATTTAATTTAATTTTTCCATTACAAATATTCATGCTGAATAAACTAACTAATCGTTTAATCCTAGGCTTCTCCACTCCCATTGTGTTCCTGATTGTACTGGGAAGCATCAATTATTCTGGCAATACACACTTACTTAAAGTGCAAGAAGACTCAAAGGAACTTACTGAAAACATCAAAAATGTGAATGAACTTGTTTACGATATCTCGAGGATTATCGGCAGTATCCGTGGTTATGCTCTCTATCCTAAAGACCAATACTATCGTGGTACTTATGATAAGGCTAGAGAAGCAATGATGGAAAACAAGCAGGAATTAGCTGAAGTTAGCGATCCCCAAGCAAAACAATTAATTGATGATATTTTTCAGCTTGCTGATGACTACGATAGCGTGGCAGCCAGTATTTATCCCTTAGTGGACGCCAATAAGCTCGATGAGGCCAAACGACAAATTTTAATTCCTCGGTTAGCCAAACTTGAAGAAACTCGTATTAATGTATTAAAAATTTTTGAAGATCGTTTAAATGAAAATCAAGAGGAATTAGAGAAAGCCAGTCAGTTTCAGATTTTATTGATCATTTTAGGAACATTGATCGTCATGGTGGTAACCATCGCGATGGGCATCTGGATTGCTACGCCAATTCAACAGCAACTGCCCAAGGTGGTGCAGGCTGCGGAACAGATTGCTGATGGAGATTTACGGCAAAACGTTGAAAAAATCGATGATCATACCGAAATTGGGCAGTTACTAACGGCATTTTACTCCATGTCCAAAAATCTTAATTCCCTAATTCACCAGATGCAACAATCCGGTGTGCAAGTGAGCACCTCTACCACTGAGATTGCAGCGGCAAATAAAGAGTTGGAAGCCACCGTAGCCGAACAATTGGCCTCCACCAATGAAGTGAGTGCCACTTCCCAAGAGATTGCGGCCACTTCTAAAGCTTTGGTGAAGGTGATGGAGCAGGTCAAACAGATGTCCCAAGCAACGGCGACTTCTGCGGGTGCTAGTCAAAATGACTTAAATAACATGGAAAATGTGATGCGTCAACTTTCAGATGCGACCACTTCCATCGCTACTAAACTGGGTAAAATGAGCGAAAAAGCCAATAATATCAATAGTGTGGTGACAACTATTAATAAAGTAGCGGATCAGACTAATTTACTTTCTTTAAATGCGGCGATCGAGGCCGAAAAAGCAGGGGAATACGGAGCGGGTTTCGCCGTTGTCGCTAGGGAAATCCGCCGTTTAGCAGACCAAACGGCCGTCGCTACTCTGGAAATTGCCAAGATGATTAAGGAGATGCAGTCAGCGGTTTCTACCGGTGTGATGGAGATGGATAAGTTCAATAGTTCTGTGGTAGATAGTGTTACCAATGTTAACAAGATTAGCAATCAGGTGGCTCTGGTGATTCAGCAGGTGCAAGAATTAACACCCCGATTTGAACAGGTGAGCCAGAGCGTTGAGGAGCAATCCCAGGGAGCGCAACAGATTAGTGAAGCCATGGGACAACTTAGTCAAGCTTCGGCGCAAACCATCGATGCTTTGCAGTCCACCAACAAGGCGATCGGGGAGTTGGACGGAGCAGCCCATGGATTGCGTTCGGAAATTGCTCGGTTTAAAACGGTGTAGGAGAGGTAATGGTATTATCAGCGATCGCCACCTTAGTGAGCGAAACTATCAGCTTAGATCCGGAGATAATTGGCTCTATCCGCATGGCCCGAGCTGTGGAAACTCGTCGAGTTGACTGTAAGTTGCCTGACATCAAAAGCTATTGGATTCGGTTACAAACTTCTGCTGAGGAATTAGAGGAACTGATCGAACTCCTGATCGTCCCCGAAACTTGGTTTTTCCGGGATGGCAAACCCTTTGATTACCTGACCACTTACGTCACCTCGGAAAGGTTGCGATCGCCAAGCTTGAAACCGCTGCAACTGTTGAGTATTCCCTGCTCTACGGGTGAAGAACCTTACTCCATGGCGATCGCCCTGTTAGAAGCAGGACTGTATTCAAAACAATTTGCGATCGATGCCCTTGATATTAGTCATAGATCGATAGCCAAGGCAAAACGAGGAGTTTACACCAAAAACTCCTTTCGTGGCGATCCTTGGACGAATATTCAGCGTTACTTTCAAGAAACGCCGGGGGGTTACGAACTTAGTCAATCGGTGCGCACCTTGGTCAATTTTCAGCAAGGAAATGTGTTGACCTTTCTTGAGGGTCAGTCCAAGCGCTATGACATCATCTTCTGTCGGAACTTGTTAATTTACCTGAAATCAGAAGCGTGTGAACAGATATTAGAAGCGATTGATCGCCTGCTGATACCAGGGGGGTTACTGTTTTTGGGATCATCGGAAACTGGGAAAATGGTCGCACCGAATTACGAATATATACGTCAACCCTTCACCTTTGCCTATCGCAAGCAAGATTTGGCACAAACATTGCCAGATTTACCAATAAGTAGAGGTTTGGTTTCCAAGCCTTCTCCTCGGGCACAAACATTGCCAAATTTACCAACAAGTAGAGGTTTGGTTTCCAAGCCTTCCCCTGTGGAGACTTACTTGGCTGATTTGCCAACAGCAAGAAAGTTGGCCGATGAAGGGAATTTAGCATCCGCAACCACGCTCTGTCAGAACTATCTAAAAAAACATCCCACCAGTGGGGAAGCTTATCTGTTGCTGGGGGAATTATATCAGGCCGATCAGAAAAAAGACCAGGCCGAACAGTGCTTTCAACGGGCCATCTACCTCGATCCCCATTCAGAAGTAGGCTTAGTTCATCTGGCCTTGTTGAAAGAAAGTCAAGGCGATACAGTCAAGGCCAAGCAGATTCAGGAGCGAATTAAACGCTTACAACAAAGTCTATGGAACCAAAATTGAGGGGAAGCTAAGTAGGTATGTTTAAAAATCAATCTATGCAAGCACGCCTCATTTTCGCCTTCATCTTTATGGGATTGTTGGTACTGATAGTGGCGTTAGTGGGAATCAGTGGTAGTTCTCGCTTGAGTAAGCACATTGACACCCTCGTGAATAATAGTCTGCCGAGCATTTCCGGACTGTGGAAAATCAATGAGGGTCAAACTCAAATTGAGTCCTCTGAACGGGGTTTGCTTAATGTTAATCTCAGTCGAGATGGACGACAGTCCGAAATTGATCGCATTGATAACGCTTGGAAACAAATTGAGGAGGGGTTTGAACAGTATAAATCAAGTTCCCAAACGGAAGCAGAAAAGCAGGTCTATAAAGACTTTTTGCAGAAATGGGATGCTTGGAAACAAGCACACAATCAGTTTTTGATTCTCAATCTTGAGTTTGAAAATCTTAGCAACTCAGGAGAAAAAGCGACTGTGGCGATCGCCGCCTACAAAAAACTAGTCAGCCAAGTTGAGGCAAACAAGCCACCATTGATCGAGGCTACCCAGGCTTTGATGGCCGTGTTGAAAATAAAGGAGGAAGCAGCAGCCAAAACTGAGCAGATTTCGTCAGAAGATGTCTCACAAGTGGGATTTTGGGCATTTGTGGCCATCCTGATTGGTCCTGGAACAGCGATTTTATTTGGCGTTTTCTTTAGCAATACCATCGCCAAACCTTTAGGAGCTAAGATTGCGGGAGTAGTGGAGATGGCTGAAAAGATTTCCGCTGGGGACTTAACCAGTCAAATTGCCAGATCAGATCAAGAAGATGAAGTTGGTCAATTGCAAAACGCTTTTTACACCATGAATCAAGATCTGAATGGCCTAGTTAATCGCATCCAAAAGTCGGGCAATCAAATCACCAATTCGGCTGACCAAATTACCGCATCGGGAAGAAACCTAGAAACCACCGTCGCCGAACAAGTAGCTTCAACTAATCAAGTGACGGCCACTGCTTATCAGATTGCGGCCACCTCAAAGGAATTAGTCAAAACGATGGAGCAGGTTTCCACCATGGCCGAACAGACCACGGTTGCTGCGGCCAACAGTAAAGAAAGTCTCAACGAAATTGATTCGGTAATGCGCCAGTTATTATCAGCAACTCAGGTTATTTCCTCCAAGCTGGAAGTAATGCACGAACGAGCCAATAATATTAGCCGAGTAGTTACCACCATAACCGTTGTGGCAGATCAGACTAATTTATTGTCCCTTAATGCTGCCCTCGAAGCCGAAAGAGCCGGCGAATATGGTGCTGGATTTGCCGTGGTGGCACGGGAAATCCGTCGTTTAGCCGATCAGAGCGCCGTAGCAACCCTCGAAATCGAGAATATGATTAAAGAGATGCAATCGGCTGTGTCCATCGGTGTGACGGAGATGGCTAAGTTTACCAAGTCTGTGGTTAATAGTGTGGAAGGTGTGGACAAAATCACCGATCAAATTGTTGAAGTTATTGAGCAGGTGCAAGGTTTGACCCCCCGTTTTGAGCAGGTGAGTCAGAGGGTAGATGAACAATCCCAAGGAGCCCAGCAAATTAGCGAGGCCATGGGGCAACTTAGTCAAGCCTCTCAACAAACAGCAGATTCTTTGCGAGAGACTAATCAGGCCTTAGAACTGCTTGACTCGGCCGCCCATAGCTTAAAGACGGAGATTGCTCGCTTTAAAGTCATGTCCTAGAAAATGGAGAAGTTAAAAGATGGCGAATAATCCGAACAAACTATCAACATTCGATGATGATCAATTTGACGAGCTAAATTTCAATGATTGCTGGAATCAGATTGGAGTAATGGGCGATGGTAGTTGTGGAGAACTAAAAACGGTGATCCACTGCCGCAACTGCAATGTTTACTCAGC
Source organism: Synechococcales cyanobacterium S06 (assembly GCA_011391125.1). Classification (GTDB taxonomy): domain Bacteria; phylum Cyanobacteriota; class Cyanobacteriia; order Cyanobacteriales; family JAABRE01; genus JAABRE01. Next base: position 15,463 of record JAABRE010000030.1, read on the forward strand.
GGCCGGCCGAAGCTTGTTGGAACGATATGCTTCCTCCGAGTACCTAGAAGAATGGACCAATATCCTTGCCGAAGCCTCCGCAGACCAGATGGGAGTGGGAGAAGGTACGCTGGTTCGTAACACAGACACCCTTTCTGTGATTATTTTTCGCCTCGGTAACGAACGCTTGGCCTTACCAGTTAATATCCTGCAAGAGGTGACTCATCCCCAAGTCATTCATAGCGTTCCTCACCGCACTAACTCGATTTTTGTGGGCTTGATCAATATTCGTGGCGAGACATTACTCTGTATTTCCCTGAGAAACTTACTGGGTTTGGAAGCAACGGAAACGGTAAAGGCCTCCATTATCAATCCAGAGCGCTTAATTGTGGCAGGACAACAGGATCAGAAATGGGTTTTTCCCGTGGATGAAATTCATGGGATCTATCGTTTCCATTTAAGTGAGTTTAAAGAAGCACCCGTTGTTATTACCAAGGCCTCCGAAGCCTACACCAAAGGAGTCGTAACTTGGCAAGATCAAAGGCTAAATTTTTTGGACTCTGAATTATTGTTTTATACCCTCAATCATAAGGTTTTCTGATCATGAACGATGAATCCATGCTGGAGTTATTTCGCCAAGAAATTGAGGCTCAAATCCCGATCCTAACTCAAGGTTTACTGGTTTTGGAGGCTAACCCCCAAGCAAACGAAGCTTTAGAATCGCTGATGCGGGCTTCTCACTCAATTAAAGGTGCGGCTCGAATTGTTTCTCTCGATGGGGTGATTCACTTAGCACACCGAATGGAAGACTGTTTCATGGCCGCCCAGAAGCATCTAATTTCCCTCGGTCCGGCTCAAATTGACATATTACTGCAATGTGTTGATTTATTTGAGGAATTAAGTCAAGTCAATGTCGTTGATTTCCATAGACATTTGGCAGACAAGTCTATGGACTGGGAACAGTGTTGTCGTGAGATTGTGGCTTTGTTACCACCATCGGTTCATGAGGAGAGTTCTTCTTTGATTGTTACTGTTGACAAACATTCGGACTTGAGTCCCAGTGAAGAGCCCGAAAATTTGGCTTCCTTTTCCACTCCCACTGATACCGTTACGGTGCAACCTTCTGGCGATCGTGTGGTACGTCTCACCGCTGAGAATTTGAACCGAATTATGGGTTTGGCAGGGGAGTCATTGGTTGAGGCAAATTGGCTACAACCATTTGCCGATTCCTTGACCCCCCTTAAATCCGGCCAATCAGAACTTTCTCGACTTTTGGAAACTCTTCACAGTGCTTTAGTTAATGTTCCCCTCGACTCAGACACCCAACAAGTGCTGAATACGGCTTTATCTCAAGCACAAGAATGTCAAGAAGTGCTCAACGATCGTTTGGGTCAACTAGAACTTTATGCCCGTCGCACCACCAACTTAAGCGATCGCCTTTACCGGGAAGTCATTGCTTCTCATATGCGTCCTTTTGCTGACGGAGTGCAAGGGTTTCCCCGTCTGGTGCGGGATTTAGCTCGACAATTGCATAAACAAATTAAGTTTAATCTGGTAGGGCAGTCAACTCCAGTTGATCGGGATATCCTCAAAAAATTAGAAGCACCCCTTACCCACATAATTCGTAATGCGGTCGATCATGGCATTGAACTTCCCGCCGAGCGAGAAGCCGTCGGCAAACCAAAGGAAGGAACACTGCGCCTAGAGGCCTTTCACCGCGGTGGAATGTTGGCGATTAGTGTTTCTGACGACGGCAGAGGGATTGATCTTGAACAGATGCGCCAACGCATTGCGGATCGCCATTTAGTTTCACCCGAAACCGCAGCCGGACTCACAGAAACGGAAATTATTGAATTTTTGTTTTTACCAGGATTTTCGACCACTAAACAGGTGACAGAAATTTCAGGACGGGGAGTGGGATTAGATGTGGTCAAAAGCATGGTGCAAGAAGTAGGGGGTACAATTCGGGCTACCTCCTGCTTTGGTAAAGGTACGAGCTTTAATTTCCAACTTCCCCTCACCCTTTCAGTCGTCAGAACCCTATTTGTCGAAATTTCCCATGAACCATTCGCTTTCCCCCTGGCTAGGGTGGATCAGATTGTCAAAGTAAATCAATCAGATATTTATGTCGTAGAAGGTCGCCAATATTTCAGCAAAGATGGTGCGAATATCGGCTTAGTGGCCGCTTACCATGTTTTAGAATTACCAGAACCAGAGTCTTCCATGGATGTACTCTCTGTGATTGTGATTAGTGATCAATCCAATGCCTACGGCCTAGTAGTAGATCAATTCTTGGGAGAACGGGATTTGGTAGTACGACCCCTTGATCCCCGATTGGGTAAAGTGCCGGATATTAGTGCCAGTTCTCTCATTGATGATGGATCACTGGTGTTAATTATCGATGTTTCTGACCTCGTGCGTTCCATTGACAGTATGCTCAAAAACGGCTCCCTAAGAGCAGTTGAAATTAACAAAGTGAAAAGAGAAGATATCCAACGCAAACGCCTCTTACTCGTAGATGATTCCATCACTGTAAGAGAAATGACCCGTAAATTATTGGAAAATAGAGGTTACGATGTGGATGTCGCCGTTAATGGCCAGGATGCTTGGACTGCCATTCAACGTAATTCTTATGACCTTCTCATCAGCGATATTGATATGCCCCGCATGAATGGCATTGAACTGGTCAAACAGCTCAAAAACCATCCCCAATTTAACTCACTTCCTGTCATAATAGTCTCTTACCGAGATCACCAAGAAGACCGACTTCAGGGCATGGAAGCTGGTGCAGATTATTACATCACTAAAAATAGCTTTCATGATGATACATTAATAAATGCGATCGTCAATTTAATTGGCCACTGATAGTAGCCCTTTGTTTCGAGTGCCTGAAATACCCATAAACCTAGAGAAATTTGATCAAATGAAAATTGCGATCGTCAACGACATGGCCATAGCGATAGAAGCACTTAAGCGAGTGCTTTTAACCGTTTCAGATTACGAAGTGGTCTGGGTGGCCCACGATGGCTCAGAAGCCGTAGCCCGTTGTGCCAGAAATACTCCTGATTTAATTTTGATGGATTTATTAATGCCGGTTATGGACGGTGTGGAAGCCACTCGCGAGATCATGAAACATTCTCCCTGTAACATTCTTATCGTCACCACCAGTGTTGACAAAAATGCCGGCAAGGTGTTTGAAGCCATGGGCTATGGCGCTCGTGATGCGGTCAATACCCCGGTATTCGGAAGCGAAGGAAGTCCAGAATCCGCTCAACAGCTACTGCACAAAATCGCCACCCTTCGTAAACTGATGGGCAATTCCTCTCCAACCTCAATTTCTCTCCCCCAGCCGACAAGGCCCACTTCTCTCGCCATTTCCTCCCCTCCGCGTCTTCCCCTTGTGGCCATCGGCTCTTCCACCGGAGGTCCAAAAACCCTCGCTACCATTTTGTCCCGTCTTCCTGCCAATTTTTCCGCTTCCCTAGTCATTGTTCAACACGTTGATCAGCAATTTTCGGCAGGTTTGGTCGGGTGGCTCAATCAACAAACCCCTTTGACTGTTAAATTAGCTCAGGTTGGCGATCGCTTCTCTAAGGGAACGGTGTTAGTTGCTGGTACAAATAATCATTTATGTCTCGGTTCCGATTTGAGCCTGTCTTACACTAAAGAGCCAACGGACTATCCCTATCGTCCTTCCGTGGATGTATTTTTCAAAAGTCTCGCTAAATACTGGAATCACAAGGAAACGGCTATTTTGCTAACGGGAATGGGACAAGATGGTGCAGAAGGGCTAAAAATTTTGCGATCGCACGGATGGCACACCATTGCTCAAGATGAAAAAAGTTGCATCGTTTATGGTATGCCCAAAGCAGCCGTTCAGATCAATGCAGCAGTGGAAGTTCTGTCCCCAGAGGCGATCGCCGACCGATTAATTCAGCGAATTGCCAGATCGCCATTCTGAATGATTTGTAAACGATTTAATAGATCAATGAGCGAAAGTCTCTAAAAACCAAAAACAAATCCAAGCCTGTTTTTCTCAATTTCTAACACTATTCACGAATTCCCGCGACTTGGTGCAAGAAGTCTAATGGACTTTAACCAAAATAAACTCGCTGAAACCATGGCTTTTTTACTTTCAATTTTTAGGAAAATAACTTAGCAAAATTACTAAAATTAGGTTTAATTATTAACTATAACGGACAAAATGCCTTAGAAAAAAGGCAAGCTTTTAGCGAATTAAACTTAAAACAAACTCAGGAATTTATCCAGACTCTTTAGGAATAAAATTGTAATTTTTTTGTTGAAAAACCCTCCTCAGATTTAAGTTTAAAATTCTTAACAGAATTATAATAAAAATCAGCCTATATTAATAACAGTAACACAGCCGAAAACGTCTGTATATTCTTTGTGCCTTCGCGTCGAGTGCGTGAAATAAAAACTATGGAACTAAACACACCAAACTGGGTAAAAAACGCTGTTTTCTATCAAATATTCCCGGATAGATTCGCCAAAAATACCATTTCACAACCCACATTATGGCAATCAAATAACTTAGAAAAATGGGAAACTCCTCCCACTTATAACGGATATAAAGGAGGCAATTTGTGGGGAATAATTGAAAAATTAGATTACCTACAAGACTTAGGAATTAATGCCATTTATTTTACCCCCATATTCCAGTCAGCTTGTAATCACCGTTATCACACCCATGATTATTATCAAATTGACCCCTTATTGGGAGGAAATGACGCTTTTGAATCATTATTAAAAGAATCCCATCAAAGGAATATAAAAGTAGTATTAGACGGGGTTTTTAACCATGCAAGTCGGGGATTTTTCTTCTTTAATGATATTCTCGAAAATGGCTCTAATTCTCCTTGGTTAGACTGGTTTAAAATTGAAGGTTGGCCTCTCTCTCCTTATGACGGAGATAAACCCGCCAATTATGCAAGTTGGGTAGGTTATCGCGCCTTACCACAATTTAACCATGATAATCCCCAAGTTCGCGAATACCTTATGCAAATTGGCGAATATTGGGTTAAAAAAGGCATAGATGGTTGGCGGTTAGATGTTCCTTTTGAGATTAAAACACCCAATTTTTGGCAAGAATTTAGAACCAGAATTAAGGCTATTAATTCCGAAGCTTATATCGTCGGAGAAGTGTGGAATGACTCCCGTCAATGGTTAGATGGTACTCAATTTGATGGGGTAATGAATTATCTTTTTACCGGTCCGACTATTGCTTTTACTGCGGGCGATCGAGTTAAAATGGAGTATGTAGAAAAACCAGATTATTTCCCTTATCCAGCTATTTCAGCTTCAGAATACGCCCAAAAAATGGAGCAATTACTATCATTATATCCTTGGGAAATACAACTTACCCAATTAAATTTACTAGATAGTCATGACACAGCTAGATTAATCACCGTAGTCGGAGGCGATCGCCCTAGCGTGGAATTATCCACCATTTTATTAATGACCTTCCCCGGTGCTCCTAGTATTTATTATGGGGATGAAGTGGGTTTAGAAGGAGGATTTGATCCCGATTGTAGAAGGGGATTTCCTAATCGTAAATATTGGGATATTGACGTATTAAATTATCACAAATACCTAATCAAATTGCGTCAAAAATATCCCGCCTTAAGGACTGGTGACTATAAAATCTTATACGCAGAAGGTAGCATTTATGTATTTGCAAGAACCTTAGAACAAGAGGAGATAATTGTGGCAATAAACACAGATATTCACACAAAATTTGCGCAATTTTCCGTCGCTAAAATTAACAGTAAACCAGCTAAAATTATCTATGGAAAAGCAGAAATTTCTTGGCAAAATAACGACCTAAAAATAGAATTACATCCCCGTAGTGGTTGCATAATTGTGTAAATTAACTGTAGGGTGGGTTAGCAGCGAGATTAATATTGAGAAAAAACTAATAACTTTTGAATCGCAGCGTAACCCACCATTTTAAAAATGCAATTTAATTATAAATTTTACACGAAAAAAGTCGGAAACTACTTAAAATTATGCCAAATTTAAGCCTTAAATCTAATCACAAATCCATCAAAGAATATTACCGTAAATTACAGCAACTTGACAACCTTGGGATTGGTAATGAAGGAGCAGTCCAACAAGCATTTGAAGACGTGTTAAAAACCTGTTGTAATCAATTAAATTTGACCTATGCAGCGCAGCAAACTTTCAAGATTAATCAGCAAACAATTCGCCCCGAAGGTGTTATATTCCGTCAGGATAGTTTAAAACATGGTTATTGGGAAGCGAAGGATAATAAAGACGATTTAGAAAAGGAAGTTAGCCAAAAATTTAAAGCCGGATATCCGAAAAATAACCTCTTATTTTGGCAACCAAAACGGATTATTTTAGATCAGAATAATCAGCTAGTTTTCGATGAAAAAATTGATAATTCTGAACATTTAATTAGTGCAATTCAGTTATTCTTTGAATATAGTCAACCCGAAATAAAAGCTTGGGAGCAAGCATCAATTACTTTTAGTCAGAAAGTTCAAGACTTAGGAAAAGGGTTACTGGAGTTAATGGTGTTGCATGACTCTAAGATGAAATTGTAGGGGCGCGGATACCCACAATTCTTATCCCTGCTTGATTTTCAAGAAATTCTCTTAAATTGGCGAGTTGAAAAAATGAAATTAAGTAAAGATAAAACCGAAATCAAATATAACGACTTTCTCACCTTAAAAGGAATACCAAAAGAGGTTTTTAACTATAAATTAGGTCATAAATTCGCCTTAGAATGGGTAATCGATCAGTATCAAATTAAAACAGATAAAAGAAGTGGAATAATTAACAATCCGAATAAATTAGAAGACGAAGAATATATTGTTAAATTAATAGGAAAAATTATTACTGTCAGTTTAGAAACTGTGAAAATTGTTAATAATTTACCCGACTTAGGATTACCAACATAGATCAGAAATCCGATTTTCAAGCACATAACAAATATCACCACCTAAAAAACTGGTAAAAATCGAATTTCTCACTGGGATTACTTGACCCAGTAATCTCGACCGGAAACGGCTTAAATGAAATTTAACACCTAAAACCAGTTATCAAGACATTAATCGCGAAATAAACCATGTTTAATGACACATTTATATAGCCATACCAACGCAAGTCACTGAAATTTGCGTCTTCCTTTGCGCCTTAGCGTCTTTGCGTGAGACAAACTCCAGAGCACAAGGCCAACGGATCTACCCCACAAAAATGGGTCAACCTAGATAGGTTAACCCTGTAATTTTGGACACAAAAGCGCATAAATTATTTACTTTTGCAACACCAATTGAACATTAGCATTTTGGAGGCCACGGAGTTTCACATCAGCCAAGGTTTTGTTAACAGCGTACTTCTGGTTAATAGAATTGATCAACTCGGTTTGATTGTGCTTTTTAGCAATACCCCAAAGATCGGCGATCAAATCAAAAGAACCATCAGCATTAGCAGACCAACCTAAATCATAATCACCGGAGAGCACAGCAACGATGTCAGCGCGAACAGATTGACCATTGTAACCACGGACATCAGCATCGGTTTTCACAGTCAGACCGATATCAGAAAGAGAAGTTTTGAGAATAGCGGAGTCAGTGATTTTAGTGCGTAAAGTGCTGAAATGAGACATTTTGGAAACCTCCAGTTATAGAGTAAAGTAAACAACAACAATTAACTTTTTTTTATCAAACTGCCAGCTTTTGACTGGCCTTTCCACGGTGAGTAGAAAGCCTGTTAAAACTCCAGTCGCTGATATTCAGCAACGGAGGCTGAAGCAGGTCGTGCCCTTTGTCTAGCCCAATCTCTGAGGGCCGTTACCTGTTCAGTCATAGTCCGAGACAGAGGTAGGGTAGATTTAACTGCAGCAATAATATCCAACTGCGTAAACTCCCGATCTTGAGCAAAAGCCTCATACATTGCGGCGATTACGCCCTGCTCAATCTCTGCACCGGAAAACCCATCTGCCACTTTGGCAAGTTGTTCGATGTCGAAGCGTTCTAAATCGTCACGACGTTTGCCAAGGTGAATTTTGAAGATATCCGCCCTTTCTTGTAAGGAGGGCAGATCAACAAAGAAAATCTCATCAAAACGGCCTTTTCTTAGGAATTCACCGGGTAATCGATCAACTCGGTTGGCCGTTGCCATCACAAACACGGGTGATGTTTTTTCCTGCATCCAGGTTAAAAATGAACCAAAGATGCGACTTGATGTTCCACCATCAGAATCTCCCGAACCTGCTCCTCCGGCGAATGCCTTATCTAATTCGTCAATAAACAGGATTGCTGGGGAAATTGATTCTGCGGTTTTAATGGCGTTGCGTAAATTTGCTTCCGATCGCCCGACCATGGAACCATCATAGACCCTACCCATATCCAAACGTAGCAGGGGTAAACCCCATAAACGGGATGTAGTTTTGGCGATCAGGGATTTTCCGCAACCCGGGACTCCTAAAATGAGCATCCCTTTCGGTTGGGGTAAGCCATATTCGCGAGCCCTTTCAGTGAAAGCATCTGAACGTTGTTTGAGCCACCTTTTTAGTTCCTCTAAACCGCCAACACCGTCAATGGTTTCATCCTCTTCAATGTAGTCTAAAATTCCATTACGACGAATTAGTTGCTTTTTCTCAGACAAAACTATGTCAACCTCGGACTCCGTTAAACGTCCAACTTTAACCTGTGCTTTACGATAGACTTTCTCGGCTTCATCTCTAGTTAAACCCAAGGCTGCTTTGAGCAGTTTTTCCCTTGTTTCCGCCGTGAGACGACGAGTTTTGCCTCCTTTGTTCAGACTGTCACTGAGAACTTGGTCAAGTTCCCCTAAATTTGGCAAGTCAAAATCCAGAACTACCACTTCCTTCTCTAATTCAATCGGTACTTGCTGCACCGGAGACATGAGAATAATGATTTTTTCTGTATTTTTAAAGCTGGCGATCGCATCCCGTAACCAACGAGTAGTTCCGGGAGCATCGATAAAGGGGTGCAAGTCTTTAAACACATATAAACCGGCTTCTTTTTGGCGAACTACCCATTCAATGGCGGCCTCTGGAGATACCGTATTATGTTGGGTGGTTTGTTTCGATTGACCATACTCAACCATGCCACGAGTTACCGTCCAAATGTACATCCGGCGATGTTCTGCTGTCTGTTGAGCTACTTTATAAATAGCCTCTTCGGCTCTTTCTTCCTCGTGGGTGACAAGGTAGATAAGGGGATATTCGGCTTTTATTAATACGTTTAGCTCTTCTTTCATAACATCAACCCTATCTAAATTACGGTTTGATTACTCAGGCTGGTGCTTGAGTCTGACTTTATCTACAAACTACTAACTGTTCTACCTCGGTCGGTATTTGAACGGGAAACTCATCGGTAATGATGCTGGGTTGGTTCTTTAAGGGAACTAACTGCCCATCTTTGATTACCATGGCTGCTTCACATTCTGGACAAATATGAACTTGGTAGGTTTTGCCATAATCGGAAGCTTCGGTCTCTTCTATGACCTCTGGGTGTCTTAGATAAAAGGCGATCGCCCGTTCGACTATTGCTGACATGGTTTCGGTTTCAACAGCTGCTTGAATTTTGAGCTGTTTATGGAGATTTTGAGGAATATATAGTGTGACTTTTTGCTTTTCCTGCATATCACTACTGATTAATGTTTACCCTTTGGGTATGTGATTTACACGATAGCTAATTTTTTTTTTGCTGTCAAGAGGTTAAACCACTTTAACGCTAATATTGTAACATTTCGTTACAACTGGGTCCCAAAGTCCCTTGGCCTCGTAATCGGAGGTTTCATCCTCACGCAAAGACGCTAAGGCGCAAAGGAAGACGCAAATTTCATTGACTTGCGTTGGTTCGGTTGGCCTCGTAATCGGAGGTTTTCGTCTCACGCAAAGACGCTAAGGCGCAAAGGAAGACGCAAATTTCATTGACTTGCGTTGGTTCGGTTGGCCTCGTAATCGGAGGTTTTCGTCTCACGCAAAGACGCTAAGGCGCAAAGGAAGACGCAAATTTCATTGACTTGCGTTGGTTCGGTTGGCCTCGTAATCGGAGGTTTTCGTCTCACGCAAAGACGCTAAGGCGCAAAGGAAGACGCAAAGTTCAGTGACTTGCGTTGGTATGGCTATATAAATGTGTCATTAAACTGGGTTTATTTCGCTATTAATGCCTTGATAACTGGTTTTAGGTGTTAAATTTCATTTAAACCGTTTCCGGTCGGGATTACTGGATCAAGTAACTCCAGTTAGAAATCCGATTTTTACCAGTTTTTTAGGTGGTGATATTTTTTGGTTAAAAAGCGGATTTCTGATCTATATTTGGTAATCCTAAGTTGGGTAAATTATTAACAATTTTTACGGTTTCTAAACTGACAGTAATAATTTTTCCTATTAATTTAACAATATATTCTTCGTCTTCTAATTTGTTAGGATCGTTAATTATTCCACTTCTTTTATCTGTTTTAATTTGATACTGATCGATTAGCCATTCTAAGGCCGATTTATGACCTAATTTATACTCAAAAACTTCTTTTGGTATTCCTTTTAAGGTGAGAAAGTCGTTATATTTGATTTTGGTTTTATCTTTACTTAATTTCATTTTTTCAACTCGCCAATATAAGGGAATTTCTTGGTTTTCTATCCATTTTAAGGAGTATTCTGGTTGGTTTTCGTAGTTTAAATGTAAGTGTGCTAATTTTTTCCCTGCTTCCACAAAGGGATAAAAGTCGGGTGCAAATGGTATTCTTGGTAACTCCCTTTTTAAGTTAGCTTGGTAGCGTTTTGTATACTCGGGATGATGTAAAATTGCATAGATATAATGGAAGATATCCCATTTGGTAAGGGAATCCCCCCCAACCCCCCTTGATAAGGGAGGAGTTTCGTTTTGGTAATAGTTTTGATACTCTTTTAATACCCAATCTGTGATATTTTCTTGGCGATTTTTACCCTCTTTATTGTATGTATAAAATGGAAAACATTGGGTAGTACATCCAGCACCATTTAAGTGTAAATCAGGTATTAGATTCGTTAATAAAACCATAAAAGGCTTTTCTGAACCACTATCTGTTAAACAAATTACTTTATTTTCTGTCTCTGTTTCTGGGTTAGGAAATATGTAAGGAAATAAACATCTAGCATCAATTAAGTAATTATCAAAGTACAGAAATTTACGAGTAAAAGGTCGATAAATTGCTACCCTCATCTTACTTTTTTCAAAGTTTATTTCTGTTTTGTTTTTTAAATATTGTTTTAATCTTAAGGACCAACTAATTAATTGATCATTAGTTGTTATTTCTTGATTTTTCTGTGATTTAACTAATTCTTGCTCATAAGTTAAAAGCATTTTTTCAATGTTATTCGTTAACTCATTCTCATCAAAATTATATACCCAATTATCACGTTGTGTTTTTACTCCGTTACTAAAGGTTTTAAAAATTACTCCTTGCTCTTGTTTTTGTTTTTTAGCAACCTTATCACCTATGGGGAAAAATGTTTCAAAATCATCTTGTAAACCTTCAGTTAACCAGTTATATTTTGCGTCAGGTTTAAGGGATTTCCACTCCAGATTTAAACAGGTTTTTGCTTTTTCAATTAAAGCAAATTTTTCTTTTCGTGTCGCTTTCCAATCTACTTCACTATAGAATATTTTATGCTCATTACTATCTTTATGTTTAACTAAAAATGTCACTGAAATTCCTACCATGGCTGATAAACCAAATATGGTATGTTTTTCTCCTATTGCTATCCCTTCTCTCATGGAATCTTTTCTGACATTTCCTTTTAAATCTAAGATATAAATTGCGTTAAAATCTTGTTGTAAATGTTTTCTAACTCCATCGCAAGCTAGATTGTCAATAAAACCATTATTAGTTAAAAAAGCCACAATTCCTTCATCTTTAATTCTATCACTTGCCCAGCGAATTGCTTTGATATAAGGATCAGAAAGTGAAATTTTTAACTTGGCTTTTGAATCTTTAGCATAGGTTTCGTTAACTCGTCTATCTATTTCTTGATATTTGCGATTTTTATTGTTATCATTGTCATTAATTTGCCAGGCATTATAGGGAGGATTGCCAATTATTACAAAGATATTTGACTCTTTTTGTGTCTCAACTCTGGCAGTATTTTCCTCTGTAAATAGGGATAATTGTCTCTTTTCAATTACTTCAAATGTATCCACAAAACAAATACCATTAAAGGGTTTATATTCCCCGGTTGCAGTAAAATATTCATGCTCAATATTCATGGATGCTAAATAATAGGGTAATAACATTACTTCGTTACAATGTAATTCGTTTTCATATTTATATCCTAATGAAGTTTTCCGAATTTCTCTCATTATTCCCATGAGAAAATTACCTGTGCCGACAAATGGGTCAAGTAAGTGTACTCCTTTATCACTGAGGGATTTATTAAATTCTTTTTGCAAAATATCCTCGACACTTTTTACCATAAAGTTAACTAGGGGTTGCGGGGTATAAACTATCCCGTGAGTGTCAGCAACTTTAACTGCAAATCCTTGAAAAAATCGCTCATAAACTTTATTTAAAAAGTCCTGTTTTTCGCTATATTCTGTTATGGTTGATGCTGCATTTTCTAAGGCTTTATAAAAGTAATCTACCTCTTGTAAAAAATGATCTCGATTAAAGGATTTTGAGGTTAAGGTGTCTATTACTTTCTCAATTTCTACTGCAATAACATTCCTTTTGACGAAATCAGGGTTGTTAAATAATTTCCTAAATATTCGCTCGGTTAATAAATGTTGAATTAGCATTTCTTCTATTGCTAATTCAGAAATATTCGGGTTAATTGTTTGTTGACAAAGTTTAGTAAAGTTAGAAAATGCTACGATAAATTGCTTGTTAATTTTCTTCTGGGTTTCGATTAATTCTAGTAACCCTTTTCCTAATTCTTGAACTTTCTGACCAAAATTAATTGACGCTTGCTCCCACTCTTCAATTTCTGGTTGACTATATTCGAAAAATAACTGAATTGCACTAATTAAATGCTCGGAAGTATCAATTTTTTCGTCGAAAACTAGCTGATTATTCTGATATAAAATAATCCGTTTTGGCTGCCAAAATAACAGGTTATTTTTCGGATATCCTGCTTTAAATTTTTGGCTAACTTCTTTTGCTAAATCGTCTTTGTTATCCTTTGCTTCCCAATAACCATGTTTTAAGGTATCCTGACGGAATATAACACCTTCGGGACGAATTGTTTGCTGATTGATTTTAAAAGTTTGTTGCGCTGCATAGGTCCAATTTAATTGATTACAACAGGTTTTTAACACGTCTTCAAAGGCTTGTTGGACTGCTCCTTCATTAGCAATCCCAAGCTTGTCAAGTTGTTGTAATTTACAGTAATATTCTTTGATGGTTTTGTGATTAGATTTAAGGCTTAAAGTTGGCATAATATTAATGTAATTAATTAAACTATTCTACCATGAACTGATTTTTGGCTACCATAATTACGGCGTTGCACCTATGCAAGATGATTTGATATTTATTTTCAATGTAGGGGTAGGGCTTGTCCCTACCCTATCAGCGTTTCGGGGGCAACCACAAGGGATTGCCCCTACAATTTCATCTCAGAGTCATGCAACGCCAAAATAAGGCCATCAAGGGCGATCGCTAATTAAATTTTAAATTAAAATAAAAAAATAATTTAAATATTAGGAGTTAAAATTAGTTGCAATTAAAGTTTGAATGGGATGAACATAAAGCTAAAACTAATCAGAGAAAACATGGAGTTTCTTTTAAAGAAGCAATCTCAATATTTAACGATCCTTTAGCGATCAACTTTGATGATCCTGATCATTCTCTAGGAGAGAATCGCTATTTGATAATTGGTTTATCTAATCAAGGTAGATATTTAGTTGTTTCTCATACTAATCGTGGTGAACAAATTCGTTTAATTAGTGCAAGATTAGTTACACCGAAAGAAAGGAGAGATTATGAACGAGAAAATACAAGATGAATTAAGAGCCGAGTATGATTTAAGTCAATGGAAAAATCCCGTTCGAGGTAAATATTATCAACAGTATCAAGAAGGACATAGTGTTACTATTCACTATGAAGATGGAACGACAAAAGTAGAACATTTTTCTGGGGAAAATAATAATGAGATCATTATTCTTGATTCTGATGTGAAAAAATATTTTCCTAATTCAGAGTCGGTTAATTCCACTTTAAGAAGTTTAATTAAATTAATTCCTCAATCATAAAATGCTTATGGTATAGCACCCTAAATGTGTCACCAAAGGCTGTTTAATTTGCGAGGAATGCCTTTGAAACTGATTTTAGGTGTTAAATTCCATTTAATACTTGACAGTTAATAGTTAACTATCAACTGTCAACGAAATTAGATTCCTTTTGTTAAGGAAAATTCCACTTGGTTAAATTCCTGTTTCAGACGGGATTTTAACTTTTCAGGGAGGGGACGATTACCATAGGAGGTATAATAACCGGCCAGGGAATTTAAAGCGGTTTGCATGGTGGTAAAGGAGCGTAAACCTGAGTAGGTGCTATTACGACGATAACGAGATGCATAATCGTTAATTTGCTCCTTTGCTAAAGCTTGAATACTTGCTCTTTCTGGATCATCGTTGGCTAAATCGATCGCCTTGGTTAAACTTTGGACAATAAAAGTGGTATCTTCTTGATAATTACCGGTTAAACCGGTGGTAGTACCTCCGCAACCTACGAGGCCGATTACCACAACTAAGACTAAAGCGAACAAACGTGATAGATAATTTTTTATGAACATATTGGATATCAAAAATATTTTCAGGTAGTTTTTTAGTTAACAGTTAACAGTAAAGAGTAAATGGTTAACCTTTATTAGTCAATTCTTAGTTGTTTACTGTTAACTCTTAATTGTCAATTGTTAATGGTTAATTGTCAATTGATTTTTAGCCGAAACGTCCACTGACATATTGTTGGGTTGCTTCTTCTTTAGGGTTTTGGAAGATTTTTTCAGTGCGATCATATTCTACCAGATAACCTTGGCGATCGCCTTTTTCGGTGGTTCTCACGTTAAAAAAGGCAGTATAATCAGCGACTCGAGAAGCTTGCTGCATATTATGGGTGACAATAATAATGGTATAATTTTCCTTAAGTTGGTGTATTAACTCCTCGACTTTTAAGGTGGAAATCGGGTCAAGGGCGGAACAAGGTTCATCCATTAAAACGACATCAGGTTGAATGGCCACGGTTCGAGCAATACATAAACGTTGTTGTTGACCACCGGAAAGGGCCAAACCACTTTGCCTAAGTTTATCCTTAACTTCATCCCAAAGGGCCGCTTGACGTAAAGATTTTTCGACTAATTCGTCCATATCCCCTTGATAACCGTTAATTCTCGCACCGAAAGCGATATTTTCGTAGATGGATTTGGGGAAAGGATTTGGTCGTTGAAATACCATGCCAATGCGTCGTCGAACTTGTACCGGATCAATTTCAGGAGCATAGAGATTTTGGTTATGATAAGTAATCGCACCTTGTAACTTAAAACTGGGAATCAGGTCATTGAGACGGTTGTAACATCGCAGGAGGGTACTTTTCCCACAACCCGAAGGACCAATAAATGCAGTCACCTGATTTTTCGCTATATCAAGGTAGATACCAGCGACGGCCAAAAAATTACCATAATAAACGTTAACATTTTCTGTTTTAATAACAGCTTCGGTTTGCTTGGCGGATTGATGATTAATCATGATATTTTTTTACTTTATATTGCAATAATTCAATAGACTTCTTGCAGAAGTCAGGGAATAGCGAATAGGGAATAGTGTTAGAAATTGATAAAAACAGGGTTGAATTTGATTTTTTTGGGGTTTTTAGAGACTTTCGCAAGAGGTCTAATTTACCAAGCTCAGTTGACAACTATCAACTATCAACTGTCAACTATCAAGTGAATTAATATTTACGAGTGGAAGTGGCTAAACGGGAAATAATGCTAGTTAAAAGGACTAATAGCACTAAAATGAAAGAAGCTGCCCAAGCCAATTCTTGTTGATTTTTAAAAGGAACGATGGCGAAATTATAGACCAATACAGCTAAAGAAGCGGTTGGTTCAGCTAACAACTTATCCCAATTCGGCCAAAACTGAGTAAAAAGGGCGGTAAAAATCAGAGGAGCAGTTTCCCCAGCAGCCCTTGCTAATGCTAAAGTTACACCAGTAATAATAGCGGGAATTGCTGCTGGTAAAACAATTTGGAGCACCGTTTGATAGTCATTTGCGCCTAACCCCGTTGAAGCTTGACGCACATCTTGAGGCACTAATTGTAAGGCTTCATCAGTGGTACGAACAATAGTCGGTAACATTAGGATAGCTAATGCGAAACCTCCGGCCCAAGCTGAATAAGTTTTAAAAGTTAAAACCAAGACTCCATAGGCGAATACTCCAACAATGATCGAGGGAACACCACTTAAAACATTAGTTGCAAAACGAGTCCAGCTAGCAAGTTGGCCTCGACTAAATTCCGAGAGATAAATAGCGGCCATTACGCCAACGGGTAAACTAATTAAAGTACCAATAGCGACCATAATTACTGTACCAAGGATAGCGTTACCAAAACCGCCTCCTTCCACCATGGGTGGTGGTGGTAATTGCACCAAAACTTGGAAATTTAAAGCGCTAATTCCTTTATATAAGAGGTAAAACAGAATAATAAAGAGGGGAATGATGGCCATGGTCATAAATAATCCGGCTACTCCACTCATAAATAAGGAAAATAGAGTACGAGGTGAAGTCGGATTACGTTTGAGAGTTTCTGGATTAAAAGTTGCGTCTGTCATAAGGGGAAGTAAAAAGTAAAAAGTAAAAAGTAAAAAGTAAGAGATGAAGAATAAAAATCAATATTCAATCCTTCTTACTTAATTGTCTAAATTTTTTGCAATCTTTTAACTAAAACTTGAGCTAAAATGTTAACCACCAAAGTAATCGCAAACAAAATCAATGCCGCATACATCAAAGCTGATACTTGCATTCCACTTGCTTCGGCAAATTGATTGGTTAAGAGGGAAGAAATTGTATTAGAAGGAGCAAAAATAGATAAACTGACTTTGTTAGAATTACCAATTAACATCGTTACAGCCATGGTTTCTCCTAATGCGCGTCCTAATGCCAACATGACTCCGCCAATAATTCCCGAAGATGCAGCCGGTAACATTATTTGTAAAATCGCTTCCCAACGAGTTGCTCCTAAACCGACCGCCGCTTGACGCAGAGACTCTGGTACATTGGTAATGGCATCCCTCGAAATCGCCGCAATTACTGGTAATACCATTAAGGCCAAGATTAAGGCTGCTGGCAACATTCCTGGACCTTTTAAAGGGGTAAAATTTTTCAAAAAGGGAATTAAGACGAATATGCCCCATAATCCATAGACTACGCTGGGAATAGCGGCCAAAAGTTCCACTAAAAAGACAAAAATTCTTTGAATTGAGGGGGGAAGGTAGTCTTCACTTAGGAAAAGAGCGACTCCTATCCCAATCGGGACAGCGATTAACAGGGCAATGAATGAACTAACGATCGTACCGTAAATGGCTGGCCAAACTCCGTATTCACTTTTAACTGGATTCCAACTACTTTGAAACAGGAAATTAAGCCCGAATTGTTTAATCGCTGGAACTGCGGCGATCGCTACCTGTACGGTGATCCAGATTAACACAAGGGCGATCGTCAGTGCAAAAATTTGAGCAGTCCATTTAAACACGTTATCTAAATAACGTTCATTGACTGGACGAGGTTTGATTATTTTAGACGAATCACTAAGGGAAGTCACTTTTTTTATTTACTTTTAAAGTTATGCTTAATTATCTCTGAAGTGTAGATTGTAACAACTGTTTTTTAAGATAAGGTAAAGTTTTGTTTGATTTTTGTACTTAATTTTACCTCTTATGTAGTGGATCGCCACAAAGTGATCATGGTTGATAATTAATCAATCTTATTTTCCTGAAAAAGCCGACTAATTTATTTCTTTGGGTTTGCTAGAGATGTTAAAATTTTAAGGCTAATTTACAGGAGCAATTCCATGGTTTTAACCTCCCTAAAACCCCTCAACCTCACTGAAAACTTACCTGAATATTTAGATCAATTAGCTGATTTCATTATTCAAGGTCAACAAATTACTAAAGAAGAAGCCTTAGAATTAACTTTAATTGAAGGTCAAGATCATATTTTAGCTTTAGCAGCAGCTGCTGACAAAATCCGCCAAGCTTGTTGCGGCAATGTTGTGGATTTATGCAGTATTATCAATATCAAATCGGGTAACTGTTCCGAAAATTGTGGTTTTTGCTCCCAATCTGTCCATCATCAGGGTAGTGATTCTCCCATCTATGGCATGAAAACCTCTGATGAAATTATTGCCAATGCCAAAGCGGCTGAAGCTGCTGGAGCGAAGCGTTTTTGTTTAGTTAGTCAGGGAAGAGGACTTAAGTATAATAGTCCCAAAACCGGCGAATTTGAGGAAATATTAGCCACGGTTAACCGTATTATCGCGGAAACCAACGTTAAACCCTGTTGTGCTTTAGGTGAGTTAACTTTAGAACAGGCTCAAGCTCTTAAAGAGGCCGGAGTTACTCGCTATAATCATAACTTGGAAGCTTCGGAAAATTTTTATCCCGAAATTGTCTCTACCCACAGTTGGCAAGATCGGGTTCAAACCGTGAAAAACCTTAAGGCAGCGGGGATTCAGGCTTGTACCGGTGGTATTATGGGTATGGGTGAAAGCTGGTCAGATCGCGTTGATTTGGCGATCGCACTGCGGGAGTTGGAAGTTGAGTCTGTACCCATTAATTTACTCAACCCCCGATCAGGTACACCTTTGGGCCATAATCAGAAACTTGATGTTTGGGACGCTGTTAAGGCGATCGCCATTTTTCGATTCATTTTACCCCAACAAATTCTCCGTTATGCGGGGGGTAGAGAAGCTGTGATGGGCGAATTACAAGCATTAGGGTTAAAATCAGGAATTAATGCCATGTTAGTGGGCAATTATCTCACAACTTTGGGGCAACCGGCCGAACAGGATCAGGCGATGCTTGCCGAATTAGGCTTGGTTGGTGGTGAAGCACCAATTCCGGGTGAATATCAGGGTAGTTGACAGTTGACAGTTGATAGTTGATAGTTGATAGTTGATAGTTGATAGTTGACAGTTGACAGTTGATAGTTGATAGTTGATAGTTGATAGTTGATAATTTATCAATTTATCAGCCCTATTAATTGTTAATTATTAATTGTTAATTAGGGTTTACTGAAAAAAGCACAAAGCCATGTATATCAATACTTTCAAGTTGGTGGGACTTGAATTAAGGGCAAGGATTTCAACAAATAATAGTAAAAAACCTTACATTTACGGGGATTAATCAAGATTTTTGCTCGTCAAAAGACCCGGTCAAACTATCAACTATCAACTATCAACTATCAACTCGCCCTCACCAGCCATTTATTCAGCAAACCCTAATTATTAATTGTGGTGAATTGTGTCTAAATTACAGGACTTACTTTGGGCTTTAGTGGGTTTATTATTAACAATTTGTGGCACATTTGTCGAAGGTTTTATAATTAAAATACCTTCAAGTTTTGCTCTGGCAAATATTGAACCACAGGCCTTAGGAGTTAGTTGTCAAATTGGAACGGTTTTATTAATTGGTTGTTTGGGAGGAAAAAATGCCGCGCTCCTTTCCCAAATTGCCTATTTATTTCTTGGTTTAACTTTCTTACCTGTATTTTCTTTAGGTGGAGGTTTCAGTTATATTTTTGAACCAAGTTTTGGCTATTTATTAGGTTTTATTCCGGGGGCTTGGTGTTGTGGATTATTAGCATTTCGCCCGAATAAATTAAACTTAGAAGACCTGAGTTTTAGCTGTTTAATTGGCTTTATTATTATTCATATTTTCGGGATAATTTATTTAGTAATTTTATCTTTTTTCGGGTTATTAAATGCTCATTTAATGAATTTAGGTCAAGCAATTATCGGTTATTCTGTAGCACCTTTACCCGGACAACTTGCCCTAATTTGTGCTGTTACGGTGGTGGCTTTTATATTAAGAAGAATTTTACTATATTAGATGAACAAAAATGTTAAAAAATCAAGTAAAAAATAGATTTATTTTACGGAATAAATGGTTTTGGTTAGTCTCAATTTTAGGACTAATTTTAGACCAATTAACTAAATATTTAATAGTCGAAAATTTTGCCGGAATTGGTGATACTTTGCCCCTTTGGAAAGGAGTATTTCATTTAACTTATGTCGTGAATACAGGAGCAGCTTTTAGCTTTTTTTCTGGTGGTGTAGGTTGGTTACGTTGGTTATCTTTATTTGTTAGCATTGGTTTAGCAGCTTTGGGTTGGTTTTACAAAAAAATGCCTTTCGGGGAACAATTAGGTTATGGTTTTATTTTAGCGGGAGCTTTTGGTAATGGAATTGACCGTTTCTTATTCGGTTATGTGGTAGATTTTATTGACTTTCGTTTAATTCATTTTCCTGTATTTAATTTAGCTGATATTTTTATTAATGTGGGAATAATCTTCTTATTATATGCTACTTGGAAAACAGCTCAATAATTATTCGTTGTTGTGCTTTAGCTCTAAAATCCAACAACATCTGCAACTAAAATGTTCACTAAAATTAAGTCTAAACTCAATATTTTTTTATTAATTACTGTCTTTTTATTAATCGTAATTTGGCAGGGAATTAACTTAGTAAATCAGAGAGAATCTCAAGTATTAAGAATCGGAATTAATGATTGGCCTGGCTATGCAATCGCCTATTATGGTCAAGAAAAAGGCATTTTTGAAAAGAGAGGAATTAAAGTAGAATTAATCGTTTTTAATAACTTACAAGATAGTATTCGTGCTACCCTTCAAGGCAATTTAGATGCCACTTTTTCCACTTTATGGGATTTAATGCAGGCCGATATTGCACAAGAAAAACCCGTATTTTTAATGGTAACAGATATTTCTGCGGGTTCAGATGGAATCGTCGCTCAAAATAACATTAAAACTGTCGAAGATTTAAAAGGAAAAAAAATTGCTGCCAAACTTGGAACTATTAATCACTTAATTTTATTAGAAGCTTTACAACTATATAATATTGAACCAAATGAAGTACAAATTGAGAATCTTATTAATGAAGTAGCAGCCCAAAGAATGAGAATTGAAAGTTTAGATGCTGCGGTTTTATGGCAACCATTATTAGGAAAATTAGCCAAAGAAATTGATGGTAATATTATTTTTACGACCAAAGATGTGGATAGTTTAGTAATTGATGGGTTTGTATCTCGTGGTAGTTTTATCAAGACTCACCAAAAAGAATTAGTAAAATTTATGTTAGGATGGTTTGATATTATAAAGATGATAGAACATAATCCCCATGAAGTATTTAAAGTAGTAACTAAAAAAATAGGTCAAACTACCACCTCATTTAAAAATGATTATCGTGGGTTAAAAAAAGGAGATCCTATCTTAAATGAAACCATATTTAAGGGACGTTTACAAGAAGCTCAAACACAAATTATCAATTTATTAAAGAAAGATCTCCGACATAGTCGTCTAATTAGAAATGATATAGAAATTAATAACGAAATTATAGAAACTGCCATCGAACAATGGAAAAATCATCAAAATTAGTAACATGAATAAACCAAGTTTATCTCAACAAATTATTAATAGTTTAGGAATTTCTTTAATTAGTATCGGAGTCTTTACATTGGGAATTAATTATTCCTTACTTCACGATGATTTAGAA
This sequence comes from Synechococcales cyanobacterium S06, assembly GCA_011391125.1. Taxonomy (GTDB): domain Bacteria; phylum Cyanobacteriota; class Cyanobacteriia; order Cyanobacteriales; family JAABRE01; genus JAABRE01. Next base: position 37,212 of record JAABRE010000030.1, read on the forward strand.
AATCAGTTTCAACAAAGAATACAATCTTTAAACCAAACTTTAGTATTTGCGACCGAAAGTTTACTGGATATTAATGATATAAGTATTGTCCAGAGAATTGTTCAAAATTATGCGACTTTACCAGAAGTAATTGAGGTAACAATTCTTAATCCTGATGGTACAATTGTCGCAACTGCTCCGAAAGAATTAGGAAAAAAACCCCATAGTCTTAGTCATGAACCCATCAACCAAATACTTAAAGAATTTAATGACAATAGTAGAGAAATTAATTTTAAAACAACGATAAATAACCAAAAAGTAATTGTTAATATTCTCCCTTTTAGTAGTATTTTATTTGAGGAATTTCAAAGTCGTGGTTTAGCAATTATCATTATTGATTTATCTATCATGCACCAAGAAGTTGATCAGATATTTTTAACTTCTAGTCTTCCGATGATGACTGGTACGATAATTATTTTAATTTTGATCGGTTTTTTAATGAAAAAGAATATTATTAAACCACTAGAAAAATTAAATCAAGCAGTGAAAGAATGTCAAAAAATTGATATTTTTAGTACCCCCAAATATTTACCGAATCAAGAAATATACTTTTTAGCCACTACATTTCAACAAATTTTTCAACAACGTATTCAAATCGAATTAGAATTAAAAGAAAGTGAAAAAAGGGAAAAAAAGAAATCCCAAGAATTAGAAAAAACCATTCAAGAATTGCAAATAACCCAAGTACAATTAATAGAAACTGAAAGAATAGCTCAATTAAATCAGGAATTATTAGAAAGTCAATCACGCTATCAAGCTGTGGTTAAACAAACTTCAGAAGGTCTCGTTTTAATTGATGCGAATAGTAAACAAATTATGGAAGCTAATGAGGCATTTTGTCACTTATTAAATTATACGCAATCAGAAATTGTAAAGCTAACAATTTATGACTTAAGTAGTTTAAATAGCACCGAAACTAATCACTTATTTGAAACTTTATTAGGCAAAAAAGATAATTTATTTTTAGAATATATCCTGACAAAAAAAGACGGTAGTTTCATTGAAACGGAAGTGAATGTAAGTTTAATAAATTATCGTCATAAAAACATATTCTGTTTATCAGTACGAGATATTGCCGAAAGAAAACTAACGGAAAAATTATTACATTATCAAGCTTTTTATGATAGTTTAACTAATATTCCTAATCGAGCTTTTTTAAATACTAAAATCAATGAAATTTTAGACCAAAGTAAGGAAAATTCTCTCTTATTTGCCGTCATGTTTATGGATTTAGATCGCTTTAAAGTAATTAATGATACATTAGGTCATAATATTGGAGATCAACTTTTAAAAAGTTGCGCTCAAAGAATCAAAAATTGTCTAGAAAAAGAAGATATTATTGCTCGATGGGGAGGAGATGAATTTATCATTATCATTCCTAATTTTGATAACTTAGAAAAAGTAACTCAAATAGCTAACGAAATATTAGCCATAGTTAAAACTCCTTTTCAGATTGAAAATCATCAATTTTATATTAGTAGTAGTATTGGGATTGCTTTATATCCTCAAGACGGTCATAATCAAGATACATTAATCAAAAATGCGGACATCGCCCTCTATCAAGCTAAAGATAAAGGTAGGAATAATTACCAATTTTATCGTCCACAAATGAATGAAGAAGCATCAGAATTATTATTATTAGAAAGCTATTTACATCAAGCTTTAGCAAACAATGAATTATTGCTTTACTATCAACCTCAAATTAATTTAAACACCGGTAAAATTTACGGATTAGAAGCATTAATAAGGTGGAAACATCCAGAATTAGGCTTAATTTCCCCCGCAAAATTTATTCCCTTAGCCGAAGAAACGGGTTTAATTGTTTACATTGGTGAATGGGTTTTAAAAACAGCTTGCGCACAAAATAAAGCCTGGCAAAAAGCAGGTTTACCTCCGGTTAAAATATCGGTTAATATTTCTCCGCTTCAATTTCAACAAACTAATTTGTTAGAAATAATTAATAATATCTTAGTAGAAACCGAGTTAGAATCTCATTGGTTAGAATTAGAAATTACTGAAAGTAGTTTAATGCACAACATTGAATTTGCTATTTCTTTATTAGGAAATATTGTCAAAATTGGTGTAAATATTTCCATGGATGATTTTGGTACAGGTTATTCTTCTTTAAGTTATTTAAAAAAATTCCCTTTTAATACTATTAAAATTGACCAATCTTTTGTCAGAGATTTAAAAGAAAATTCCCCTGATTTAGGTATTATTGAAGCTGTAGTTGCATTAGGTCGTAATTTTAACTTAAATGTTATTGCCGAAGGAGTCGAAAAAGAATATCAATTAAATATCTTAAAAAAAATTGGTTGTCATCTAATACAAGGCTATTTATTTAGCAAACCTTTACCCCTCGAAGAAGCCACAAAATTTTTAGAAATGAATCACAAAAGTTCCTTTATTACTAATATTTAAACTGCCGAATTATTAAATAATTCGGCAGTTTTTCTCCCGATTACTTTTCCCCTTAAAAGCTAAAGTGGAACTGTTTTTTTTAGATTCTAAACTGTTAGATACATATCAATACCAAGATGATCAACCCTACTTTTTGCTCACAAATAATTTATAATAAACTTTAATCTAATTTTAATTTTAATTTCCCTAATGTTAAATCAAGTCTCCCTACCCTCCATACCTGAAGTTGCTTGGAAACGCCCCCTTGGGAAAGAGTGGGAAAAACCCTATACTGTACGCTATGAAAGCAATTTAGACGACGGACCTGAACACGGCATCCCCCTTGGCGGTTTCGGCGCAGGTTGCCTTGGGCGATCGCCAGCCGGTGACTTCAATTTATGGCATTTAGACGGAGGAGAGCACGTTTTCAAAGCGCTTCCTGCCTGTCAATTTAGTGTTTTTGAAAAAACAGAAGGAAAACCAGCTCAGGCTTATGCCATGGCGACAAAACCAGCCACAGATGGCACATTAAGTCGGTGGTCGTGGTATCCCAAAGAAAAGGGTACTTATCACGCACTTTATCCTCGCAGTTGGTATGAATATCAAGACGTTTTCGCCGCCAAAATAATTTGTGAGCAGTTTACGCCAATATGGGGCGGAAATTATCAAGAAGCAAGTTACCCCATCGCCGTTTTTGATTGGACAATCCACAATCCCACTGACGCACCCATCACCATCAGCATCATGTTGACATGGCAAAACACAGTCGGCTGGCACACCAACGCCCTCAATTCACCTGAAGTAAAAGTCAGAGACGACGGCAGCCCCGTCTATGAATATCAACCTCGTTGGGGAGATAGTACAGGAAACTACAATCAGTGGATTACTGACTACCACAGGGTTGGCTGCATTTTTAACCGCGTCAGACCCCATGACGAAATCAGCGAGGGCGAAGGTCAAATGTGCATTGCCAGCGCTGTCAACCCTTTTTTAGAAGTATTCTGCCACAATCGCTGGAATCCCAATAGCGACGGAAGCCAAGTCTGGGATAGCTTTGCGGCAGATGGTTCATTACCCGACAACATTGACGAAACTCCCGCCGAACCAGGAGAACAAATTGCGGGAGCGATGGCCATTAGAGTAACAATTCGACCCGGAAAAACGAAGAAAATCCCCTTTATTTTAGCCTGGGACCTTCCAATCACCGAATTTTCGCAAGGAATTGAGTATTATCGCCGTTATACTGACTTTTTCGGACGCACAGGTAACAGCGTTTGGAGCATGGTTAGAACCGCTTTGAAACACTCAGATTTATGGCGAGAAAAGATTGAAAAATGGCAATTACCAGTTTTACAGGATGAAAACCTGGCAAATTGGCTGAAAATGGCCTTATTTAATGAATTATATCTGTTGGCGCAGGGAGGCACGTTGTGGACATCGGCGACAGAAAATGATCCCATTGGTCAATTCGGCGTGTTGGAATGCTTGGATTATCGTTGGTATGAAAGCCTAGACGTGCGATTATACGGCTCTTTTGGGCTTTTGATGCACTGGCCCAAGTTGGAGCAGTCGGTTTTAGAAGCATTTGCCCGCGCCATTCCCACAGAAGATCAAACTCCCCGAATTATCGGCTATAACAGAGCTTCAGCGATTAGGAAGGCCAAAGGTGCAACTCCCCACGATTTAGGAGCACCCAATGAGCACCCGTGGGAAAAAAGCAATTATACCAGTTATCAAGACTGCAATTTGTGGAAAGATTTGGGCAGTGATTTTGTTCTACAAATTTACCGAGATTTTTTATTCACAGGTAGTCGGGATTACGATTTCCTCTGGGAAACTTGGGGGGCGATCGTAGAAACATTAAACTACTTAAAGGCGTTTGACCTTGACAACGACGGGATTCCCGAAAATTCCGGCGCTCCTGATCAAACTTTTGATGACTGGAGACTGCAAGGAATTAGTGCTTATTGCGGTGGTTTGTGGATTTCTGCCTTAGAAAGTGCCTTAAAAATATCAGAATTTATGCTCAAAAATCCGCCCATGAATCCCCATTTACAACCAGCCGATTATCCAGAGTGTATAGAAAATCAGGTAAAAATTTACCAAGATTGGTTAGCAAAATCGAGAGAAATTTATCATCAAACTTTATGGAATGGGTCATCTTATCGCCTTGATAGTAATAGTAATTCTGATGTCGTAATGGCTGATCAATTATGTGGACAATTTTATGCTCAACTATTAGAATTACCTCCCGTTGTAGAGCAAGAATTTGTCATTTCAACCCTGAATAAAATCTACGATTCCTGTTACTTAAAATTCCATAATGGGGAGTTTGGATTAGCTAATGGAGTGAAACCTGACGGTAGTCCAGAGAATCCAAATGCTACCCATCCTTTGGAAGTTTGGACAGGAATTAACTTTGGAATTGCCGCTTTTATGATTAAAAATGGCATGAAAGAAGAAGGATTAAAAATTACCGAAACCGTCGTTAAACAAATCTATGAAAATGGCTTGCAATTTAGAACACCCGAAGCTATTACTGCTGTAGGAACATTTCGTGCAAGTCATTATTTGCGCGCGATGGCAATCTGGGCAATATACGGAGTATTAACTAACAATTGGAATTGCGAATTAAACACCTCCCAATTTACCGTCACGGGAGACTTTTTGTAATAATTATTAAAGTAGGGTGGGTTAGGTGCAGAGTTAAGTTTAATGATCAAATAATAAATTTAAAACTGCACCGTAACCCACCTTTTTTAAGATAGTCATTTCAAATAAAATTGAAACAGTGTAGCGCTCTTTTAGGATTTAAAGAGAGATATATAGTAATTCCAAATAAAAATTAAACAAAAGTTTTTAGTTTGTTGTTGGACTTTAGTCCTAAGAAGCGCTAAAGCGCAACTACGAACCTATTTTTTCACTGTTCTAATCTTAATTGAAATTACTATAATTAAGATAAAGAGAGTGAAATTAAGAGGTGGTATATGGTTAAACCACGTCAAGCATCAAAAACCGTGAGCTTTATTGATGAATATTGCGAAATGTACCGAGACTTATTTTCAGATGTGAGAACATTTGAGTATTTCAAGTATTTACATTTAGGCATAATATCAGAATTAAAAAGAAAAAGTTTACCAGAGATAGCCAAAATAATAGGTCTAGAAAGTCCCGAACAATTGAATCATTTCTTAACAAAATCAATCTGGTCAAGAGCCGAAATAGAAAAGAGAAGATTAGAATTGATTTTAAAGGTAATAAATGGGGCAGAAATAATAGTAATAATTGATGAAACTGGAGATAAAAAAAAGGGAACTACCACAGATTATGTCAAGAGACAATATATCGGAAATCTCGGAAAAATAGAACAGGGATTAGTAAGTGTAACAGCATTTGGATTACATAAAGGAAAACTATTTCCCTTAATCAATGAAGTCTATAAACCAAAAGAAAGATTGAAAGAAGGAGATGAATATAAAAGTAAGCCACAAATAGGTGGAGAAATGATAAAAAAACTTAAAGAAAAAGGTTTCAAAATTAAGCTAGTTTTAGCAGATAGCGAATATGGTGAAAGTCAAACAAACTTGGTAAATATCTTAGAACAAGAAAAACTACCATTTGTATTAGCAATTAGGAGTAATCACGTAATGTGGTTGCCATCAGGGCAAGTAATTAGAACTAATAAATGGCGAGAATTTGAGCGAGAATTTGACACAGGAAAAACCGAACAAAGGTATGTAAGAGAAATTATTTATGGGGCCAAAAAGAGAGATTAGGTATGGGCAAGTAACCACAGATATAGAAAAACTACCAAAGAATTCAACTTATTAGATAATGACCAAAATCCCCGAGCTAAAATATCAAGAAGTAGGCAATTTATATGGGTTAAGAAATTGGGTAGAATACGGATTGAAACAAAGTAAAAATGAATTAGGCTGGTCAGATTTTCGCTTTACTGATTATCCGAGAATTGAAAAATGGTGGGAAATGGTAATGAGTGCATTTTTGATGGTTAGCTTACAATCAGAAAAGTTAAATAAACGCAAATTAAAAACTGTAAAGTCGTCGAACCAAACCAGCAAAACCAAAGGGAAAATTCAAGAACATCCTTGGTGGGATTCTGGTTTAGGATGGCAAAATCGCCTCAATAATTTACGGTTGTTCTTACAACCTTTGTCTTATTTTAATCTTCTCAAACCCTGGTTAGTAGTAATTTTTAAATATTAGATAATTCGCTCTTTCACTCATTTGTTTGCTATTTTACAACAAACTGTAAATTCTTTTATTGAGACCATTTTTCCTCCCAATTTCTATCTCTCTTTTACCTAAAGTCCTAAAAGAGCGATAACTGGTATTTACCGTTTCACACCTGCTGTCTTAAGGGACATCAGAATTAATGAGTTTTTTCCCTTATTTATCCAGATCAGTTTTAGTAAATAAATGTTTAGTTTCGCGATAAGTTTTAAATAAGTTTGTATAAAAACTAGCCGCAAATTCTTCCCCACGAGGCTTAATTTTTTCAAAGCTCGTTTCTAGGATTTCAATTGGTAAAATAGCAGAGGATGATCTCATACATATTTAGATTGAGAAAGTTCCCAATTAACCCACTCTGTTTCAATTTCAGCTTGTACTTGTTGGCAAAATTTATCTAAAGGTAGGTCATTGCGATCATAACCAAAAGGGTTTTCAATTTCGACACCAATGTCTTCTATTCCTAATAAGGTAAAGCTAATAATTCCCACTACTGGAATCGTAAACCAATGCAATTCGGCTACAAATTGAAAAGGTAAAGCAAAGCAATATAATAATAATAAATGTTTTAAATGAATAGAATAAGGTCGAGGAAGGGGAGTATTTGAAATGCGTTCACAACTACTAAATATCATGGTTATCTGGTCTAAAGAACGGTTTAATTCCACGAATAAACGATAGGGAATTACTTTTTGAATATGATAAAGTTCACTAAAATAATCGGCAAACCAATTCATAATTCTCACTGGTTTATTCTTAACTTTTTTTAGCTCTAAATATTGTTTTTCAGTCAAAAATGGTTCCATCTTTTGCTCAAGATTTTCATTTCTTAAATGATGTTTAATACTAACTATCAATAAACCAACCAATCTCAGATGAAATATTTTTTTGCTCAAATCTTCCTGATTATTTGTAATCACAATTGTCCAAATATTACGACATAAAATACGAGCAGCATTGATTAAGTCATGCCAAAGTTTACAACCTTCCCAAAATCTGTCGTATGCTGTATTCGTTCTAAAAACCAATAAAAGTCCGAGCACAACTCCTGGGATTAAACTAGCGAGAATCGGTTGGTTTACCGAAAATTTTTGGTAATAGGCGATCGTGATTAGCAAAGCAAAAATCATCGTTGCTAATACTCGTCGCCAAATCTCTTGAATAACTGAACTTCTTAAATCTATGGCTAATTGTAGCCAAGTTGAGTTTTTTATTGACATTGATGGTTTTCTTGTTTCCAAAAATATTAGTTTACTTGGACAGTTTCAGACGCAGTTGATTCAATTCATCCAAAGTACCAACAAATTTAAGTTTCCAAGCAGCATCGTTGCTTTTTTCGATAAAGGACTGTATTTATTGATCCATATTGTCAAGCAACCATTTCTCTTCTATTTCGTCTCCATCATCTAGTTCCATGAAACTCAGAAAATAATCTTGATTCCGATTAATCAGATTACGCCAAACCTCAGCAGGAGGAACAGACCAGTCAATTTGCCAAACTTGTCTCAGCATTCTGATAAAAAATTGTTCTTCAGAACTACGATGAGCCTGCCCAGATATGTTTTCTACAGCGTCAATTAATTTTTTCTTATTCATAATAAAATCGCCAAAAATAATCAAAAAAAGAAATTTGTGGTTAGATAAAAATATCTAATACCAATTTTATTTAACTCGCGCAACAGTTACAAATTAATCAGAAATCCGATTTTTAACCAATCTTTCAGTTTTTTACGGGATTTTTCGCAAAAATCGGATTTCGCGGGCTGTAACAATATTTTCTCAAAATGGTATAACCACAAAAGCTAATCTAGGATCTAGTTAAGCTTTTGATTGACCTAATCGGGCCAAAGAAACACCAAACTGCACGCAGATCATTCCCACCACTGCACTACCCACAAAATAAAGTAATAGCATGGTGGTATCTCCCTTATCTACGAAACCTCTTGCTTCCAAACCATAGGTGGAAAAAGTTGTATAAGCACCACAAAAACCCGTGGTTGTCATTAAGCGCAATTCCGGGGAAATAGAGCGAATATTCTCTAGTGCTAGAGTTAAAATATATGCAATGAATAAACAACCAGTCACGTTAATAAAAAATGTGCCATAAAAACCAAAATCTTTGCCAAAAAGCACTTTGGCAAATTCCGTTCCATAAAAACGAGTCAACGCACCGAACACTGCCCCGATCGCCACTGCTAAAGACAAACGTCCTTTCAAAAAATCCATGGTTTTTTCCTAAAATATGGTGTTATTAACTGACAAAAAGCTTGGCGATCTCCACGCCAACCATTACAGCACCTACCCCCAACATTGCACTGCCAGCCCAATAAAAACCGGTGGCAAAGCTTTGTTTACTACGCCAAAGGGTTAAAGTATCAAAACCATAAGTTGAAAAAGTGGTATAAGAACCTAAAAAGCCAGTCCTGATCAGTAAATCTAACTCCTTGGGATAGTCTGTAATTCCTTTACCAAGGGTGAAAAAGAAACCCATTAATAAACATCCCGTGATATTAATCACAAAGGTTGCATAGGGAAATTTTGCGCCAAATTTTGCCTTAGTTATTTCTGTTAAGTGATACCGAGATAATGCTCCCGGAACAGCACCGACGGCGATCGCTACAATATTAGTTAAATCTGACATTAATGACCATTGCTCCTGTGGTTTTTAAACTTGACTTAAGTAAAAGTAAACTCCAGATTAGATAAAGCCTACTTAATGCGTAATATTATTATTAGCTTAAAAATCTTGCCTTGTAAAATGAATCTTTTTAATAATAGATATGCACGAAATTAATACCAAAGAAATTGATCTAAATCTGTTAGTTATTTTAAAAACATTACTTGAAGAAAGCAACGTTACTAAGGCCAGCGAAAAATTACACTTGAGTCAATCAGCGACTAGCCACGCTTTAAAACGATTGCGAAAAATGTTTAATGATCCATTATTGGTGCGATCGCCCACTGGTATGATTGCTACACCAAGGGCATTGGCTTTGCGGGAGTCTCTGGAAAGTATCCTGCTAAATATTGAAATTTTAATACAAGAGCCGGAGTTTATCCCGGAAAAAGCTCAAGGTAGGATTAGAATAGCAACGTCGGATTATGCAACCACAGTCATACTTCCCCCAGTTTTAAAAGAACTTGCTCAAAAAAGCCCCAATATTGATATAGAATGCTACGGTTGGTATAACGACACCTTTGAGAGGATTAAAAATGGAGAAATTGACCTGGGATTAGGGGTTTTAGCCCCCTATAATACAGATGATTTGAGGTCTGAAACTTTATTCAGCGAAAGTTATGTCTCGATAGTCAGAAAAACCCATCCTATTTTGCAAGAAAATATCACCCTTGACGCTTATTTAAATTGGCCACACGCGCTAATTACGATTACAGGTTCACCAATTCTTTCCATTAAAAATTCTTCTCAAAGTCATGTCGATCGCCTTTTAGAAGAATTAGGAGTCAAACGTAGAGTAATGTTAAAATTGCCTCATTTTCTGTCTGCTGCGCTTATTATCAGTGAAACTGACCTGATTTTGACCTTACCGCGTCGAATTGCTTTACTTTTTGCCAATTTTACTAATATTAGTCTTTTTAATCCGCCGATTGCTTTAGGTGAATATAACTATATGCAAATATGGCATCAAAGGTGCGATCATGTTCCCTTTCAAATATGGCTACGCAATCTGATTAAAACCGAAACGGAAAAAATCTAAATCAAGCTAATTTTTTTTACTAAAAGGACAACGATTGACTTCAGATTTACTCTTATTTAAGGGTAAAAAAATAGTAAATATCTCTTTATTATGATTTGGTTTTTGTTTAATAATTAATTTTCCTCCTAATGCTTGAAATATATTTTTGGTTACATCTAAATTTAAAGTTAAACTACCGGTTTCTGGTTGAAACATTAATAGTTGGCCTAAGGATTTAAACGGATTATTGCAATTGTAATTCCCCTCGGATAACATCTGTAATTTTAGTTGATTTCCGGCCGTGGAAATCGCTACTTGAATTTTACCGCCGGTCGATAAACTGCGGGTAAAATTTTCCATTACTCCAGTTAAAACTTGTTCTAACATCGCCGGATTTGTGACAACTTGAGGTAAATTTTGGGGTAAAATAAAATCTAAAATTAGATTACGTCTTTCCGCTTGTCTTTGCCATTTAGGAATATTTTGCTGAAATAATTGTTCTAGGGAAATCGGAACTAATTCCACATTTTTTTGTGTTTTATTCTTGAATTCCGTCGCTTGAAAAATTAACTCCATTCTGTTAATTTGTTCCGTGCATTCCTGTTCAATTAATTCAATTCTTTTAATAATATCCGCTGCCAAGTTATTCCGTTTTTTTAATAATAATTTTGTTAAAGTTCTAATTGTTGTTAATGGAGTTCTAATTTCATGGGTTAAAGCTTGCAATAGCTCAAATTCAGGGTTTTCCCTTAATGAAATTTCTTCATGATCTCGTTTTTTTAGGTTAATATCAATAATTTCTGGCTTAACATTTGAGGATAAATTACTTAAATTATTTAAGATATTCTGACTAAATTCTGTTACTAAACGATAGTCGGGAATCGGAGGATGAAAATATTTTATTAATTTATCAAACAATATTAATTGATGATGATTACTCAGTAATAAACGAGTGCGTAAAAGAGTCCAACTTTCTTTAATTATTTCGGGATCAAAGGTAAAATTAAAACAAGAAATATTTTGATCATTTTTTCCTATTAATAATAATAAAGCAAAAGTTTCGGTAAATACTAAACAAAATTGCTCTTGACTAAGGGGATCATTTGCAAATAAAGGTAGAGAAACAATGGAAGAATTATGTTCAATAATTTCTGAGTTTTTAGCCGCAGGTAATTGAAAAGGACCGAGGGCAGGATTCCCTTCCTCTGTGAAAATTCCTGTCTGAAAAGATGACGCTAATTTGTGATTAGTTAAAACGGGAGTAGGACCTGCTAAAATTACTCCTTGACAACTATTTTCCCTCGCTAAAGGTAACAGTAATTCTTCCAAAGAAGCTATGGCTGCAAACCATTGTCGGGAAGCATGAATTTGACCTTGGCTAATGGTTTTACTCCCGTTATTTGACTCTGGAAATAAGTTACTCAATCTTGACATTAACCAATTTTGCACTTTCATTAACTCCCCTTTAATTTTTCTTCACCTAATAGAATAGACAAAATTAACCTTTAAGTACAGGAGTATAACCGAACTTAGTCTTTAGTATTTACCTTAAAAAATCCGATTTTTGGGATAAAATCGGATTTTTTGAGTTTATTGGGTCACTTCGCCAAAATTAAATAAAAATGGCACATTACTTTTATTTTCCCCCATAACCAACACTTTCGGCATTTGTGCTCCCCCTTCACGCCAAGCTTGAATCGCCTCCTTCTGCAACACTAATTGACCACCTTGTGCTTTGAGTGTTTCCGCAAGCAGTCTTTGTGCTTCAGCTTTACCCTGAGCCCGATTAATTTCCGCTTGAGCTTCCTGTTGAGCTTCCTGAGCAATATAAACCGCTCTCTGGGCCTTTTGTTCAGCAATTTGCTTATCCTCAACAGCCTTGGAAAATTCGGGTGAAAAGTTCAAATCAACAACGCTGGTGTCTAAAACAATGATGCCGTATTTTTCTAAACGCGAATTAAGGGCGTTGTCGAAATCTTCTTTAAGCTCACTCCTCTTCGTGATTGCTTCTTCTACTGTTCTTCTAGCCGCCGCAATTTTAAAAGATTCTTGGGTTTGCGGCGCAATGATCTTAGCAACAATATTCTGTAATGATCCCTGTGTCCTTCTAATATTAACGACTTGGAGAGGATCAAGACTAAAATTAATCGCAAAACTAGCTGACAAATCCTGTAAATCCTTGGTGGCACTTTGGGCCGGTACTTCAAATTTCTGCACGGTTATGTCATAAATATCAACGTTAGAGACTAAGGGTGGGCGAAAATGCAAGCCCTCTAATAAAGAGCCATCTTGGGCTTTTCCTAAAATGCTTAAAACTCCTGCTTGTCCAGGATTAATAATGATGAAAGAATTGAAACTAATTAACACAAGAAAAGCAGCAATTAAACCGCCTAAAAGTGATTGCCAATTGAGACTATTTGAATTATTCAAGGGTTACTCTCCTTTGTGGTATAAAAACTTAAGCTAGTGTTACTATAGACTTTTTGGCGACAAATTTCCAAACCTTCTATGGGGGTTGTTTCCCAATATTTAATTTCATGTTCAACAGCAATTTCTCCTCCTGATTTTAACAGGGAATATTGAGCGATCATTTCTAAAACTGACTCATATAAATTACTTTTATAAGGTGGATCAAAATAAATTAAATCAAATTTTTGTCCTTTTAAATTGCTAATTTTAGTTAACACATCTCCTTTTAATACCTTAAATTTTTGTTCTGGTTGTGCCAATTTTTCCCAGTTTTCTTTAATAATATAACAGGCCTTACTATTTTTTTCAATCCCCACTACTTCTTGTGCTCCTCGACACAATGCTTCCCCCCCCATAATACCATTTCCTGTACATAAATCTAACCAAAAACAATGCTCTATTTTACCTTGCCAAATATTAAATAATGCTTGTCTTACTTTACCTGTTGTTGGCCGAGTTTCTTGACCAGTTAGGGTTTTTAATTCCCTATTTCCATATATTCTCATCTTTTTTGTTATTATTTGATTAAGGAAATATCTTAGCTAATTCTAATTTTAAGTCGTTAAAATCAGGTAAATAAATCTCTTGATTAGTTAAATAAATCTCCAATTTCCTATAACCATAATCACCGTTGGTTTTCTGATAGGGAATACTGTAATTTTCTAATTGTTTTTCCCTTAAATTAAATAACCAAAAATTATTAATTCCTGCTTCTGCATATAAAGGTAATTTTACTTCCTGATCGTATTTTAAGGAACTATCGGCTATTTCAATTACTAAGATAATATCTTTTTCAGTGGGATGACCAGATAAATAATCATCTTCCCGATTTTTCAGAATTACTATATCTGGTTCAGGTTCACTTTTTGAAAGTAATAAAATTGGGTCTTGACATTGCAAGGTTGCTTTGTTATTTAATACTTGTGATAACTCTCTAATTAATCTGGTACAACAAACTCTATGAGGTATTCCTTTCGCTGCCATTTCTAGTATTTCTCCTTGGATTAATTCAAGATTTTCTTCCTCTTTTAATAGGCCTATTTCTATTAATTTATGATACTCTTTTAGGCTAAATTTTCTTGCTGTTATTGTAGTCATAATTTCCTATTTTTTTCCTCTTTTCTATTAATAATTCCATCGCCTTTTTTACCTTTTATTTGAAAATAAGATTTAATCAGGGGCTAAAACCCTCACTACAAGGCACTTTAGTTTAGTATAACAGCATTCTCAATAATTTCCTCAATTGTTCGCTTTTCTTGACATGATTAATTATCCCATAAAAAAGTTATTTTGTATATTTTGCTACAGAATAAACTGAGAATTACTGTCAATAATTTACGAAAAAATAGGGACTTGACAGGCTGGCAAAAAAAGGCTAAATTTGTATTAGCCTGACAATTAATAGGATGGCTTTTTTAGATGCTTTTTTACTATGGTTTATTTTTCAAACCTAGATTGAACCAATTTAACGAAGTTAGAGAGAATTTGAAGCCCATGGTCTGAGGATTTTTCAGGGTGGAATTGTACGGCCATCAGGTTATCTTGGGCGATCGCCGCAGTTACAGTTTGTGTGCCATGGGTAACAGTAGCGGCATTAATATTATTATTTAGTGGTTCAACATAATAGGAATGAACGAAATAAACCTGAGAAAATTCAGGTAAATTTTGCCATAAAGGGAGGTTAGGTTGAGTATATTCTAAGGCATTCCAACCCATGTGAGGTATGGTAATATTTGGCTCTTTAACAAATCTTTTAACTTGACCAGGAATAATTCCTAAACCTTTTTCTTGGCCTTCTTCTGAGCTATCAAATAATATTTGTAAACCCAAACATATCCCTAAAAAAGGTTTTCCGGAGGCAATTATTTCCTTAATTGGTGATTCTAAATCCCGAGCGCGCAAATGTTGCATAGCGGGGTCAAAAGAGCCTACGCCTGGTAAAACAACAGCATCGGCGGTGGCCAATTCCTTGGCTAAATCGGTAACTGTAGGAATTGCGCCGGCTTTTTCTAAACCCTTACAAGCTGAGTGTAGATTACCCATATCATAATCAATAACTGCGATTTTAACCATAATTTATGAGAATTATAAAAGTTTGACTGATTTTAATTTTACAGGTTTTTAGTCTATAATGCAAGTTGTAATTTGATTGTATTTTAAGCAAATTTTTCTAAAAATGTGTCATTTCAGTTATCAGTTATCAGTTATCAGTTATCAGGTTTCTTCCGTCACCAGGGCTGGAGGAAACCTGAAAAAACGACTTATTCTCCTTATTTTTTCCTCGGAAAAGAGGAGCCCTTACACCGCTTTCTTTGGTCAATTAAAAAGCTAGGGTATCAAAAATATGAGCAGAAAAATTTTACTAACTTCTTTTAAAACCTGGCTACCTCACCAAAAATCTAATTCTTCTGATGATTTATTGGAGGTTATTTCTCAAGCTAATTTATCGAAAATATCTCTTATTTTTGTTAGACAACTTCCTGTTAATATTGCCGAAGCTAGTCGTGTTACTATTCAGCAGATTAAATACTATAAACCAGATCTAATTATTTGTTGTGGGATGGCGGAAAAAAGGACTTTTTTGACTATTGAATCTCAGGCAATTTGGCAAGGACAAAAAATTGAAACTTCCGTTAATTTAAAGCCAATAATTAGTCAATTAGCTAATACTAAAATTAGTCATAATGCTGGTAAATTTGTATGTGAAGGTTTATATTATCGGGTTTTAAGTTATCTAAAAAAACATCATCCTCCTAGTAAGTGTGTGTTTGTTCATGTACCAATTTTAACTAACCATAATTTACCGTCAATTGTAGAAGATCTGAAAATCTTAATGAAATCTATTTAGGATAATTTCTGTTTCAAATCTGTTTATCTGGTTAATTTATTCTTAAGTGATTGTCTTATGTTTGATTTATTTTGTTTGTTACCGATCATAGATACAACCTCATTTTTCGCTCAACAAAACGTCCAAGTTAATGAAATTCGTCCTTTATCAGGGGAGCTAAATAAAGTACCGGTATTTAATAGTAATAGTCCAGAATTAGTGTTAGGTGAAGGGATATTATTATCTACTTTTAATAAAGAAAAAAAAGCGGATCAAAATGCCCATTTAAACTTTTTATTTCAGGGAAAATTTGATATATTTGCGCACCATGTAGCCAAAAAAACTACTGAAACAGATTTAAGGACATTATATTTAGGAATATTAATTAATAATCCAACTAATAAAATTGTCACGGTAAATATCTTACAAGCTGCCAGTTATTTAAGCCAACCTGATGCTCCTTTTATTGAGTTACCTTCTCAGGTTGAAAGTAATAATATATATTCCGGACCAGGTAGTCGGGTAATGGGTGATATTTTGCAAGAAAAACGTCAGCAAAACTTCCCAAATCAGTTGACAATTTTACCGGGAGAAAGCCAAATGTTAGTTAACTTACCTATTCCTGTACAGGATTTAATTCCTCCTTTAAATGGTCGTTCAACCTACCTGAAATTATTTAGCGATGGTCCTGTTTATCTCGCAAGTTTAGCAAAATATAGTGATCAAAATGATAATTCTCCTTCTTTAGAAGACTGGGAAAAACTGTTAGAAAATGGGTCACTTTCTCATCCCCGGGATTTAGCCCCAACTCCTCCGAATAACTCTGGTAAAATAATTTATGGTAGGGTGTCGGGAGTTTCTCAAGGTAATCTTTGGAAAGCAGATTTAGTCGATTCATCTAATAGTAATATTCTGACTATTCCCAATTCTGGTGAGGCCTTTTCCTATGGTTTAAGTACCTTAATTGCTGGGACATTTGCTACCAATCAAATTCAAACTGCTCCGATGTTGGTAAGATATCCAGATACAGCCTATAGTTCCCATGGTAATTATGGGGTAAAATATAGTTTAACTTTGCCCTTATTTAACCCTAAAAATGAAACTAAAACCGTTAAAGTAAGGATTTCAACTCCTCTTAAACAGGATAAAATTGAGTTTTTAGAAACTCCTGGACCACAAATTTTCTTTCGAGGTCTAGTACAAATTAAATATAATGATCAGCAAAATATACCCCGTTTAAAGTATTTTCATTTAGTGCAGAAAAGAGGGGAAAAAGGACAAGATTTAGTAACTTTAATTATGCCTCCTGATAGTAGGAACTTAGTCTCTGTTGATTTTATTTACCCGCCCGATGCTACTCCTCCACAAATTTTAACCATTGAAACAGAATAGGAATTTAACTTTTTCTTGTTTTGTTTTTATCTTACTTTTTAAGGAGAAAATATAACGATTTTTATAATCATCTTTAAGTAAGCTAAATACAGGTCATTTTCAGTGTTCAGGTTTCCTCCATCACAAAGTCGGAGGAAACTTGAAAAAACGAATTATTTTCCTTGTTTTTTCCTCTTTAAAGAGGAGTCCAGACATCGCTTTCTTTGGTCAAATTAACAAGTTAACTAAGTCAGAAATGGTGAAAGGTAAAAAAAAGAAGTGAAAATTGGGGTAATTTTAATGATAAAATAGCAAAAGAACTTTAGTAAATATTCTTTTGCCATGTTTAC
>JAABRE010000031.1 GCA_011391125.1 Synechococcales cyanobacterium S06
TATTGGGGGATTAGGGTATTGGGGGATTAGGGTATTGGGGGATTAGGGTATTGGGGGATTAGGGTATTGGGGTATTGGGGTATTGGGGTATTGGGGTATTGGGGGATTAGGGGAACGATATTCTTAAATCCCCAACTCCCCAACTCCTTAACTCCCTACCTCCCTAACTCCCTAACTCCCCAACTCCTTAACTCCCTACCTCCCTAACTCCCTAACTCCTTAACTCCCTACCTCCCTAACTCCCTAACTCCTTAACTCCCTAACTCCTTAACTCCCTACCTCCCTAACTCCCTAACTCCTTAACTCCCTACCTCCCTAACTCCCTAACTCCCTAACTCCCTAACTCCCTAACTCCCTAACTCCCTAACTCCCTAACTCCCTAACTCCCTAACTCCCTAACTCCTTGTGGGGGGCAAAAAAGGTCCCCTTGGGAAAATTGCTCTTTGCTCATTTTCTGAGCGGGGGACATAATTACCCAGATTTCGCTTTCGGAGGTCAAATATGACCTAAAAAGTGTTTTAATGGGCTTAATGGCGATTATAAATGCGTTTAAAGCGATGTTTATAGTACCATAGCAGCCATCCTTGTTGGTGTTGGTGGGCATCTTCCCGCCTACAAAAATCTCGAAAATCGACAAATTTAAGGAATTTTACAGGAATTATGTCAAATAATCTCGTTACAGTTGCCTATATTGCCGCAAGTGCTTTATTTATCCTCAGTTTGGGTGGTTTAGCGAATCAGGAAAGCGCTCGTAAAGGTAATGTTTATGGTATCGCAGGAATGTTACTTGCTTTTGTGGCCACTGCTTTGAGTGCAGATGTTACCCAATACGGCCTTTTAACTGCGGTAATTATTCCGGGAGCAATTATTGGGGCGATCGTTGCTTCAAGAGTCGCCATGACTTCCATGCCCGAATTAGTGGCAATTCTGCACAGTTTTGTCGGTTTAGCGGCAGTTTTAGTCGGAATTGGCAATTATCTGCAAGTAGGCCACGGTTTAACGGGCGTTGAAGAGACGATTCACCAAATTGAAATTTATCTTGGTGTTTTCATTGGTGCAGTTACCTTTACTGGTTCAATTATTGCATTTGGTAAACTGAAAGCGATTATTAGCAGTAAACCCCTGATGTTACCAGCGCGTCACTTGCTGAATATCGCAATGTTAGTTGGTTCAGTTGTCTTAGGGGTACAATTTATGGGAGTTGAATCTCCCGACGGGTTGAAACCACTGTTAATTATGACCGGAATTGCCGGTGTTTTAGGGCTGCATTTAGTCGCAGGTATTGGCGGAGCGGATATGCCTGTGGTAATCTCAATGTTAAATAGTTACTCAGGTTGGGCTGCTGCTGCTGCTGGTTTCATGCTTTCCAATGACTTGTTAATTATTACCGGTGCTTTAGTGGGTAGTAGTGGCGCTATTCTGAGTTATATCATGTGTCGCGCCATGAATCGCTCGTTTATCAGTGTAATTTTAGGCGGTTTTGGCGAAGGTGCTGGTAAATCTAGCGGCCAAAGTGCGACTCAAGTTACGGGAGAAGCGACTTCCATTGATGTCGAAGGTACAGTCGAGTTACTAAATGAAGCGAAAAGTGTCATTATTGTACCGGGATATGGAATGGCCGTAGCTCAAGCTCAACACGGAGTTTCAGATATTACGAAAATTTTACGCTCCCGTGGGGTTAATGTGCGTTTTGGGATTCACCCCGTAGCAGGTAGATTACCTGGTCACATGAATGTTTTGTTAGCAGAAGCGAAAGTCCCCTACGATATTGTGTTAGAAATGGACGAAATTAACGAAGATTTCCCCGAAACTGACGTAGTTTTAGTAATTGGTGCGAATGATACCGTTAATCCTAGTGCTATGGAAGATCCTAACAGCCCGATCGCCGGAATGCCAGTATTAGAAGTGTGGAAATCTGGTACAGTAATCGTGATGAAACGCAGTTTAGCGTCAGGTTACGCTGGTGTGGATAATCCTTTATTCTACAAAGAAAATAGCGAAATGCTCTTTGGTGACGCTAAGAAAAACATTGACGCAATTTTAGGTCGTTTGCGGGAAGAAAGTAGCACTGAAAAAGTATTAGCTACAGTTTAGGAGATTTGTAGAGACATTAAAAGTGTAGAGACGTACCATGGTACGTCTCTACACTACACTTTTATCAATACAATTTTCAAATAAAATAATGGATTTTACGGTCGCTATTAGAACTTATAATCGGGTTCAATATATTCCTAATTTATTAGAACAACTTAAAGCACAAATTGAGGTTGATCAGATTAATTGGGAAATAATTATTATTGATAATAATAGTACCGATAATACAGCAGAAATTATCAAAAATTACCAGGATAATTGGGATAAATCTTATCCTTTAAAATATATTTTAGAAACAAAACAAGGCGGTTTTTATGCCCGAAAAAGAGGAATTAAAGAAGCGAAAGCGGATTTAATTGGTTTCCTTGATGATGACAATTTACCGGCCTTAAATTGGGTAAAACAAGCCTATTTATTTGCTCAAGAACATCCCCAAGCAGGAGCTTTTGGTAGTAAAATAATAGGGGAATTTGAGGGAGAAATACCAGAAAATATAGAGGAGATTGCTGCTTTTTTTCCGATTATTACCTGGCCAGAAACTGTTTGTTTCAATTCTTCTAAACATAAGGGTTTATTACCCCCCGGAGCAGGATTAGTTATTAATAAAAAAGTTTGGCTAGAAAATGTACCTGAATTTTTAACTTTACAAGGACCAGTAGGAGATAAATTAGAGAGAAAAGGAGAAGATACCGAAGCATTAATCTATATCCAAAGAGCAGGTTGGCAAATTTGGTATAATTCCGAGATGGTAATTCATCATCTTATTGGCAAAAAACGTTTAGAAAAAGAGTATTTGTTAAATTTTTGTCGTGGTATTGGGATGAGTCGTTTTTATACCAGAAAATTAAGATATAATTCAGGGCAATTTCTTTTAATTTCTCCTATTTATCTCATTAATGATTTAAGAAAACTGGTTTTTTACTGGTTAAAATACAGAAAAGTTATCCCTAAAGATGTAGTTAGATCTGCTAAAATGGAGTTTTTAAAAGCTAGTTTTTATGGTTATATGACTTTTTTTTGCAAAACATATAAGTAATTTTAATAATCAGAAAAAAGATGATTGATTTAGATAATAAAAAACAGCAAAAAAGAATTAAATTAGGAATATTAGCCAATGAATTTTTTGATGTTTCCAAAGGTAGAATAGGCGGTTTTGGTTGGGCTACTCGTCAGACAGCTAATTACTTTAATAATCATCCCGAATTAGGGGTTGAGGTGGTTTTTTTAGCTGGGGAAACTTATGGTAATCCCAATGAAGCTGATCCTATTATTCATAATACTCCTTTAATTTTGCGTCAAAAAAATAAATTGGCCTATACTCAAAGGATTTGGCAGGAAAAAATTGATTTAATTTTATCTATTGATTATCGTCCGAATTATCGCAGTTTATTTTGGCTTTTACCTTTTACTCCAATTATTATTTGGGTAAGAGATCCAAGACCACCCGAAGATATGTCAAAAATAGAAACAGTGAGGATTCCAGCAGAGGAAAATATCCAACCCCAAGGTTTAAAAACTCCTGATTGTACTTCTTTATTCGGGGTAATAAAAGCATCTAAATTGTTAAATCGTCAGGTATTATTTGCTACAGTAACACCTTTTTTAAAGGAAAAAATTGCGGGAACTTATGGTTTTAAACCTGATAATGTGACCATTTTACCGAATATTATTGATTTAGAACCAAAAGAAATAATTAAAAGCGAAAAACCGACCGTAATATTTTTAGCACGTTTAGATCCCTATAAACGTCCTTGGTTATTTGTGGAAATAGCGCGACATTTTCCCGATGTAGAATTTATCTTTTTAGGTCAAGGACATTTTCAGGGAGAAGGAGCTTGGTTGCCGACGAATTTACCAGATAATGTTAAACTTATGGGACATATTGATGGGGAGGAAAAAACTCAAATTATTGCCTCAAGTTGGATATTAATTAATACTTCCATTCACGAAGGTTTAGCGGTTAGTTTTCAAGAAGCTTTAAGGTGTGAAACTCCACTTTTAAGTTGTGTTAACCCCGAAAATGTGGTGTCTGAATTTGGCATTTATGTGGGCCGTTATGATGGTAGTGGAATGGAGGGACTACCCAAATTTGTGGCAGGTTTAAAAACACTTTTAGAAGATCACGAATTAAGAATTAAATTAGGAAAAGAAGGCCGAAAATGGGTGACAGAAACTCATAATCAAGCTAAATTTAAAGAAGCATTTTTTAATTTATGTAAACAGGCAAAATTAAACTTATGACATTAATCGAAATATTAAAAGAAAATCGCCTAATGCGAACCGAACCAGAAATTAATAATTTTGAAATTGCATTAGCTGAAATTGCTAATCATCCCAATGAACACGATTTACCAGAATATCATTTAATTTTGGATGATAAATGTCAACAACCCGAGGTAATGTTCAGTTTAGTCCACTTTCTGGAAACTTTTGAGGTTGAAATCCAACTTGAGGCCTTTATAAAAGTCATTCCCCAATTAATGATTAATGCTCCAGAATGGACAAGGATTTTGCATAATCGTATTTTAAACGAGCAATTAGCTTGTAATATTTATCAAAAACTTTTACGCTCTGTTAATTTGCAAAAACCTCATTTCATCTATTATTTATTAGCAGAAAGTGTAGCTCATCATCTTAACAGAAAATCTAGTAACATATTAGTAGCTAACTAAAATTTATTAACTTTGGCAAGAGAGAAAACAATGACCTTACCTAACTTTTTAATTATTGGTGCTGCTAAATCAGGAACTACTGCACTTTATCATTATCTTAATGCACATCCCCAAATTTATATGAGTCCAGTTAAAGAACCAAAATTTTTTGCTCTTGAGGGAGAAAAGATAAATTTTGGCGGTCCGAGAGATTATGTTAAAGACTACATTACAGACCTTGAAATATATGAAAATTTATTTAATAACGTGCAAAATGAAATAGCAATTGGTGAAGCTTCACCTTGGTATTTACATAGTCCAAAGGCTGCGAAAAGAATAAAATATTATATTCCTAATTGCAAATTAATTGCTATTCTTCGTAATCCCATTGATCGGGCCTATTCACAATTTTTGAGTTTAGTTCAGAGAAACTTTGAACCATTGTCTGATTTTAGTCAAGCACTTAAACTTGAGCAATACCGAAAGGAACAAAACTGGTCCCCTCGTTGGTTTTATAAAGACAGAGGTTTCTATTATGAACAATTAAATCGTTATTTTGACAATTTTGAACGAGAGCAAATTAAAATTTATCTTTATGAAGATTTAAAAAATAATTCTCAAAAAGTGGTACAAGATATTTTTCAATTTTTGGAAGTAAATGATACTTTTAGGCCTAATTTAGATCGAAAACATAATGTAACTTCTATTCCCAAAAATAAAATTTTAGATAATTTATTAAATAATGTAACCATCAAATCTATGTTGCGTCCTTTGTTGACACCGAATTTACGTCAGAGCATAACATTGAGGTTAAGAAGTCTTAATTTTCAAGAGAAACCTCCGCTTAAACCAGAATTGCGACAAGAATTGATCAATGAATATAGAGAAGATATTTTAAAACTTCAAGACTTAATTCAAAGAGATTTATCGAAATGGTTAACTATCTAGTAAGGGGAACTAAAAAATATGACCATGCCTAATTTTCTTGTTATTGGTGCTGCTAAAGCGGGAACTACAGCACTTTGTCAGTATTTAGCTGAACATCCACAAATTTATTTTAGCCCTCAAAAAGAACCTCGTTTTTTTGCCCTTGAGGGTGAAACGATTACTTTTCAAGGTCCTGGAGATTTAACTAGATTTAGATATGTCACAGATGTTGAAAAATACGAGCAACTGTTTAAAAATGTCACTAATGAGATAGCTCTTGGTGAAGGTTCGACTTGGTATCTTTATCTACCAAAAGCTGCCGAACGAATAAAACATTATATCCCTGATGTGAAGATAATTATTATGCTTCGTGATCCCGTTGAAAGGGCCTATTCAAATTTTTCTGGTTTACAACGAGAAGGAGTTGAACCAATTAAAGATTTTGAAGTGGCAATCAGAGAAGAATCGGCCAGAATTAGGAACAATTGGTCCCCAACTTGGCACTATAAACAAAAAGGGTTTTATTATCCTCAATTAAAACGATACTTTGATCTATTCGATCACAATCAGATAAAAGTCTCTCTATACGACGATTTTAAGGTTAATTCTAGGATGGTGGTACAGGATATTTATCGTTTTTTAGGGGTAGATGATACTTTTAATCCCGATAGCTCTCAAAAGCATAATGTCTCTGGTATCCCTAAAAATCAATTGCTCCATCAATTTCTCAAACAATCTAATCCTTTGAGGGGTTTTTTGCATTCATTAGTACCGGCAAAATTACGACAACA
Organism: Synechococcales cyanobacterium S06; assembly: GCA_011391125.1. Lineage (GTDB taxonomy): Bacteria > Cyanobacteriota > Cyanobacteriia > Cyanobacteriales > JAABRE01 > JAABRE01. Next base: position 6,464 of record JAABRE010000031.1, read on the forward strand.
AGTTAAAAATAATTTGATTAATTTTAATCTTGATAAATTGCCTCCACTTTCCTCGGAAGTGAGAAGACAATTAATTGAAGAATATCGAGAAGATATTTTAAAAACTCAAGACTTAATTAATCGGGATATTTCTCAATGGCTGAAAACATAAAAAATCAAGATTATGAATAATTTAACGGAAACTAAAGAATCTGGGCTCAACGGTCCAATTTTTATTGTTGGCTGTGAGAGATCTGGTAATACCTTATTGCGTTTAATGCTTAATCAAAGTCCAGTCTTGCATATTCCTTCTGAATCTGGTTTTATTACCAAATTAAAAGATCAACAAGAAGTCTATGGTGATTTTAGTCATGCTTATCAACGCTGGTTTTTTATCCGTGATTTAGAAACCAATAAGGCCACTTCTAAAACATTTAGTTTTCCTATCTTCAAATTGACCAGAGAAGAAGCTGAATTGGTTTTATCTTTGGCCGCTCCAACGGACTATCTAGGAGCCGTTTCGGCCTTATTTCAAGCTTCAGCTATCAAACAAGGTAAAAAACTGTGGGGAGATAAAACTCCTCGCCATATTTTTGAAATAAAATGGCTAGCATCGGCTTTTCCTAATGCTAAATTTGTTCATATTATTCGTGATGGCAGAGATGTGGCTGCTAGCGTAATTAAAGCTGGTTGGGTGAATAACTTTCTTAAAGCGGCACATTATTGGCAGGAGCGAGTTGAATCTGGTATCACCAATGGTAGAGCTTTAGGTAAGGAAAGATACTATGAAGTGCGCTATGAAGAATTAGTAACAGCTCCAGAAAAAATACTACAAGATTTATGTAGTTGGTTACATCTTGATTATAGTGACACAATGCTAGAATATTATAACAATGCTAACAAGAATATTACTAGAGATTGGAATCTTCATCAAATGTTAACTCAGCCTGTTGATTCATCACGTGGTTTTGTTTGGAAAACAAAACTTTCTCAGGAAGAAATTGCCGATTTTGAAAGTGTAGCCTCTAATCTTTTAGAGAAACTTAATTATGAAGTTACTGGTATTAAAGTTGCATTCTGGAGGAAAATAAGTCGTTTAGTTGTTGAACTTGTTAAATCTAAGCTAAAAAAAATGTTAGGTTTATCTCGTTAGCAATTAACGCAAAAATTGTGGTTTCTAATATACTTATCCGGCGTTATTGATATTATAAATTAACCTATTAAACCAAGGGATATAATAAAGTTTATTCAAAAAACATGAAAAAAACAATCTTAATTTATCGAGATCAATTATTACCCTATTCTGAGACGTTTATTCCAGCTCAAGTGGATAATTTTTCGGAGTATTCTGGTTATTATATCGGTTCATCAAGATTACCAAACTCTGAGTTAATTATTCCGAGAAATAGAAGTATAATTATTGACGATGTGTTAGCTTTTCCTAGTATTTGGAAAACTGCCTATAAATTATTTAATATTACTAATCCCCACTGGATTAAACAGATTAAAGAGTTAAAACCTGCTTTAATTCATGCTCATTTTGGCTTAGATGGGGTGTTAGCTTTACCTTTAGCAAAACAGTTAAATATTCCTTTAATTGTAACTTTTCATGGTTATTATGCTACTGCAAATTTAGGGGAAATTGTTAATAAAAACGGGCTAAAATATGGGCAGGATTATTTATCTCGACGAGGGCAATTTTTTCGGGAATTATATTTAAGAAAAAGGGCGCAATTATTTGACGAAGCTGATTGTTTTATTGCGGTTTCTGAATTTATTAAAAATAAGTTAATGGCACAAGGATGTCCAGAAGCGAAAATAAAAGTACATTATATTGGTATTGATGTCGAAAAATTTACCCCTGATGCTAACATGGAGTGTCAGAATATTGTCTTATTTGTCGGTAGATTAGTCGAGAAAAAAGGCTGTGAATATTTAATAAAGGCGATCGCCCAAGTTCAAAAAACCAATCCCGAACTGGAATTAGTGATAATTGGCGATGGAATCTTGCGTCAGAAATTAGAAAAATTAGCGGCTAATTCTCTCAATAAATATCGTTTCTTAGGAGTACAACCTCCAGAAGCCGTTAAAACATGGCTGAATCAAGCTAAAATGTTAGTTGCACCAAGTATAACTACGGATCAAGGAGAAACCGAAGGATTACCCATCGTAATATTAGAAGCAATGGCCATGGGATTACCCGTCATAAGTACCATTCATGCAGGTATTCCCGAAGCAGTCAAACATGAAGAAACTGGTTTTTTAATTCCCGAAAAAGACACAGAAACCATGGCCAAATACATAATACAATTGTATCAAGATAGTAAATTAAGAAAAGAACTAGGAATAGCCGGGCAAAATCGTATCAAAAGAGATTTTAATCTTAAGATGAATACCATTAAATTAGAAAACATCTACCATCAAATTTGAGCCAATTATACATAGAAAAATTAATCAGAAACCAATCTAGTCGGTTTTGTGATCAATAAAGATTCTGTTCATTTGATTGAAATTAAATTCGAGACCCCAAATCGGTAATTAAAATATTGCCAAAAACTAACTTTATATAAGAAAATAACTTAGTTAAGTAAAATTATAATAGGTAGGAGATTATGAATAATTCTGACAATAGATAAAATGTTTATTTTGTAAAGGTTTATTATATTTTAAAAAAATCAATTTATTGATTGAATTATTACTTCTTACTTATTACTTGTTACTTATTACTTCTTTATTATGCGCTACTGTCGAAACCCGGCTTGTCCTCACCCTGAAAATCCTGACAGTAATCAATTATGTCACGGTTGCGGCTTGGACTTGACTTTAACTCCCTTATTTCGCAATCGTTACCGAGTGATGAAAGTGCTTGGCCAAGGTTCATTTGGTCGCACTTATGGCTCTTTAGATTTAGACTGTATGAATCGGCCTTGTGTAATTAAAAAATTTATTGCTCGGGCTGAAGGCGAAACTTTACTAAAAGCACAACAGCTATTTGCCCAAGAAGCCCAACGACTTTACGAATTAGACCATCCCCAAATTCCCCAACTTTATGCCTATTTTGAACAGGATGACTCCTTATATTTAGTTCAAGAATTTATCGAAGGACAAAATTTATTAAAAATCTTTAGAAGTCAAGGGTTTTTTAACGAAAAGCAAATTTTAGCGATTTTAAAAGAAATCTTACCGGTTTTAGACTATATCCATGAACATGGAGTGTTACACAGAGACATTAAACCGGAAAATATTATGCGTCGTCTTCCTTCGGATAAAAATACCAAAAAAGGCAATTTAGTTTTAATTGATTTTGGCGGCGCAAAACAGACCACTGGAACTAATTTAACGGGTATGGGCACGGCCATTTATACCCCCGGTTATGCAGCCATGGAACACATGATGGGAAGACCAAATAAAGGCAGTGATATTTATAGTTTGGGAGTCACTTGTATCCGTTTATTAACGGGTTGTTTATCCACTGGTACCGTGGCCAAAGTGGCCGAAGATGAATTATATGATGTTCATAATGCTCGTTGGCGTTGGCGAGAAAAGGTTGGTGAAAAAAATATTACGGTTAACGAACAACTCGGCCAAGTTTTAGACAAAATGCTTGAACCTTTTCTGCAAAATCGTTACCAAACTGCGGAAGAAGTCTTAGCTGGCCTAGCTCCTAGACGTTCTCAGCCGGTGCAGATGCAGCAAAAAACCATGTTTATTGAAGATCCTCAAGCCGAAATTGAGAAAGAACTTCAACAAATGAAGAGTTTAAATAAATTTCAGTTTCAAGTGGTGACCGTTAATGGGAAAGGAGAGGAAAAGGAATCTAAAACCATGGAAGCTGAATATAAAACCGAAGATTTAGGGAAAGGAATTTCTTTGGAAATGGTTTCCCTTTCTGGGGGGGAATTTTTATTTGGTCTTCCACCGGAAAGTAAACAGAAAATTGAACACGATATCCCGCAACAACTGGTGAAAGTACCTCCCTTTTATATTAGTAAATATCCCATTACTCAAAATCAATGGGAAGCAGTGATGAATAATAATCCCTCTCGTTTTAAGGCCGGTAATCGTCCTGTTGAACAAGTCTCCTGGTTTGAAGCAGTTACTTTTTGTCAGAAATTAACCGCTAAAACTGGCAAGGAATATCGCTTACCCACTGAAACTGAGTGGGAATACGCTTGTCGTGGTGGTACAACTACACCCTTCCATTTTGGTGAAACTATTACCACTGAGTTAGCCAATTATGACGGTAATTGTACCTCTGGTAACGCTCCTAAAGGTCGCTACCGCCAAAAAACGATCAATGTCGGTAGTTTTTCCCCGAATGCTTTTGGCTTGTATGATATACACGGCAACGTAAGGGAATGGTGTGCCAATATTTGGGAACCCGTTTTCAATGGTGAAGAACTCATTGTTGTAGATGTCAATGATTTGCGTTTACGAGCTTTACGGGGTGGTTCTTGGGCTGATCATCCTTTATACTGTCGTTGTACGACTCGTTATGGTTTAGAACCGAATACCAAAAATTTTATTATCGGTTTTCGCCTTGTTTGTGTTGGTATTTAAAATCATTACTTGATTATCTCACACAAAAGCGCTAAGTTATATTGTAGGGTGGGTTAGGTGGCGAAAATTCAGTAACCACCACCCACATTGAACAATCCACCGTAACCCACCAGCCCCAATTGTTAACTAGACCTCTTGCGGGCTCTCTTGGGGTTTTGTGGTAAAATGTAGTATAGGTTACATTTTAGAGAGGTAAGACAAATGAATTTACATTTAGATAATTTACTAAATTTAGCGAATGTGACAGTATTTACTTGTTAGAAAAAAGAAGATTTTTATCTGTTAGAATTAGAATGTTTAAATGAGAAGGTAAAATGTAATTATTGTGATTTTTTGACAGATAATATTCATCAAGATCGTCCAATTTTAGTAAAAGATTTATCAATTTGTGGTCAGGAAGTTTATTTGAAAACTCCTCGCCGTCAAATTTATTGCCCTGATTGTAAAAAATATTCTACGGAAGAATTAGACTTTGTAGAATCAGGAAAAAAATATACAGTTAGATATGAACAATATATTTATGAGAGAGTCAAAGAGTTAACAGTGGAACAAGTTAGTTATCAAGAAAAGTTGTCAACAGAGCAAGTGCAAAATATTTTTAATAGACTTGCTGAAAAAAAAAAGACTGGGGACAACCGACAAGATTAAGTTTAGATGAAATTAGTAGAAAAAAAGGACATAAAAAATTTGTGACCGTAGTTAGTGATCTGGATAAGAGTTCTTTATTAGAAGTTATAGATTCTCATAAAAACGATGAGATAATAGAAAAACTTAAGGAGATACCAATAGATATTCGAGAAAATGTTAAGGAAGTTAGTGTAGATATGTGGGGAGGCTTCCCTAGTATTGTTCAAAAAGTGTTTACTAATGCCCGGTTAGTAATTGATAGATTTCATGTCAGGAAATTAGTTAATAAATCTCTAAATGAACTGAGATTATTAGTGAATCTAAAAGGATTAAAAGCACGTTGTTTATTATTAAAAAATGGCGCTGATTTAACAGAGGATGAACAAGAAGAATTAAAAGAATTATTAAATAGTTCCACGGTTTTAAGCATAGCTTATGAATTAAAGGAAAATTTAAGAAATATTTATGAAACTACTACTACAGTAAAAATGGGTATCAGAAGATTAACGAATTGGCTAGTTTCAGCAAAACTTATTTTTGGCAAAACTGCTGATACTATTAAAAAGCATTTATTAAATATTTGTAATTATTTTCTGAACAGAACTACAAGTGGAGTAATGGAGCGACTTAATAATAAAATTAAATTAATAATTAGACAAGGTTATGGATTTAAGACCTTTGAATCTTTACGGACTAAACTGTTAGCTTGTCTTTTTAAATAAGTTTTACTTATCACCGAGAGTACGGGAGAGCCAATAATTTTTCAATTATTTTTAATATATTCCCGAAGTAAAGTATTAATTTTAGATTGATTTTCTTGTTTATTACTTTTATACCAAGCGACGATATCTTCATCAAGAGATAAAGTAAGAGTTTGTTTTTGAGGTTTAGATTGAGAACCACGACGAATAATAGCAGTTTTTAACATATCTGGTGTAATTTCTGGACAATCTGAAAAATCGATCTCTTTATCTTCGAGAGAATCTACTTTTTCCCAATCAGTCATTGAGTTCAGTGAAATAAATTTTTTGTTCATTTTTAGTACCTTTTCTAGCAGATATAATTCTAATTATTTCGTTTATTTCTGTGTAAACAACTACGATAATTCTACCGTTTAATAAACCTAATGCAATCCATCTTTGTTCACCATAATTAAAGCGATTATCTTCTAAAATTACGGTATCATAATCAAAGATTCTCAAAGCATCTACAAAGTCAATACCATGTTTTTCGATATTTATTTGACGTTTATTTTCATCCCATTCAAATTCCATTTTTATTTTATCTTATTTAATACCAATTCATTCCAAGATACTGGGGTTAATTTGGGCATTTTTATTAAGCAGAAATAAGGGGTTTATTAATTATATTGAGATCAATTCCGTCAAGAATAGGGATTTCTAATCCTAAACTTAAACGTAAAGCAATCCAATCGCTTAATGCTTCTTGTAATTCATTTCTACATCCTTCTAATGTCTCATGATTGGCCCAAACTCCTTGAATATTCGGGATTTCTCCCCAATAGCTATGATCATCTTCTATGATTTCATAATTTGCCATTTCCATGGCTTTTTTTAGGTAAGTTGCTAACATTTTATTCCTCAAAAAACGATCTTTTTTTATTAATTATAAACTAATTTTGTTTAATTAGTGGGCAAAAAACCCACCCTAATTAATTATAATTTAGGCTGTGAAGTATTTAGCCATGGGGTGATAGGCAATAATGGCCGTTGTTGATTGTTCAGGATAAAGTTGCTCGGATTCGTCCATAGACATCTTAAGGCGATCGCCGGAGCAAAAAGCAGTTAAAATAAAGTTGCTTGATAAAAAGATTCATCTATTCTTTGTTGAGCCATTTTTTGGTATTTTTCCACTAATTCTATACCGATAAAGTTACGATTATGTTTTTTGGCAACAACTCCCGTTGTACCTGAACCTGTAAAAGGATCGAAAATAAAATCATTGACTTGACTAGAAGCGAGTAAACAAGTTTCGACTAATTTTTCAGGATAAACAGCAAAATGAGTGTCGCGAAACTTACTCAAAGGAATCTCCCAGACAGTTCTTTTATTTCTACCATTGGGGTGGAAAGCTTGATCCCATCTACCATTATGTAAATTAGAATTACCGCCATTTTTTCCCAGTTCAGGAGTTCCATTTTTTTTGCCTAAATGATTTCTTCCTCCTTTCATTTTTGAGTTTTCTGAAAAGGTAACATGGGGTTCTCTAATGGCATCTGCATCATAAAAATAGTTAGTAGTTTTTGAAAATAAAAAAACATATTCATGCTCAATAGTCGGTCTATCTTTAACAGAAGAAGGCATGGCATTAGGCTTTTTCCAGATTATATCACTGCGCAAAATCCAGCCATTATTTATAAGAGCAAAAGCTACTCGCCAAGGTACTCCTAATAATTCTTTATTGCGATAAGTATCCCCAAGATTTAACCACAATAAACCCGAATCTTTTAACTTAGGTTTAATAACATTAAAACACACTACTAAATTATTAATATACTCATCTAAGGTTTTTTCCCTACCAATTTCATTCTGATTAAACTTTTCTTCTGAATATATTCTATGACCAAAATAGGGAGGACTGGTAATAATTGACTGAATAAAATTATCAGGAATAAGATGACATACTTCCCTCACATCACCCAGAAAAATTTTATTTTTCAAACACATTTTATCGCTCATTTAAAATACTTTCAATATATTTATTTAACTTAATTTGTGATTCATCATCTCTTAAATAATATTCAAAAGAAGTCCAATGTTTTATAACTCAGGGAATAAAGTCTCAAATAATTTATTATATTTGTCATTTTGTTTTAAACCTGCTAATTTGTATTTATGTAATTTATTGCGATAAGCTCCTTTTTTATCTTCTTGAAGTACAATTTTTTCAATACCATAATAAGACAAAGCTAATAAAAAGACTTGAGCATATTCTTGACGATATTCTAAAATGTGATTAGCTAAACTGATAAAATTTTTATATTTATAATTAATCATTTTCTTATATTTTAAGGAATAAATAGCATCTAATACAGCATTTAACCTTGAATCGTTAATAGTAAAATTTATGTTTTTAGACTGAAATAAATTTTGAAAATCAAACAATTTACTATTTTTTTCTTCATCTGATAAGGTATTTCTCTCTAACCAAAAGTTTTCAAAGTCTTTAATAAATCCTTGCTTAAGATAATAGCTTAATTCTTGATATTTTGATTGAGGATCATAATAAAATAGTTTATAATTATTGTAATCAAATTTTAAATCATCAAAACATATTTCTTTAACTTCAGGCTTAAATTCAATCGCATTATTCTTAATCAGAACTTCTTGATAATAACATTTAATGATAAATTTACCTTCTTTTTCCGATTTTTCGATAGTTTCATCATTAATAAGAAAAGCGTTATTTTTATTAGAGTAAATTATATCTTTTTCTGTAAATTTTTGGCTATCAACATCAGGATTAAATTTATTAAAAAACCAGATAATAAACGTTTTATTGTCCCGATAAAAAACTTCTCTTTCGACAATTACACTTAAAAAAGTTGTTGATAACTGAACTTCAAAAACAATATCTAACCCTTTAAATTTTGCGGAAACATCTGGTCTTTTCCACTCTTTTGAAAGTCCTTTACTATTAAAATTTTTTTCGACTTTAAGATCAGAAAATCTCTCATCTTTTTCCAGACAACTTGCGATAAATTCTTTTAACTTTATATGTTCTTCACTTTCTTTTTGCCCATTATACTTCATTCTCTCTATTTCCTGTTTACTATATTTATTAGTCGTTTTAATTGGGCAGTCTCCGCTATCATATAAATGGGCAAAGTGCATCGTTTTTTTTCCATTTACAAAACCTCTAATCTTAACAGGTTGATAACAATAAGGACACACTAATAACTTTTCTTTTCTTTGATTAGATTCTTCTAGTTTTCTTCTACCTTGAAAAATTGTTTCCTCAGATAACGAAAAAAAATAATCTGCTTTAAGAAAGTCACCAGTTTTTATATTTAAAACTTCTTCTATTGTTCTCATTTTTTTTATTTTAATATCATTAAATTGTAATTATAAAGCATAGAGAAAATATTTACAATACAGTTTAGCCCTTTATAAACAAAGGGCTAAATGTTTATTACGCTGTGAAGTATTTAGCCACGGGGTGATAGGCAATAATGGCCGTGGTTGATTGTTCCGGATATATTTGCTCGGATTCGTCCATAGACATCTTAATGCGATCGCATCCTAACAATTCCAACTGTTTATATTGGTCCTGAATATTAGGACAAGCAGGGTAGCCAAAACTATAGCGCGAACCTTGGTAACGTTGTTGCAAAACATCACGAAGGTTGTCAGGTTCAAGGTCGCCAAAACCCAACTCGCGTCGAATCAGCGCATGAGTCCATTCCGCCAACGCTTCCGCAGTTTGGACGGCCATACCATGAAAATAGAGATAATCGGTGTATTCATTAGCAGCAAAGAGCTTTTGGGCGTATTCCGTGGCAATTTCTCCCACAGTCACCGCTTGCATCGGAAAAACGTCGATTATCCCCGATTCTACGGTAGCGAAGAAATCCGCAATACACAATCTCCGGCCGGATTTTTGGCGCGGAAACTCAAAACTAGCCACAATTTCCTTACCGTTGGGGTTTTCTGGATTGTATATGTGCAGTGTGTTACCTTCCGCTTGACAGGGGAAATAACCATAAATAACAGTGGGTTGCAGTAAACTCAGCGCATGGATGCGTTGCTGCCAGTCGCTTAAAATGGGTTGCACCTTTTCGGCGATAAACTGGTCATATTCCTCGCGAGACTGCTCTTTTGGCTTTCTAAACTGCCATTGACCGACAAATAAAGCTTGTAAGTCCAGATAGTTCCACACTTCATCTAAATTAAAAGAATCTGGTGGCAACAATTTTGTTCCCCAAAAAGGAGGAGTTGGTCTCGTAACCTCTAAACTAACAGCTTCGGAGCGTTTTGTGTCGATAATTTTTGGCTCATTCTTATCAGCTTTACGGCTTTCCTTTGCCTCAATTTTATCTTTTATTTGTTGTTCTCGAATCGCATTTTCGGCAATTTCGTCTAAAAATCCCTGTAAATCATCCCATTTTTCAGCATTTTTTGCAGGCATTAATTTATCCATAAAATGTAAATCAGAAAAAGCATCTTTACCATAAATAACCCTTCCTTGATAGACATTTTGGCAGTCTTCATAAACAAATTTTGGTGTTAATGCTGCTCCTCCTAAAATAACAGGAACAGTGATCCCTTTTTCGTTAAAAGTTTCCAAATTATCCTTCATAAATGCTGTTGATTTAACTAGCAGTCCACTCATGGCGATGCAATCAGCTTTATGTTCTTGGTAAGCAGAGATAATATTTTCAACTGGTTGTTTAATACCCAAGTTAACCACTTTATAACCATTATTAGAAAGGATAATATCGACTAAATTTTTGCCAATATCATGCACATCACCTTTAACCGTTGCAATAACCAAAGTACCTTTTCCACTACCATCAGTATCCGCTTTATCCATATATGGTTCTAAAAACGCAACGGCAGCTTTCATAGTTTGAGCTGATTGTAGAACGAAAGGTAGTTGCATTTGTCCACTACCAAATAATTCCCCAACAACTTTCATTCCATCTAACAGGAAAGTATTAATAATATGAAGGGGAGGATACTCTTTTAAAGCTTCATTTAGGGCCGTTTCTAAACCTATTCTTTCCCCGTCGATAATGTGTGTCTTAAGTCTTTCGTCAATGGGCAAAGTTGAGCTATCAACTTTAATTTTCTTGGTAGTTTTTCCCTCGAATAAAGTAGTAAGTTTAGTTAAGGGATCATAAACACAAACATCACCCTCAAATTGTCTTCTATCATAGATTAAATCTAAGCAGATTTGCTGATGTTCTTGATCGATTTTTGCGAGGGGTAAAATTTTATTAGCACTAACAATTGCTGCATCTAAACCTACTGCCATTGCTTCATGTAAAAAAATGGAATTTAAGACTTGTCTTGCGGCAGCATTCAAGCCAAAAGAGATATTTGAAACTCCTAATAAAATATGACAATCGGGTAACTCGTCCCGCATTTGCTTAATCGAATCAATTGTTGCTTTACCATTGTTACGATCTTCCTCAATACCGGTAGAAATAGGCAAAGCTAAGGGATCAAAAAAGATTTCATGAGCGGGTATTCCATAAGCTATAGCCTCATTGTAAGCTCTTTTTGCTATGGCAAATTTTTTCTCCGCCGTGCGACCCATGCCTTCTTCGTCAATCGTACCAACTACGATTCCAGCGCCATATTTTTTGGCAATTTCTAACACTTGAAAAAACCTTTCTTCACCATCTTCGTAGTTAGTGGAGTTAAGAATACATTTCCCTCCAGCTACTTTTAAACCTGCCTCCATTTTGTTCCATTCTGTGGAATCTAACATTAAAGGAAGGGTGATATTATTAACTAAACGGGAGGCTAATTCGTGCATATCTTTAACACCATTTCGTCCCACATAATCGACATTCACATCTAAAATGTGAGCACCTTCTTTGACCTGACTTTTAGCGAGGGAAATTAAACCATCCCAGTCTTCACTATTTAGTAATTCCCGACATTTCTTTGAACCACTTGCGTTCAATTTCTCGCCGATAATTAGGAAGGAATTATCTTGTGTATAATTTTGGGTGCTGTAAATAGAAGCCGCAGCGGGTTCATAGTGGGGATGACGCTCTTTTGGGGTTAAATCTTTAGTAAGTTCAGCTAATTTTTGAATGTGGTCATAACGAGTACCACAACAACCACCAATTACCTGCACTCCTAAGTCTTCAATGAAGTGCATTAGGGCCATTTTTAGCTCCATTGGTGTTAGTCGATAGTGTGCTTGTCCGCCTACATTTTCTGGCAATCCTGCGTTAGGAATACAGGAAACAATGAAGGGTGAATTTTCCGATAAATATTTAATATGTTCCTTCATTTGTTCCGGACCTGTGGCACAATTTAAACCCAAAATATCGATATTAAATGGTTCTAAAATTGCTAAAGCTGCCGCAATTTCTGTTCCTACTAACATGGTTCCCATGGTTTCCATTGTCACCGAAACCATGATGGGTAATCGCTCTTTTTTCTCGCTAAAAACTTCTTCAATTGCGTTTAAAGCTGCCTTAATTTGTAATACGTCTTGGCAGGTTTCAACTAATAATAAATCGACTCCCCCGTCAATTAATCCGTTTACTTGTTCAATGTAGGAATTTTTGAGGGTGTCAAATTCAATGTGTCCTAGAGTTGGTAATTTAGTCCCAGGTCCCATACTTCCAGCGACAAAACGGGGTTTTTCGGGGGTTGAAAATTCATTCGCTACTTTTTTTGCCAATTCCGCTGCTGTTTTGTTTAATTCGTACGCCCTGGCGGCTAAATCATATTCCCCTAAAACGATGCTTGTACCGCCAAATGTGTCAGTTTCAATCACATCTGCGCCAGCTTGCAGAAAACCCCGATGTACAGTTTCGACAGCTTGGGGATTAGTAACAACTAAATATTCATTGCAACCCTCATATTCTGGACCGCCAAAATCAACGGCCGTCAAATTTTGGACTTGCAAATTGGTCCCCATGGCTCCATCAAAGACGATTACGGGACGTTTTGGACTGTTTAGGTGATCTAAAAATAGACTTTTCATAAATCAAAAATTATAGGAGTTTTTTGGTGATGTTAAATGTAATTTAATAGTTTAGCTTATGATGTGGTCATCTGGTAGGGTGTGTCACAATCAAAAATTAATTATGCTACCGATAATTTGTCTATGTGACGCACCTTACAATCTTTAAAAATTGTATAATTTATCTAAAAATAACCTATTCAGGTTTGATTGTGAATAATTGCCACGCTTTGAAAAAACGAAATTTCATCACAGATGCTACACCTTTTAAGGTGTTAATTTCGGCGATGGATTTATCTAATTTCTCCCCTTGATTTAACGCTTTTTCTGCTAAGTTTGGTTGAAAATTATAAAGACGAACAAAACCTAAATATAACCAAGAATAGGGATTATTAGAATCAATTTTGGTCAAAGTATTTAGGGTTTTCAAAAGTGGTTCTACCTTTCTTTGTAAAACTTGAGCCAACATGACAGAATAGAGTAAATCTAATTGGTTCGGATTCGCTTTTAAACGATATTCAAATGCGGTTTCGACTTGTTTTAAATAATCCTGTTTAGGATCATATAAATTTAAACTACTTAACTTATTAATTGCCTTTTCTATTTTACCTTCTCTCACTTGAGAATTTAAGTTATATAATCGTGTTACAAAATCTAATTCTGGTGCTGCTAAAGCCTCTAAATTAGGATTAATATTAACAGTAAAATTACTTTCTAAGGGGTAACTTTCCCCTGTTTTACGATTCAAATAAGTTGCTTTAAGCTTGTAAATACCAGCTTCTAGATTTTCAGGCGGAAGCATTGCTAAATTTTCAATTACTTGAAAACCTTGAGCTATTGATGGTTCTTGAAAACCGGAAGCAAGGCGATTATTGGCAATCGCATGATCGTGCAACCATTTATCATTTTTACCTTGCCAAGTTAATAATAAAAGGCCATCTTTTAACTCCGACCAATTGCCAGTTATTTTATAACTAATTGCGACGGGTTTCCCCCTTAAAATTTCTTGATTTACTTCGACGGATTTTAGTTGTACTTTTGTTAAGTTTTCGTTTAATTTAGTAACTTCAACCGGCGTTTTTTTTCGCTGATAAAGATTAATAATATCACCATCTGGTAAAGGCCATTTTTTAGCTAATTTAACCTCTGAACTCTTTGCTAAAATCTCCTTTAATTTAATTTGAGACTCCTTAAGGGTAACATTCTTTTCTCTGACTAAATACCATTCAAAAGAGCGAGAATTTTCTTCTATTTTAGCTAAATTATTTTCAGTTTCCCGCGCATAAACTTGAGGATAGTTTAAACGACCATAAAAATCAAAGGTAAAACTATTAATTTCAGGAGTATTATTAGACAAAACAGCAAGATTATGTTTTAAAAAAGGAGCATTATTAATAACTTCAGCAATGATTTGTTTATGGGGCCATGGTTTTCCTTGATCGGGTAAATGTTGCTGACTTAATTTCAGATTAAAAGGTAGGGGAAATAAATTAACCAATAAAAATAATACAGTTAATAATGCTGCTCCTATTCTTAAATATTTACTCCAATTATTGTAAATTAAATTAAGCAAATAAGCACTTAAAATAGCAATTCCTGATAAATAGGGTAGGATAAAACGAAAATCTTTATTTGTTCCCAAAGAACAAGTAAAATAGGCCCCCAATATGAAAATTAATAACCAAATTAAATTTTGATTAATCGTTATTTTTTTAGTTTTTAAAAACTGTTTACCAAAATTTAAACTTCCTAAACCAAGGGAGGTAATAAATATAGGCCAACCTATCATTTTTGGTAGTATTTTTAGATAATATAACCAACCACTTAATGTATTAATTTCGGGATCATTTTCCCTCCTTCCCACTGAGTTAGCATTTAAAGTATTAGTAATAATTAATAACCAATTATATTTATATAAATTACCACAAACTAACCAAGCTATCATTAAGATAAAAATACACTGAATTAGTCGATTTAAGTCTTTTTGAAAAATGTATTTTCCGATTAAAAATAGGCTCGGAAAAAAGATAAATAAAAAACCAGTGGTTTTCGTTAACATTAGTAACCCTAAACTAATACCAAAACCAAAACTATAAACCCAACTTAATAATGGTTTTTCTGTTAATTTCCAATAGGTTAAAAAGGTAAAACCAAGAGTAACAAATGCTGTCAAACCATAATCCAATAAATAATCAAGTTTAACCTCAATAAAAGCAGGAAATAATAACACTAAAATGGCTGACCATTTGCCGATATTCGAGTTAAATAAAATTTTACCTAAGTGATAATTACAAACAAAAATAATCGTAGTAAAAATAAAGTTAACAAACATTCCTTCTTGATATCCAGGTCCCAATAAATTAAAAATTGGTACTGTGAATATATAGACTAAAGGACCGCGATAACTACCTTTATTTTGCCAATATTCAAACCACCATTGACCATTAAAAATTTGTGGATTTTGCCACTCTTGCCAAGTACCATAAGCAGAACTTAAATGAGCAGCTTGATCCCATGCTGGTACTGATTTATCGAGACTAATCCAAAGAGTTTCGATACTAAAAGATAACAGTAAAATAATCGTTAAGAAAACCCAATCTTTTTGTAAATAGGGTTTTATTTTTTCTATATTCATAAAAAATAAATACTACATTCTCATCATTTCATTAACGGTAAATTCCTCATCCGGAAAACTAAGACAGGATATTTTTTCTCCGGAAAAAAGGGTTAATTTTTGTTGATAATTATTCGGAGTAGGATGGCGATAAACCTCTAAAGATTGATTGTTACAATTGATAATCCATGTTTCTAAAATACCATGTTTAGCATAGAGAGGAATCTTAATTTCTCGATCAGTTTCTAAAGTGCTATCTGATACTTCTATTAATAAAAAAATATCCTTTGGTTGGGGATGTTCTTTTTCATAATAATCCTCACGTCTTTTAACTAAAGCAATATCTGGTTGTGGTTGGGAATAAACATTTAATTTGACAGGATTTTGCACTCTAATTAATATTTTCTTACCTAATTTATCTCGTAATAAATCATTTAATCTGTCTGTATAAGCAGCGTGTTTACTGCCAATTTTTCCCATGTCTATAATCTCTCCTTCAATTAATTCTACTCGATCTTCATCTTTAATTATTCCTGTTTCAACCATTTGTTCAAAGTCAGCGAGGGTAAATTTTTTCCTCAGTAATTGTGCTGTCATTTTTGTTACCTAAAATTATTTTTATACGGTTAAACTTGCGCCATTTTTATTAACATTAATGGGAGGAAATGACTCAAAAATTACCTCATTATTTGCTCCTGATTTAAGGATTTGATGATAAAATTCTTGACAATTATTCTGCTCGTCAGCTACCATTACAAAAGCTTCATGACCGTTTTTTAAGACCTCGTGGCGATCGCATTCTTCGTAAGCATAAATAATTAAAATATCCCCGGGTTCACAAAGTAAAGCTGCTCCTCCATTTGGACAAATTTCACCACTACCACGAGCCCCTGGAAGAGCATAAGTTGACCAACGTTTACCATTATTTAAGTTAACAATATCCACTTCTTCAAGGGGTAAAATGCCTACTTTATCTAATAAATCTTGGTCAATAGTGATACTACCAATATAATTAACATTAGCTTCGGTAACTCTAACTCGATGTAATTTAGCGTGCATTAATTTAATTTTGCCCATTATTTTCTCCCTAAATTATTTATATTAATTATTTTAACAAGATTGAGAATAGCATAACAATAAACGAGGACATAATTCAAGCAAATGATTAAAATTTTCCCTAGATAAAGTCAAGATTGTGCAGTTAGTCTTAGCTATAATGGTAACAGAAAGAGGAGCATAATCAAATAAGGCAATTTCCCCAAAATATTGACTGGTGTGAAGGTCTTTAATTTGATTTTCTTGATAAATAACGGCATTTCCTTGATAAATAATAAACAAATCATTAACTAAATGATCACAATTACAGATTGTTTTACCGGCTAAAAATTGGGATTCTTCTAAAAACTTATTAACTAATAATAGTTCATCCAAACATAATTTTTCTAATAAATATATTGTTTTTAAAAAGAAAATTCGGGATATGAAAACATCTTTTTTGCTGTCAATTAAAGAATTAGTAAAATAATTAGCTACCTCTTTAACTAGAGAATCAGAATTATTAATTAAACTTAAAGGAATATTTTTATTTTCCTGAACTAAAACAAAAATAGCCGCAACTTTAAGCCAACTTTGAGAAGTATTAATGATATCTTCTAAAAATTTTTCAGAATTAAAAATAAGATTGTCTGAGGTAAAATTTTCCCTTAATTGAGTATTGTTATTTTCTAATAGGGGTAAAATAGGTAAGATAAAATCTCGATATTTAAACGAACTAAGGGTTTCAATTGCATTAGCTCTTAAACGAATATCTTGAGTTTGTAATAGTTGCTGAATATTCGGAAAACTTGCCTTATGATCTAAACGAGAAATCACATATAAAACACGATTAACTAATTTTTGTTGATAATCTTCTAGGATAATTTTTATTAAATTCCAAGGATATTGATCCGCTGAAATTTGTTTTAACCAGTACAATGTTTTATTAACTAATTGATAGTCTGGTTCTAAATAATTCTCAAGAATTTTTACCGCGCGACGAGTTCTTACTTTCGCAATAACCGCTATAGCTGCTTCCACTACTTCCATACGAGACGAATATAAATATTTCTCCGCAATTATTAAACATTTTTCTCCATAATTAGCTAAGGCACTCGCAGCCCATAATCTAACAGCTAAATTGTTATTTTCTAGGCCTAAAGCAACGTTTTCTAATAAATTAGGATCACGAATTACTCCTAATAATTTAAAAGCTGCTGCTCTCACTAAAGGATCGGAATTAGTAATTTCTTCTATGGCAATATTTGCTAAATCATTATCTTTAGGAATCGCTAAATTTGCCAAGGTATCTAATCCTTCTATTTTCACATTAGTTGAACTCTGATTATCAGTTATAAATTGTTTAACTAAGGGAATAAGATTGCGATCGCCTGTCCGTTTAATGGTTCTAATTACCGATAGTTTAGTAGTAGAATCTATTTCTGAATGCCAAATTAAATTACAAGCTTGATTCAATTCAGAATCATTACTTTCAGACTGACTAATCGCAAGACAAATTAAGGCTTTAAGCTGATTATTAGCTAATAAAATAGAGTCAATTTGATTAACTTTTTTAGGTCTTTCTTTACTGTCGATAATTTTATCAAGTGTTCTAATAAAAGTTTGACGCAACAGATGACGTAATTGCTCACTTTTGAGAGCATATTTATTAGCAATTAAAGCTTCTAAAGATATTAATTGTAAGAGGTTATTTTCCGAGTTTAATTGTTTAGTTAAATAGAAATTAATCGTAGGATTAGAAACATGACTGAGAAACTTAATTAAAGCTGTGCGCACAAGTTCATCTTTTCCAAATAATAAACCCTCTATTTGGGGGATAAAAATACTAGAATTCGAGACCAGGGTAGCTAATTCTAAACCTAATATTTGGTCATGACGATCACTGCTAGTTAATAAATCTTCAACTTGTTTATTATAGCTCGCAGGTAAATTAGATAAACCCTCACTAACTTCATCTAATTTTACCGATCTAGCTTTTAACATAGTAAATAAAGATTGAAGGTAACTTTTGCCCATTAAATAGCGAATAAATAGGAATAAAACACTAAAAATTATCCCCAATAAAGTGATTTTAAAAGGGGTAAAAAACCCTTGTAAAATCCAGAGAAAAAAACCAGCCGTTGCTAACCCAAAAGAGTAAAATAAACCATTACTAATCGCCCGAACTCTACCAACTAAATGATAGGGAACAGCATTATAATTAAGATTATGAATAGGCTGATTAATACTATCATCAAAACCATCGGAATTAAGATTAGCAAAAACGGCCATTGGTAAAGTAAAATTAACAGCTAAACCAATAAAACTAAGTAACATAGTGAGAGGATAAATTAAATTCATTCTCACCAAACCAAATTTATTAATTAAAGGACGAGTAAATAAATATAAAACCAGAAAAGGTATTAAATTATTAATCATACGCATGATACCAAGAAAACCAGTTAATTGAGCATCATTCTTAAAAGTTTGAGCATAGATATTAAAATATTGAAATTCAGCCAAAGTATAGAGAAAAATAAACAAAAACGTACTACTAGCCAGATAAATTATAATGGGATATTCTGTTAATAATCGCGGTAAATTACTAATATTTTCCCTTAGATTAATCTGAGCAGTATCTTGATTATTATCAAGAGGTTTTTCCTGATTTTCCAAAAAAATTAACTGAAAAAAAACAATTAAATAAAAAACAGGTAGAATTAATAAAATATTTTCTGTACTGATATATTGAGATAATAAACTGGTAATTAAACCTCCCAATAAACCACCAAAAGCAACAGCCATTCTTAAATAAGGAGTATAATTTTTCCAATCCATAGAAGTAAAATAATCCGAAACTAAACTAGGAAAAATAACCTCCGTGACTAAAATCCACTGAAAATAAAAACCAATATAAATTGGATAATAAATAGGAGAAAAATCAAGAGTAATTAATACCCTTAATAACAGGACAAAAAAGACCGCTAAAATTAACAAACGACGAGCTAACTTCGTTTTACTGGTGTGGTCAACAACTTGAGATAACCAAGTATAAATAGGGATAGAAATTAAGCCCATTAAAGTATAGGAAATAGGCAAAAATTTTGGTCCCACGTGAGTAAGAAAAAGACCACTACCCGTAGTAAAAGCAACTACCCCAAAAGCAGTAGTCGAAACAGCTAAAAACAGTAGATGATCAAGTTTAGAATTAGCCCGGAAAAGCCCAGAAACCAACGAATTAATTTGATTAATCATTTTAAAAAACGAGGGGAAAAAGCGTACTAATCGGAGCAGGAATCATTTCCCCGCGAGAGTCTAATAACAATACTAAAATCAAATAAGCAACAGCTAATAAAATAGAAATAGCACCAGTAATAATAGCAACCAATTTACCTTGATTCATAATCCGTTTAACCTCAAAACTATTAGAAAATAATTGTAACTCCCCTAGAGTATAACAAACAATAAAAAAGATTAGCTTGACAAAACTGATAATTAATTATAATAATCATGGACAGCAAAACAAAAAGCAGTTTGCGTAGTAATTAAAATTAAAAGATAATTAGCGAAAGATTATGACATTTATCACAGAAACCGATAAACAAACGAGCAACACAGAGCCCCTACCTATTGTACAAACTTGGAATTTAAGCAAAACTTATCGGACAGGTTTTTGGTTAAATCAAAAGGTAGAATCCCTCAAAAACTGCACCTTAACTGTACATCAAGGAGAAACATTTGGACTTTTAGGACCAAATGGCGCCGGAAAAACCACACTTTTAAAAACTTTGTTAAGTATTGTTAAGCCGACTTCCGGTCGGGCAGTCTTGATGGGAAGACCATTGGGCGATCGCACAGTCAAGCAAAAAATCGGTTATTTGCCCGAAAATGCCTATTTTTATGATTATTTAACTGGTTGGGAATTTTTAGAGTTTACAGCCGGTCTTTTTCAGATACCAAAATCATTGCAAAAACAGCGTATTTCCCAGTTATTAGAGTTAGTTGGATTGGATTTAAAAGCGGCGAAAAAAAAGCAATTAAGGCAATATTCCAAAGGAATGCTACAAAGAATTGGCATGGCTCAAGCATTAATAAATGATCCAGAAGTGGTATTTTTAGATGAACCCATGTCAGGTTTAGATCCCATGGGAAGATATCAGGTTCGAGAGATTATTTTATCCTTAAAAGCACAGGGAAAAACGATCTTTTTTAATTCCCATATTTTGTCAGATGTTTCCCTAATTTGCGATCGCATTGCCATTTTAGCAAGGGGTGAATTACTTTGTATGGGCTCTTTAGATGACTTACTAGGAGCGGAAGATCATTATCAAGTAATAGTTAAAACTGATGAACCAGAACCTTTAAAAAATTGGCTGGATGATTTATATTTTCAGGATAATTATTTCCATGGAACATTAAACAAAGATACTCAAGAATTTCTGGTTAATCTTAATAATATGAATGCCAAATTAATAAGTATTAATTTAGCGCGTCCCTCCTTAGAAGATTTCTTTATCCAACAGTTAAAAGAAAGGGGAATTTATACCAGTAGATAAAAAGGTTTGTTGTTGCAGAAGTTGCGCTAAAATAAAGTAAGAAATAACAGGAGAAAAATAAAAATGGATTATCAAGAAATCGAAAAATTACAATCGGATTTATGGGAAAAAATATCTAGTTTTGAAAATGAACATGAACTGCTTAAATTTGAATTGAAACAACTATCTAAAGAATTGGCTTTCACATTTAATAGTAGTAGAAAATTTGATATTATGCAACAAATGAAAAAAATAGAAGAGAAAATTAAGCAGGATTTTCAATCTTTGAAAAATCAGCAGGGATATATAGAAAATGAAAAACGTAAAATAAGAATGCAAAAATATGAAACACAAACAAAAATAGCGATTAATAAAACGGCACAAATTAAAGAACAAATTAAAGAAATACAATCTAAACCTCAAGAAATACAAGAGAAAACTCAAGAAATACAAGAGAAAACTCAAGAAATACAAGAGAAAACTCCTGTAGTTATTCCTGAGAGTGAAAATATTAATAAAAATCCTGAACCAGAAAATAACTCAACCTTAAAATTTGACATTGAAGAAATTAAAAAACACCCCGATTTTTTATGGGATTTAGCCTTAAATCAAAACGAAATTTTAATTACAGAAAATGAGCAACCTCTGTTTAAAATTGTTCCCTGTAAGAACAAAAATTAAGCTACTTCTTCTAAAATACTAGGAATTGGTAAAGGTTCTCCTGATAGTTGATAATCCTCAATTAATAACTCTAAAACTGCCACCCCATTGTTAACTGCTTCTATATAAGTATCACCATGAGTCCGCCATTCTTGACCCGGAAAATCAGGTAATCCTACTAAATAACATTGGTCATTTTCTGACCATTGAATTACCATTTTATCTTGATAATTATTCATTGATTTCTCTCCTTTTTACTTCTTTAATTGCTTTTAAAATTTGGGGGACTTTATTTATTAATAATTATTGCACCGCAAAATCGGTATATTTGCGTCGATTTGGTTTATAATATGCCAACACAATATCCTCTTTAGGAACGCCCAATTCTACTAATTCGTTAGCAATTCCTATCTCTGTTCCGTCATGTTGAATCCAAATTTTTTCATTTTTCAAATCAATTTGGAACACACATCCTCTAATTCTTTCATTGCCATCCCAACCCACATTTAAAAGTTGATAATGATCCCTTTCTCGATCTAAAATTATTTGTACTTCAATATCTCCATATTTAGGTTTATATTGGCTATATTCTTCGATAATTTTCTCAACATATTGACGATATTTTGTTATTTTATCCATTGTTTGATAACCTCCTTATCCACATCATAAACTATTAAATTAACTTGATATTTTAAGATGGCTTCCTGAGCAAATAAAAGTCGAAAAAATGCTTCATAAATATCTTCGGGTACTGCTAAATATAAGATTCGCTCTGGTTCTTTTTTTTCCAAAATTAAACGATAATTAAGGTATTGTCCTAATGCTGTATGGAATTGAGAAGTTAAAGAAGGTTGGTTAAAACTTTTTATTTCTACTGCGATTTTGTCGGTATTTTTTTCCGCCGCAATTATTTTTTCTGCTCCTAAATCCACATATAAATCCACTCCACCAAAATTAAGATATAAAGGATCATCGGTAATTTGCCATCCCTCTTTTATTAAAGCATTTTTAACTAGATTATGAAAAATATCTTTAGCTGACATATAATATTTTTTATCTTGATAAGAAAATTGGCAAAACTTTTTATTTATTATATAATTTAAAATACCTTATTAACCGTCAAATTTACTTTTTTAGAAGGCAAAATTATGAGTTACAAAATGGATCGTCGCGCCTATTCTCAAACCTACGGACCTACCGTTGGAGATCGCCTCCGACTGGCCGACACTGAACTAATCATCGAAGTTGAACAGGACTTGAGCACCTACGGCGAAGAAGTCAAATTTGGCGGCGGGAAAGTCATCCGCGACGGAATGGGTCAGTCACCAATTTCGAGAGAAAATGGCGCAGTGGACCTGGTAATTACTAACGCCCTGATTCTCGACTGGTGGGGCATAATTAAGGCTGATATTGGCATAAAAGACGGCAAAATCGCCAAAATTGGCAAAGCTGGGAATCCCTATATTCAAGATAATGTGAATATAATCATTGGACCAGGGACCGAAATTGTCGCTGGAGAAGGGATGATTTTAACAGCCGGTGGCATTGATTCGCACATCCATTTCATTTGTCCCCAACAAATAGAAACGGCGATCGCCTCCGGAATTACCACCATGATCGGAGGAGGGACTGGTCCAGCCACGGGGACGAATGCTACAACCTGTACGCCGGGGGAATGGAATATGTATAGAATGTTACAAGCAGCTGAGGCATTCCCCATGAATTTCGGCTTCTTAGGAAAGGGAAATAGTAGCCAACCAGAAGGTTTAAAAGAGCAGATCGTAGCTGGTGCAATGGGTTTGAAGCTCCATGAAGATTGGGGAACTACACCTGCTACCATTGACACCTGTCTCAGTATTGCGGATGAATATGACGTACAAGTAGCAATTCATACCGACACTCTCAATGAAGCTGGCTTCGTTGAAGATACCATCGCAGCCTTTAAAAACCGCGTCATTCACACCTATCACACCGAAGGAGCGGGAGGTGGTCATGCACCTGATATAATCAAGGTGTGCGGCGAAAGCAACGTTTTGCCTTCTTCCACCAACCCAACTCGACCTTATACCGTCAACACCCTTGAAGAACATCTCGACATGTTGATGGTTTGTCACCACCTCGATCGCAGTATCCCCGAAGACGTGGCCTTTGCGGAATCTCGCATTCGTCGGGAAACCATCGCTGCTGAAGATATACTGCACGATTTGGGCGCTTTCAGCATGATTGCTTCCGATTCCCAGGCCATGGGCAGGGTTGGGGAAGTTATCATTAGAACTTGGCAAACTGCCCATAAAATGAAGGTGCAACGGGGAACTTTGTCAGGAGATAATGACAATTTACGGGCTAAAAGGTACGTTGCTAAATATACCATTAATCCGGCGATCGCCCATGGAATAGCAGATCATGTTGGTTCGGTGGAAGAGGGAAAATTGGCGGATTTGTGTTTGTGGAAACCGGCATTTTTCGGCGTGAAACCGGAATTGGTGATTAAAGGAGGCATGATTGCTTGGTCACAAATGGGCGATGCCAATGCAAGTATCCCTACTCCCCAACCCGTTTACATGAGACCAATGTTTGGTTCTTTTGGAAAGGCGATCGCGGCCACCTCCTTGACCTTTGTTTCACAGGCTGCGATCAAGGCGGGAATTTCTGCTAAAATAGGATTAACAAAACCCGTAGTTGCTGTTAGAAATACCAGAAATTTAAGCAAAAAAGACATGAAATTAAATGATTTATTGCCTAAAATAGAAGTAGATCCCGAAACTTATGAAGTCAGAGCCGATGGTGAATTATTAACCTGTGAACCAGCGACTATTTTACCCATGGCTCAACGTTATTTCTTATTTTAATGAAAATGCCAAAAAAAGACATTATACAAATTAATGAAATAGCGAGAGAATTTAAGATGAATTCAGATCAAAGAAAAGAATTTGGTTACTTTTTAGAAGAAGAAAAGCGATTAGGATATGGAGGAACAAAAAATGATAGAGGTGATTTTATCTATCAAGAATTAAGAGAAAAAGCGAGAGAATTTTTAGGACTTAATTAAAGGTAAACAAGATGGATTATATAACAAAAAAAATTAAAAAATCAGAAGATTTAGAAGATATTAAGCGAATCCTACAAGGAATGATAGGAGAAATTTGTTGGCAAACAAGCGTAAGTTATGGAGAAGAATTAGACTTACATATTGGTGATAAAATACCTTATGAAGAAAAGTCTATGAGAGGGAAATTAAAAGGAAGTTGGATATTAGGGTCAAGATGCACAGATTGGGAATTAAAATTAGGAAATAAACTAATAGTTAATTCTCAATCAGACAAGATAATCGACAAAATTTCAGTGATAGAAAATCAGACTATTACTGACATTAATATTAGTTATCCCGAGTTAATATTGAGCTTAAAATTTAGTAATCAATGTGAATTTAGCATCTTACCAGACTTAGAAGATGACTCAGGAGTTTCTTGTTGGGAATTATTTGCTCCCAACCATAAATTATTACAAATTGAACCGAATTATTTATGGTCTTACTTGCCTTCAGATATACCAATCAATTATAATAAATTAACATTAGGAGTCTAATCATGGCTAAAAACTATTTTACTACCAATAATTCCGAAGAATTGCCGAGAATTAATCGAGAAATTATTAACTGGTTTAAAGAAAAACAATACGAAATAGATGCGACAACTTTAGAAGGTAAATATTTTATTCAAGCGAAAAAAACTGGCGCAATTAGAACCTTAATCGGCGCAAATTTAGCCTTTAAAGTTAGTATATATTGGTCAGATACTTACAGCGTCGAAAGAGAATTTATCATTGAAACAACTATTGGGAAATGGATCACAAATATTGCGGGAGCAGGTTTTACTTCGTTATTTTTTGGCGGTATTCCCTTATTTATTGGCGCAGCAAATGCGGGATGGGCTTTAATTTTAGAGAGTGAATTAATTTCTTATTTAGAAAAGACATTAAACCTGAAAAAAGTAAGTAAAATTGAGACAACTCCCGTTTATAATCCCGAAATTTCATCACCAATAATTGAGGTATCTTCTAAAAATATTAATGTTTCTAATGCCCGAAAAAAAGCAGAACAAAAATTACAAGAAGACTTGCAAAAAATACAAGAAGCCTTGACAATTGGTTTAATTAGTGACACCGAATTTAAACAGAAAAAATCGAATTTAGAGGATAGAATAGACGAATATGAAGCCGAATTTTTAATAGATGAAAAGGTAGAACAACTGCAAAAAGTTTTTGCTGAAGGTATCATAGATACCATTGAATACGAATTAAAACTAAAAGAAATTCATGAAAAAGTAGAAAATGAAATTATTAATAGACGACAAGGAGAAAAAAAAGCGGTGAAAATTGCTAAATTAAAAGAAGCATTGAATAATGGTATTTTGACCGAAGAAGAATACAAAAATAAAGTAGAACAACTTTAAATTATGCTTAAATCTCTGTATTTATTAAGTTTAATAACGATGGTAACTGTAAAAACAACCATACCCACAGACACAATAATTAATAATAAAAATACAGAGACTTTAAGTATCATAAAATATACTAAAACTCAAGTAAATTTAAAAGAAAATTTACAGCAATTTTTAACAGAATTATTTACCAAAGATGGCAGAAAACCAACCGACGTAGAATTTGTCGATGATGATAGTGAAAAAATGTTAACTAAATACGGATTTTTTTTCCAAATATTTACATTTTTATTTATTTTAATGGCAATTCATAGTCTATTTTTTCATAATAAAAAATAAGCAAAATCAGATTTTTTCAAAAAATCTGATTATTACACATTAAAATGTATATAGCAATTTCCGATTAAATGTTATTTATCCCTCACCCCCTACCCCCTCATCCCAAAGGGAGAGGGGGAAAGTGAGGTAAAATGTCAAATGAAAATGCTATAATAAACAGTTACTTTTAACTAAAAACTATTTATTAAATGTCAGAAACAAAGGAAAAATCATTAGCTAAAATATCGGGAATTGTCGGAATTGCAACATTAATTAGTAAGCTTTTCGGATTAGTCAGGGAGCAACTCGTAGCAGCAGCTTTCGGTATTGGTGTAGTTGTCAATGCCTATTCCTACGCCTACGTTATCCCCGGTTTTCTCTTAATATTATTAGGAGGAATAAATGGACCTTTTCATAGTGCTTTAATTAGTGTACTTTCAAAGAGGGATAAAAAAGACGCAGCTCCTTTAGTAGAAACTGTCACAACTTTGGTCAGTTTAATATTAATAATAGTGGCAATTTTGCTGTTTATTTTTGCCGGTATTTCCATTGATATATTAGCTCCGGGTTTACAAAGTGATGTGCGAGAAATGGCCATTTTACAATTACAAATTATGGCCCCTTTAGCCGTATTTGCTGGCTTAATCGGCATAGGTTTCGGCACATTAAATGCAGCAAATGTTTATTGGCTTCCTAGTATTAGTCCCCTATTTTCCAGCGTTACTTTAGTAATTGGAGTCGGCTTTTTATTATGGTTTTTAGGAGATAAAATAGACGCTCCAGAATACGTTAAATTAGGGAGTGTAGTGCTTGCTGGGACCACTTTAGTAGGCGGAATTTTACAGTGGTTAGTGCAGTTAATTCCCCAGTCAAAAGCTGGTATGGGAAAGCTAAGATTAAGGTTTGATTGGAAGATTCCCGGAGTCATGGATGTAATTAAAGTGATGGGTCCGGCTACCCTTTCTTCTGGTATGTTACATATTAATGTTTATACTGATTTATATTTTGCTTCCTATATCGCCAATGCTGCCGCAGCCATGCGTTATGCTAACTTTATTGTGCTGACACCTTTAGGCATAATTTCTAACATGATTTTAGTGCCTTTTATGCCCATATTTTCGCGTTTAACTGCTCAAGAAAACTGGCCAGAATTAAAATTACGCATTCGTCAAGGATTATTATTAACGGCTTTAACCATGTTACCTTTAACCGCAATTTTTATCGCTTTAAGTGTACCAATTGTGAAGGTAATTTATGAAAGGGGGATGTTTAAATCAGATGCTTCGGCCATGGTTGCACCGGTATTAATGGCCTACGGTGTAGGGATGTTTTTTTATTTAGCAAGGGATGTTTTAGTAAGGGTATTTTACGCGTTAGGAGACGGAGAAACCCCTTTTAGAATTTCCATTGGTAACATTTTTCTTAATGGTATTCTTGACTATTTATTAGTGGATGCTTTTGCAACTCCGGGGTTAGTTTTTGCGACCATTGGTGTTAATGTTGTTTCCCTTATTTTAATGTTAGGAATCTTACATAAACGTTTAAATGGATTTCCTTTGGGAGAGTGGGGAATGGCACTTTTCGGGTTAGTTATTGCCACCATAATTTCTGGTTTTGCTAGTTGGGGAGTTAACTTAGGTTTTACCCAATTATTTAACAGCAATAACCTGTTTTTACTATTAATACAATTAGGAATATCAACCTTAGTTGCCTTAGTTATTTTTGCCCTAATTGCCCTGCAATTAAAATTACCAGAAGTGGAAATGTTAGCAACTCGTATTCGGCAAAAATTAAGGCGATAAATTCTCCTAATTTAAAAATCAGATTTAAAAAAATCAGATTTTTAAACCCTTTTTAAGGATTACCAATTATGCCAAATATTTTCGCCAATCCTCCTAAAATGGCCACAATTAAAATGATGTACCCCCCTACCCCCCCTTGAAAGGGGGGAAGTTACCGATTAAAACTCCACGATTAACAAACTCTTGAAACTCCATTCTTTTTCCAATTCTTTCCACCTTTTCTTCGACTATTTTAACTTCACCTTTTAAGTCAGTTTCAACCCGTTTAATTTCACCTTCTAAACGAATTTGACCAATTTTTAAATCGGTAATATCCTCCTGCATTTTTTCTAATTTTTGGTCAATTTTATTAAACCTTTGTTCAAAACTCGAAAATTTCTGATCTAGATATTCTTTTAAATCCTGTTCAATGGTGACTGACATCTGTTAAACTCCTCTTAGTATTCTTTTTGGATCTAGGTTAAATCCTTCTCCTTTTCTTATTTTATCTTAATTACTTAAATTAAAAATCCGATTTTTTAGCAAAATCGGATTTCCACACTTTTAATCAACGTTCCACCAACCAAAACCTGGTCCAATTACCCTGACAGTTAACCAGAGAATGACCATTGCACCAATGCCAAGCCAAGCGCCTTTCGTGGTAATCTCGTAAAATTGTTGCCCTTGGGTTTTCGTAATTGGTAACCAAGAATAAACCCTTTCTTCTTTACCGTAATCTTCGCCTAAATTTGTTTTTCTTCGTTTTGCTTCGCCCATATTTGCTGTTATGATAAATGAGGATTTTGATTAATTATAGTTTATCAAAGTTAGCTTAATCCTTAAAAAATATCGTAAAAAAATTAATAATTATGAACAAATTTAAAATTTCCGCCAAAAAACTGCTCACTTCTTTAAGTAAAATCAACCAAAAATTAATGATAAAAACCTTAATTATTTTATTAATTGGGTTAATTAGTTATACCGGTTTAGCTTACGCTTCCGTTAAAATTGATGCCGATTTTGAGGCTAAAGTTTTGCAAATTATTAAAGATAATCCCCAAGCAATTCTCGATTCTGTGAATAATTATCGACAACAACAAGAGCAAAAAACTGAGCAGGAAAAACAATCTTTTTTACAGGAATTAACCAAAAATCCAAGTCAATTAATTGGTAATTCTCCCACCAAAGGAGCTAAAAATAATAAAATTATCTTAGCAGAATTTTCTGATTTTCAATGTCCTTTTTGTGCTAAAGCTGCTCTAACTTTAGATGAATTTATGGCGAAACATGGCACTGAAGTTACCTTAGTTTATAAACATTTTCCCCTAGTACAAATTCATGAACAAGCAATTCCCGCTGCTCAGGCTTCTTGGGCGGCCTATCAACAAGGCAAGTTTTGGGAATACCATGACGCACTTTTTAAGGAGCAAAATAAATTAGGAGAAGACTTTTATTTAGACTTAGCAAAATCCTTGAATTTAGATTTACAAAAGTTTAATTTCGATCGCCAAAAAGCTCCCCAAGAAATTATCAAAGATGTGGAAATTGGTAAGAAATTAGGAATTAATGGTACACCCTTTTTTATTATTAATGGTAAAACTTTTTCTGGTGCTTTAAATTTAGAAGATTTGGAAGAGATTTTAGCAAAAGTTAGATAATTAATAAACTAAGTTTGTAGTTATATAGTAATTCCAATTAAGATTAGAACAGTTAAAAAATAGGTTCGTAGTTGCGCTTTAGCGCTTCTTAGGACTAAAGTCCAACAACAAACTAAAAACTTTTGTTTAATTTTTATTTGGAATTACTAGAATAGCCATGTTATCTAATCAGCTAAAATAGTAGTAAACTGGAGTTAAACATTATCAATCGTCTCCAAAAATGAATTGTTTAACTCCTACTCAAGTTGATTGCAAATTTTGCTACCATCCCAAAACCCTAGCAGAATGGGCAGACCAAGGGAAAATAGAGTATAA
Organism: Synechococcales cyanobacterium S06; assembly: GCA_011391125.1. Taxonomy (GTDB): domain Bacteria; phylum Cyanobacteriota; class Cyanobacteriia; order Cyanobacteriales; family JAABRE01; genus JAABRE01. Next base: position 36,656 of record JAABRE010000031.1, read on the forward strand.
TAATTTATATTATTACTGAGTTGAAAAGCAATTAAATTATGGCTCGTTATCAAAAATCAAAAGACAAAATTATAGTGACTAGAATTGCCAACCTTGGCAATCTGAAGCTTAATGTTTGTAAAAGTAACGAACTTGATTTGATTGCTTTTCGTTTGGGCAAATTAAGGAAGGAGATTTGGCAAGAATTTGGGTCATTAAAAGCTTGGGGAATTTCCGAGTATGAAATTGATAAAACTCTAAGACCAAATAATAAAAAATATCAATTACCGGCTAAACTTTGGGAGGCAACTCTTTATGATGTCATCGGAGATATTCATTTAGCTCAAGCTTCTTGTATTGAAAAGGTATTAGCTAAACTGGATATTTCTTATCAAAAATTTAAAGCCAAAAAGTCTCCTACTCAAATCACTTTAGAAGGTAGAGATTGGTTAAAGGATTCCTATTTATCAAGAATAGTTCGAGATTTTTGGTATAGAGGACACACCAATGTTAATAATCAAATTGTTATCAAACAGTATGATTGTTTAACGGATAAAGATGGCATTGTTTGGCTAAAATTTGGTGGATTAACTAAAGGAAAACCGCTAAAAATACCTACTACTTTACCCTTGGAAATCAAAGGACAAATTCGTTTAATTAAACGTAATGAAAAATGGTATATCCATTACACTACAGAGATGCCAATCTTACCTAAAAAGGAAACTGGTTTGACTATTGGTGTAGATAGAGGTTATTCTGAAGTTTATGTTACCAGTTCAAATGACGATACTAGATTTATCGGTTCAGATTTTGGCAAAATCCAAACTCAAGAATCAGATTATCGTAAAGAAAAAGGTGTTAAACGAAATAAAATAAGAGACCTAGCTAGAAAAGCTAAAAAGAAAGGTAATCATGCCAAAGCTGACAGAATTAAATCGAATAATCTCGGTAGAAAAAAGTGGAATAAACGAGAACAAAAGTTTAAAGGGAGAGTAAAAACCTTAGTTTTTACGGCTACTAAAGAATTAATGCGTGAAGAAATTAAAACAGTAGCTTACGAAGATTTGACCCAACAATTCACTTCAAAAAAGAGAAGGTCAAAATGCATGAAACGCAATCTCAACTCATGGTGTAAAGGGATTGTTCGTGATGCGTTATTACAAGTTTCAGCCCGTGTAGGTTGCACGGTTGCAGAAGTTAATGCTTGCTATACCTCACAACTTGACTCTCGATTTGGCATTCTTTTAGGTGTCAGAAAGGGGGACCAGTTGATCGGACATGACGGGGTGGTATTACAAGCAGACATTAATGCTGCTGACAACGTTTTAGCAAGATTGAGTGATGCTGAAATCACTCTTTTCACAAAGCACACAGTTGCTAAAGAAATCTTGTTATAGTAATTCCAAATAAAAATTAAACAAAAGTTTTTAGTTTGTTGTTGGACTTTAGTCCTAAGAAGCGCTAAAGCGCAACTACGAACCTATTTTTCAACTGTTTTAATCTTAATTGGAATCACTATATTTTCAATGTAGGGGTAGGGCTTGTCCCTACCCTATCAGCGTTTCGGGGGCAACCACAAGGGATTGCCCCTACAATTTCATCTCAGAGTCATGCAACGCCGAAAATATGGTTAACACCCTCAGAGAAATTTATCGCCTAATTTTAAACCAACATAAATTAATCAATGGTTAATTTTTCAAAGTAATTTATTCTGACATAAGGTTCAAGGGCAGAGAGGATTTTTTGGCCGTAACTACGGTGATTAATTCTATTGTCTAATATGGCGACAATACCAGCAGATTGCCTAACACTAATCACGGAACGTTGTATTTCTCGTAAAGCGGTGGGCAGGAGATAATGACGAAACCAATCTCGATGATTACGTTTATAATAAGCTACTTTACTTGCTACTAAAGGGTTTTCCAGGGAAGGAATCGGTAAAGTTGCTATGACTAACAAGCCAGGAGCAGGGAAATTTTCTTGGTTTTGATGCCAAAATTGTGCTCCTGTGACTAAAATACTGTCAGCTAAAAGGTTTTTTGTCTCAACTTGAACCCTTGTACCAAATTGGGCGGCGAGATTTGCTCCTACTTGGTTTTTTAAGGGCGTATCTTCCACTAATAAAACGATAAATCCGGGGATTTGATGACGGAGAATGAAGTTAATTTCGTTAATTAAAGCGTTTTGAAATTCGGGGGTGTTGGGAAAAGGAAGACGCTCACGAAGGTATAATTGTATTTGCTCAGTTTCGCGACTGTGTGAAAATTTTAAACAGAGCAATTCCCCAATCCCTATTTGTTGGCGATAAACGTCAGCCGATTTTTGCGAATCTAAAAATCGGCCAATAATGACAAAAGGTTGTTGTAACCAAAGGGGTGTAAGACGCGAAGATAATTCCACCGGGGTAATCTGTAAAGTAAATTCACCTTTTTCGCGATTAATTGACACCCAATGTAAGAAGTTAGGATTCGGCCAATTTTGCCAAAATTGCTCTAAAGAATTTGCTGGGTTTAATTGTTCAAATAAGGGCTGGAAAATTTCTTGCTCTGGTTGGTCAAGTAAATGACATTGATAGGGATTGGGGGGATGAGCAAAAACAGCTTTGGTTAATTGAGTTTTAATATTAAGAATTAACTCCCTTTTTTGGGGATAATTATCCCTTAATTTATGCCAATCTGACGGCGAAAAAGTGGAGGTAAGTTGCTCGATGGCCCATTCTTCTAAATAATCTGCTTCATCAATAATTGTCGGTATATTAGGGGGGAAATTCGATTTATTGTCGAGAAAATTTTGTAACCAATTTTGGGGAGTGGTTAAGATAATACCTTCAAAATCAGGAGGAATAGAATCTCCTGTAATTACCTGTTTATTTGTTTTTAACCATTGTTGTAATTGCGGAATATCTTGTGTTAATAATTGATTTTGTTGTGGTTTTGGTATGACAATAATTATGGGCGAATTAGTTAATAAAGCCGCAGTTAAATAACTTAAATGATAGGGTATTGTTGAGACTGAATTTCCTTTTCCCACTCCCGTTTGTATTAATGCTGATTTCCCCAAACGTAAAGCACGAGCAACTAATCTTCCCATGGTAAGATGATGAGGCCAATAGGGACGATCGTGTTGTCTAATAAAAGCTAGTAATTTGGTATGAACTTCAGCTTCAATCACAATTAATAATTAATAATTAACAATTAATAATTGACAACTGTCAACTATTAATTATCTCAGGTCAACTATCAATTATCAACTATCAACTATCAACTGTCAACTCTCAATGGATAAATCGGCAATAATAAATTGAATTAGGGTTTGTAGAGAAGGTAGTTGGATTTTGCTAGTGATTTCAAGTTCCTCTTTTTGATCGAGTTGAGACTCTGAATTTAGCAATAAATGTCGGCCAAAATCTGGATGGTGGTAAACTTCTAAGGGTTGTCCCTGGGAGTTGATTAATATGGTCTGGGTTGGAGCTTGAAAAAAGCGGGCAGTTTCCAGGGGGAAAGACTCTAGGGGTAAGGGTTTAACCGGTGCAATTCGGCTGATTACTTCGTTGAGAGTTATTTTTAATTCTTGTATCCTTTGTCGATCAATGAGGTTTAGTTGTTTATAATCATCGACTTTAAGGCTTTTTAATAATTTTATCAGATAACGCTGAGTTAAAGTGCGATCGCTAAAGGGAAAAATCCCTAAATAAGCGGCCGGAAATAATTGGTCATTATGGTCAACGCTAAAAGTAAGAATAGTACGACGGGGTTTAACGTCTATACTCGGAGGTAGTTTAATCAGAGGGTAACTTTTGGTTATTTTTTCATAGACAGTGGCTAAAACTAAGTTACTTTTGAGATTTAAAGGAGCTTCAATGGTAATTTTAATTTGGGGAGCAATTTCATTAAAAAATTTCTTCAGAGTTTGTGGATTTAAATCATAGATTTTACTACGATCGCCTTCGGAGCTAAGATCTACCCAATCGCAAATCGTATTTTTTGCCTTAATACCAAAACGAGAAGTACCGTAAAGTTTAACACCGGTTAAAATCGTGCGAGTTAAATCCACACCAAACCATTCAACCTTAATTAAATTAGCTTGACTTAAATCCGCAGTAGTCAAATTAGCCTCGGCTAAATTAGCTTGACTTAAATCGGCTTTAATTAATTTAGCACCAGTTAAATTAGCATTACGTAAATCAGCACCGCGCAAAGATGCACCGCTTAAATCAGCACCCCTTAAATCGGCATTTCTCAAATCGGCTTGAGCTAAATTAGCTTTAGTCAGATTAGTTTGTACTAATTCGGCCTCTTGTAAATTAGCCTCCTGTAAATTAGTTTGAGATAAATTCGCTCCTCGCAAATTCACTTTAATTAAAATAGCTTTATCTAAAATAGCAGCTCTGAGATTGGTTTCACTGAGATTAGCAAAACTCAAATTAGCTGATGTCAAAATGCCTTCCCTTAAATCCGAGCCTTGCAAATCCGCCGCTTTCAAGTTAGCCTTAGTTAAATTGGCCCGAATTAATTCCACCTTAACTAATTTAGCTTCCGTTAAATCCGCCTTTTTCAAATTAGCACGAATCAAATTAGCGACATTGAGCAAAGCATAATTTAACTTAGCTTCCTCTAGGATAGCCCCACTGAGTCGAGCGACATTTAACTGGGCAAAATTTAAGTTAGCACGAGTCAAATTAGCTTCACTTAGGTTTGTGACACTCAATTTCGCTCCACTGAGATTTACTCCGGTGAGATTAATCCCGGTAAGGTTGATTTCCGCTAGGTTAATACCACTAAAATCCCTGATTCCAGCAGCGTATTGCTCAGAAAGTTGGCTAATATCCATGTTTCATTGCTCGGTTTTTTTTGGTTAAATTGATTATTATTAAACATTCTATTATGGTCACATAAATGAAAATTGGTATCATTGGTTTAGGCTTGATTGGTGGGTCATTAGGTTTAGATTTGTCTGAGCAAGGTTTTCAGGTTGTCGGAGTTTCCCGTCGTCAAACCACCTGTGACATCGCTGTTTCCATCAAAGCCGTTTCAGCTGCTAGTCTTGATTTTGAGATTCTGGCCGGCGTTGAACTTTTGTTTATAGCTACCCCCATCGGAGCAATTTCCGCCACCATTAAAGCAGTCATACCCTACCTTTCCCCTGATACCATTATCACTGATGTCGCCTCCGTTAAACAACCCATTGTCGAGGAGATTACCCCTTTATATCCTAACTTTGTTGGTGGCCATCCCATGGCTGGAACAGCCGATCAAGGTATAGAATCCGCTTTACGCCATTTATTTCACCATGCTCCCTATGTCTTAACGCCCACGGAATCAACCCCCCTGGAGGCGATCGAAAAAGTCAAACAAATTGTCAACATTTTGGGTAGTAAACTCTATTTTGCCACACCCGAACAACATGATCAGGCTGTTGCCTTAATTTCCCACGCTCCCGTAATGATTAGTGCAGCCTTAATTGAGACTTGTTGCGGTAATTCAGAATTGTTGGAATTGGCTCAGAATTTAGCTAGTTCAGGGTTTCGAGATACCAGTAGGGTGGGGGGTGGCAATCCCGAATTAGGGGCAATGATGGCGAAATATAACCGTAATGCGGTGCTATTTGCCCTTAAGCAGTATCAGCAAAATTTAGCACAAGTTATTAGCTATATTGAACAGGAGAATTGGCCTTCTTTAACACAATTTTTGGAAGATTCTCAGTTACATCGGCCTTCTTTTTTATCATGATTATAAGGATTAACAGGATGCTATGTTTTTTAAGGAGAAAATAGCTTTTTATTTGGATGATTTTGAGACGACAATTGGCCAATCTATTAATCTATTTATTTTGGGCTTAATTTTGGTTTCTTCGGGAATTTTTGTCGCTGAAACTTTTAGTTTGTCAGAGCAAATTCTTTTTTGGTTAAATAAGGTTGATTTATTTATTTTGATTATTTTTAGCTGTGAATATTTGCTGAGAATTTGGACTTCAGAATCGAAAATAAAGTTTATTTTTAGTCTGATTTCTTTGGTAGATTTTTTGGCTATTTTACCTCTTTTTATTGGTTGGTTAGATGTACGTTTTTTGCGAATTTTTCGTGTTTTTAGAATTTTGCGATTAATTCGATTTCTTCAGTTTGAAATCTTTCTCTTTAAAATAGCGAGAAAAGATAATGTTATTTTAACTCGCATTCTTTTAACTTTATTTACCCTAATTTTTATTTCTTCTGGTTTAATTTATCAGTTTGAACATCAAGTTAATCCACAGGTTTTTAGAAATTTTTATGATGCTTTTTATTTTGCCATTGTTACCATGACTACGGTGGGTTTTGGCGATTTAGCTCCCATTTCTGAGGAGGGAAGATTGGTAACTTTGTTAATGATTTTAACTGGAGTTACCATCATTCCTTGGCAGTTGGGAGAATTAATTAAACAATTAGTTAAAACTACTCCTCAAAATAATGCTAAAATTTGCCACTCTTGCGATTTATCTCACCATGATTCTGATGCTATTTATTGTAAATTATGCGGACAAAAATTAACAATTAATAATTGCTAATTGCTAATTGTTACTTTTTTTAAGTAGGGTTGTAAAACTTCGGGAACTTTAATGCTACCATCTGGTTGTTGATAGTTTTCCAAGATAGCAGCCATTGTACGACCAATTGCCAATCCTGAACCATTTAAGGTATGGACAAATTGTGTACCTTTTTTGCCACTTTCTTTAAACCGAATGTTACCCCGTCTCCCTTGAAAATCTTTAAAATTAGAACAACTGGAAATTTCGCGATAGGTTTTAGCTGAAGGTATCCACACTTCTAAATCGTAACATTTGGCCGCTCCAAAACCGATGTCTCCGGTACACAATTCTAACACTCGATAAGGTAATTTTAAGGCTTGTAAAATAGCTTCTGCATTGTTCACTAACGCTTCATGTTCGCTTTCTGAGGTGTCAGGATGCACGAATTTAACTAATTCTACTTTGTTAAATTGGTGTAATCTAATTAATCCTTTGGTATCTTTACCATAACTCCCAGCTTCCCTACGAAAACACGGTGTATAAGCACAATGATAAATGGGAAGTTGGTTTGAGTCTAGGATTTCATCCCGATATAAATTGGTGACTGGTACTTCAGCCGTGGGAATTAACCATAAATCATCATCGCCGCATTTGAAACTTTCCTCTGCAAATTTGGGAAGTTGCCCGGTGGCGGTTAAGGATGTACTATTAACTAATATCGGAGGCATGATTTCTGTATAACCCGCCGCAATTTGTTGGTCTAACATAAAGTTAATTAAAGCACGTTCGAAAGCTGCTCCTACCCCGATTAAAGCGACAAATCGACTTTGTGCTACTTTAACCCCTTTTTCAAAGTCCAAAATACCTAATTTTTTCCCGATTTCATCATGGGGTAAAATGTCAGGGTTGGTCGGAATATATTCATCTCCCCAACGTCTAATTTCTACGTTTTCCCTTTCGTCTTTACCCACGGGAGTCGTCTCGGAAGGGAGGTTGGGAAGGCCTAATAAGATTTCCTCAATCTTATTTTTTAATTCCTTTTCCTCTGGTTCTAATTCCCATAATTTTAATTTCAGGTCATTCCCCTCGTCTTTTAAGGCCTGTATTTCTTCACCTTTAGAATCAACTCCTTCCCGAATTTTTACCCCAATCAGTTTCCCGATTTCGTTACTCCGAGTTTGAATGTTGGTTCTGATAATTTCTAATTCCCGTTGTTGTTGATCTAAGTATAAAATTGGTTGAATCTCATATTTACCAACTCCTCGACGGTTTAATAATTCTTGCACTAAAGTAGGATTTTCGCGAATTTGCTTAATATCTAACACTGTAATATCCTTTAATTCCGTGATCAAATTTTTATTTTATGGGGTTTTGGTTGCCAATTTTTGAGATCGTCTTAACTTTGTTATGGATTGTTACCTTGTTATGTATAATAGTTAATTCGGCTCAATTTTTGAGTCCGCTTAATCCCCTAAAATTAAATTAATTATAAGTCGTAAAAATGAAAGTAATCTGTAGTCAGTCTGAGCTAAAAGCAAATCTATCTTTAGTAAGTCGAGTTGTTCCTTCTCGCCCAACTCACCCCGTTTTGGCTAATGTCTTATTAGAGGCCGATATGGAATCAGGAAGGATAACTTTAACGGGTTTTGACCTAAGTTTAGGTATTTGTACCAGTTTAGATGCCCAAATCCTTGAATCAGGCAAGCTGACTATACCGGCAAAACTGATGAATGAGATTGTTAGTCGTCTTCCTGAAGGCGAAATTACCCTCATCAATGATGATGAAGACGAAAGCAAAGCTTTTATTTTAGAGATTCAATCAGCTTCTGGTAGTTTTCAAGTTCGAGGTTTAGGAGCAGACGAATATCCTGAATTACCCACCATTGAGGATGGAGATACCCTGAGTTTACCCATTGAAGCACTAATGGAAGGTTTAAAAGGTACTGCTTTTGCCGCTAGTACCGATGATACCAAACAAGTATTAACCGGAGTACATTTTATTGGTAGTCAGGATAGTTTAGAAATGGCTGCTACTGATGGTCATCGTTTATCTATGATTCAAACCACGGTGGAATCTGGGGACGAGGATGAAGACGATGATGAAGAAAGTACCGGTAGCACTTTTGATTTAAAGGATTTTGAGGCGACTATTCCCGCAAGAGCTTTACGAGAAGTGGAAAAAATGCTTTCCGGTGCCCAAGATGGTGAGCAATTAATTCTTCATGTTGATGAAAGTCAGGTGATTTTTGAATTAGGTCGTCAAAGGTTAACCAGTCGTAAATTAGAAGGCACTTATCCAGCTTATCGTCAGTTAATTCCCACTCAATTCAAAAGACAGATGACGGTGGACCGCAAAAGATTGTTAAATGCTTTAGAATTAGTCGCTGTCTTAGCTGACCAAAAAAATAACATCGTCAAATTCTCTCTTGATAGCGAGAAGGAGCAGTTATCTCTCTCGGTGGATGCTAAGGATGTTGGTTCTGGAAAACAAACTTTGCCAGCGGAAATTACGGGAGAAAATCTCCACATTGGTTTTAATGTTAAGTATTTGATGGATGGTTTAAAAGCTCTTGGTTCTGAAGAAATCACCATGCACTTAAATGAGTCAACTCAACCCGTTATTTTTAATCCTTTGGGTGGTGTCAAGATGACTTACTTAGTTATGCCCGTTCAATTGAGAGATTAAGAAATTTTCCTTTTGTGTCTTTAATGTTTATATCACCAAGATGCAAAGGGGATTTTTTACTTGAGAGATTCGCCCCTAGCAAATAGGTAATAGGTAATAGGTAATAGGTAATAGGTAATAGGTAATAGGGAATAGGTAATAGGGAATAGGTAATAGGGAATAGGTAATTGATAACTGAAATGACGCTTTCTGTAGGAAAATTGATTTTATTTTTGGTTTCGCAAGAGGTCTAATATAAGTATTTTTGATTCTCAAAAGTACAAGAAACCGGTTTATTACCTTTGCAGTTAATAAGATCAAGCCTTGGCAAATAGTTTAGCTAATCTTGCTTAAATGTCAAGACTGCTATAACCTAGATCAAGTCGTTTAATTTAATTTAATATAATCTGATTATATGAGTTCTACTACTGTTCGCATTGGTACTCGAAAAAGTCAATTAGCTTTGGTCCAAACTTATTGGGTCCAATCTGTTTTAGAAAAGAATTTCCCGAAAATTACCTTTGAAGTGGAAAAAATGAGCACTCAGGGCGATAAAATCCTTGATGTTCCTTTGGCTAAAATTGGCGATAAGGGCTTGTTTACCAAGGAGTTGGAAGTTGGTATGCTAAACAAAGATACTGATTTGGCTGTCCACTCTTTGAAGGATTTACCGACTAATCTCCCCGAAGGTTTGATGTTGGGTTGTGTTACCGAAAGGGTTAATCCCGCCGATGCTCTGGTAGTCAATGAAAAGCATAAGGATAAACAATTAGATACTTTGCCGGAAGGTTCAGTGATTGGCACTTCTTCTCTAAGAAGGTTGGCTCAATTGCGTTACCACTATCCCCATTTTCAATTTAAGGATGTTCGCGGTAATGTGAATACTCGGTTAGCTAAGTTGGATGCTGGTGAGTATGACGCAATTATATTGGCTGTTGCTGGTTTGCAACGCCTTGATTTTGGCGATCGCATTCATCAAGTTATACCTTCTGAGATTAGTTTACACGCAGTGGGGCAAGGAGCTTTGGGAATTGAGTGTCGCGATGGTGATACGGAAATCCTCAATTTACTTAAGGTTTTAGAACATTCTGAAAGTCGCGATTGTTGTTTTGCTGAACGGTCTTTTTTGCGGGAATTAGAAGGTGGTTGTCAAGTTCCCATTGGTGTTAATACCAATATTGAGGGAGATACCCTTACTTTAACGGGTATGGTTGCTAGTTTGGATGGTAAACGCTTGATTAAGGATACAGTTAAGGGCGATCGCACCAAGGCAGAACAATTAGGCATCGAGTTAGCGACTACCTTGAAAAATCAAGGCGCAGGCGAAATTTTAGCGGAAATATTTGCTCAAATTCAAAGAGATTAATAAATAATGTCTGAATCCCCCCTAACCCCCCTTACTAAGGGGGGCTGTTTCAAAGTCGAGAGCAAAATTTGAAGACCCTCACCCCCAACCCCTCATCCCAAAGGGAGAGGGGAGCATATTTCCTAATATTTAAAACCTGTTTTTTAAGTATTAGGAAAAAGGTATTTAAACTCATATTTGGCAAGGGGTTCAAAAAGAGCAAATTTTACTTTGAAACAGCCCTGCCCTTACTAAGGGGGGGATTCGGAGTTCTTCTAACCCCCCTTACTAAGGGGGGACTAAGGGGGGATAATTCACAAATTATCTGAATTATTTTAAAGATAATTTATCAATTGTTTTTTAGGATTTAAAAATGGAATTTTCAATGTATTTAAAATGGTCAGGAATTTTGACTATTGCTCTTTTTGTATTTACGATTATCGCTTTTATTTTTAATTGGGGTTTCCGTTTTCGTTTCGTAGGAATTACCAGTTTTATGGTGGTTTTAACAGTGGGAATTTTTGGTTTAAGTTTAGGTTTTTTTGCGAGAACTACTATTCCTGATGCTGTACGTTATGGTTTAGTCTATGATAATGCGGCTAATTTAACTGTAGTGAATGTTGCACCTACGATTACGAAAAATCAGGTAGAACCAACTTTGAAACAGGTTGCTAGTGATTTATTTTCTCCCGGAAGAATTGGCCTTGGTGATACTAAAATGACGGTGAGATTACGCACTTTAATTCACCCGAAAGAAGGCATTACTGAACCATTATATTTAGGACAAGTTAGACGATCTTTAACGGATCGAAATGATGACAATTTGGCAATCGAAATTTATTCCCAAAATGTGAAAAAGTTACCTAGTTAATAATAGAAATCCGATTTTTTTACAAAATCGGATTTTTTGGTAAAACAGACAAATTAAGGTAAATTTAGCTTTAATTCTTCTACCGTTTCCTGTGACAAACCAGTAATCATGGCCACAAAATCAATACTTAAATCTTGTTTGAGTAACTTAATGGCAATTTCGCGTTTTTCTTCTAGTTTACCTTCCATTTTCCCTTCTAGTTTTCCTTCCATTTTCCCTTCTAGTTTTCCTTCTAGTTTTCCTTCTAGTTTTCCTTCTAGTTTCCCTTCTTCAAGGATTTCTTGATAAGTAACAGACTCTTTCATAATATCTCTCCTTAAAATTTTTCTCATAATGTCCTGCTTTAATACTAACCCACCTAAAATATAACTGGCAGCTGTGACATCCGCTTGAATTTTTCTTGAGTCAATTGTGTCTATTTTCTTGGCTATTTTCTGTAATACTTCCTCCTTATTTTCTTGCTTGGTTAATATTGCAAAAGGCAATAATCCCGGTGTTTTTAAGAATATGTCGGTTGGTTGTTCCCATAATCTGATTACCTCAAATTCATGGCTAAAATTGGTTAATTTAAAACTATTTTGATAGACTAATTCTGACTTACTTTTTCTCAAATATACCACAAATTGACGCATTTCTTTATGAGGAAAACGACGATATACCCTTAAACGATAATCGGCCATTCTTAAGGGGATTTCCTCATCAGGAGAGGTTTGAAATTCGATGTGTAAAATTAAGTTAATAGGGAGTTCGCACTCCTCATCATCTGACTGTAAGAGGATTAAACTATCAGCTCTAATCGGTTCATTAGATAATTCTTTTGGACTTAATTGAGTTAATTTAATTGGTTTTCCTAATAACCAACTGGCAATATCTTGGCTAAAATGTTCCGCTATATACTTACAAATGTTATCATACATAATTAATTTTTTATTTTAATGGGTTGGGTTTTTGTTTATGAAACCTAACTTTTTTTTGAGGTTTCTTTGCATTGGTTTACAACAAAGATTATAGTTGCTAACTTTACCAATAACAATTATAACTCATAATTAATAAATTTTAATGTTTATAGAGTTAATTCGTAGGGTGGGCAACTATGACAAGATATAATGTTAACTTACTGGCTCATTTTAGTTGCCCACCTTACCATTCGAGAATAACTTATGTTATAATTTTATTACTAATTTAATACTAACTTAACAAAAATAAAATGAACACAGTTATTGAAGCTATTTTTAATGGACAGGTTTTTGAACCGACAGAATTTGTCGAAATTAAAGCCAATACAAAAGTTAAGCTGACCATTGAAGCGGAAATTAAAGAGGAAGTCAATCAAGATTATAGTTTTTTAAAAACTGCACGCTCCCTTAAAATAAATGCTCCAGCTGATTTTTCCGAGAATATTGATAACTATTTATATGGTGATGAAACTGAAAATGAACAATAAATTATTTTTAGATACTTCTTATGTTATTGCTTTAGTTGCCCCTCAAGATAATTATCATCAAAAAGCTATTAAAATAGCAGAAATTATTGAAACAAAATATATTAATCTAGTCACAACTCAAGCTATTCTATTAGAAATAGGCAATGCTTTAGCAAAAATAAAATATCGCCAAGTTTCTATTTCTTTATTAAAAGCAATGGAAAATGATCCTCAAATAAGAGATAATTTCTATTTCAAATAAGTTATATCAAGACGCATTTAATCTATATTGTCAACGTTTAGATAAGCAATGGGGATTAGTTGATTGTCTGTCTTTTATTACCATGAAAAAATATAATATTACTGAAGCTTTAACTGCTGATATTCACTTTCAACAAGCCGGTTTTAAAGCATTATTTAAGAGAAGAATTTTAACTATTATCTACAGAAAAATTGATAATTTAGATTTATTTTGGTAATATAGCAGTCCTCTGTTAGTTGTGTAGAGACGTTGCATGCAAGGTCTCTACAGTAAGGGTTTAGTGAAAACAATTTTTTACAACCTATTTAGGAGTGCTATATAACACTTAATCGTAAAACGCTATATCGGATGAGTAATTTTCACAAATTCTAATAAATATCCACCCTATCCTTAACCTGTCTAAAAATTAAGATTTTAAACATATTTCTAGGGAGAGCGGACAATTATTTATAGAATAAAAACAGGAGAAAATGAAACAAATTGGGCTAAAAAAATAGGACTTAATTACTATTTTTTCTGTCTGGTCATTCGATGTTTTAAGATCACTTTACCAATCCACCAATTTAAAAGCGGAAAGAGAAATCTAAATATGGTCCATTTTGATTCAAAGTTAGCCCAAAATCCTTACCACTATCCAAATCTTTGTTGTAGTTGAGATAACTAAAGCGGTATCCAATTCCGACGGAGGTGTCTCCAGCAAACATCCAATCTATACCTGTTCTAGCACTCCACTTCGTCAGTCCACTAATACCGAAACCCGAAAATGATCCTGCAGTCACTGCTGCCCATTTCGGAGCAAAATTCCATTGCACACGTCCTCCGACTAATGGCGAAACAATCGTTTTACCACGGTCGAAATTTGCTGTTCCCCCCAAGTTGGTACTCAGATCGAGATTCAGATTGACACTGGTAATGTTCATTCCACCAATAACGTCGAATAAAAGAGGACCTAAATCATGTTCTGTCGATACTCCTTTGGGATTGACCTTTGTTTTATCATAAAAGCGATAAGAGGCGGCCAAATCCCCAGACCAGACTTCGCTATCTAAACTGGCTTTCAACTCTGTAGGTACGTAATCGGCTAGACCGGGGTTGCGGACTGGCCTCGTCAGGGTGACATCAGTTGATGCGGATAAATAATCTATATTGGCAAGGAATCCCAAATGATAATCGGGTCTCCAAGCTTGGAAATCTCCGAAAAACAAGAAATTCAATTTTTCATCAATAAAAGTTTTAATCTCGTCAAAACCAATATCAATATCTCCACCACTATTTCCACTACCACTTCCACTACCATTTCCACGAAGCTTTCCAACCGTTGTATCACCATAAATAGTGATGGGGAGATAGACATAAGGCTGAAACATGAAATGCCAACGATTCGACTCGGATGCGGAAGTCTGAGACTCGTTGGTATTAGGGGTTTCTACCGGAGTCTCCTCCGTGTTGGTATTAGTGTTGGTATTGGGGGTTTCTACCGGAGTCTCCTCCGTGTTGAGACTGGGAAATTCGATGGGTTTGTCCTGAGTATTGTTCTGTTTTAATGCAGAGGCATTCGTCACCGTGGCTTGAGATAATTCCCCAACTGATGTATGCAATGGAGTCAGTTCTTTGTTTTGTGCTATTGTTTTAAAGTTCAGTGATGGTTGCAACTCGGCGGTTTCGATTGGCGAGGAAATCGTATCTGCGGCGATTGAGGATTCAATCGAGGAAACGGAGGAAGCAGAAGAACCTTCCACGCCTTGTAATTCAAGGGATGTAGTCACTTCTGATCCCAATGTCAAATCGGGATTCGCCGTTTTACCGATCTCCGCGAGACTGGGGGAAATACTGGCAACTAGAGTCAGCCCCAAGATGCTGGGTGGGACTAGCAAAGCTTGCCAAAGCACTTTTGTTAACATCGACGCTCTCCTCATTACAAATAATAATTTTAATTGTAAAACAATTACAGCGTAATGTCGATAATTTTATAATTCTTTTGTCAAACCAAATCCTAATTAGTTGGCAAGATTGGTAAGATAAATTAGTCTAAATATTGTCTTAAGGCCGCTTTTATAAAGTTGATAATCAGCCTAAAATCATTAGGTTAAAAACGAATAAATAACTTGTTTTGAAGTAATTATTTAATAATATATCTACCAAAAATAAGTAATAATTAAAGGTAAATATTTAAAAAATTAAGTAATTATAGAAAAATCTAGTGAATTTAGGTAACTTTATTTGTTGAGATTAGTCCTATTTTAGAAGCGGCTAAAATTATTTTTATAAAAAAATAAGATTAGCTTTCTTCTCAAATTAAATAATTACTTGGATTGCTAATTTTTGGGATAAAAAAGTTTTGCAAATTACCCCATTTAATTTATACTTTAATTGTCTAAAAATCAAGATTTTAAACACATTTCTGCGGGTGACATAGACGGTAAAAAATACCAAACTAACCAACCATTAGATAACAAACCGGCACGAGATACGGAAGGTAAATGACCAAGAGGTGCATCAGTAGTATAACTTAAATCATCAGTAGATAACCATTTATTATTTTTACGCCATCCAACTTGATTGCCAAATTTCTCATTATTGCCAACAGTTAGATAAATTTTTTTTTGTTGACTAAATCCGAATTTACCATCACTGTAATCTTGCCATAATTTGTCTATTATTAAAATATCTTGACAAGATATTTTAATAATGCTATTCTTATCTATCCATCTATCTTCTTGAGTATTACTAAGTTTAAGCATTAATTTTCTAGTCGCAACATCAGCTTGATAAAAGTCTTTTGAAGCTAAAAAAGTTTCCAATTCTTCAAATTTTATATCGATGGGAGCTTCGGAGAATTGATTATTATTTTCTATTTGGTAACTGTTAAATAATTTAACACCTAAAATAATAAATAAGGCAAGTAGGATTGATGATCCGATTAAACTTAATAACAGAATTTTTGTTTCTTTTGGTGACACTATATTTTTTCCTTTTCTGATAGAATGTCTAATTATACCAATAATTAAGGGCATCAAATAATTTTTTGTCAGTTTATAACAGTTTATCTACAATTAAACTACCTAAAAATGTAGGGTGGGCAAATAGGTAAATTAGGGCAAATAGGGAAAATTTGGTTTTAATTTGCCCACCTTACCAACAAGATGGTTTATCCATTTGAAAAGCGATCTTCTTGAGAAGATAAAACCAAATTTTAAGGTAGCACTAAAGCACAATAACAAACCTGTGCTTATGGGTGTCAATTCTACAAATATTTGAGTATAATTATCTATAATTTATCGTTGCTAATGTCTATGGAAACACAAGTTACCTCCGAATTATCTACCCAAAATTATCTTCCGATTCTCCTTTCTCCTGCTCTGATTTTACGGGGTAAAGGAATTTTATCTCAATCTGGTAAGGAAATTTCTCGTTTCGGTAATCACCCTTTATTATTAGGAGGAAATCATACCTTAAATTTAATTAAACCCTTACTTGAACCTATTTCTCAAGAATATAATTTAACTCTTTCTTCTGCTAATTATTCCCCTGATTGTTCGGAAAATTCCTTAAAATTATTACGCCAAATCGTGAAATCAAATCACTGTGATTTTATTATCGGTGTTGGTGGTGGTAAAGCTTTAGATACTGCGAAATTACTCGCTTTTCAATGCAATTTACCCATAATTACCATACCAACTTCGGCAGCAACTTGTGCGGCTTGGACGGCTTTGTCAAATATATATTCAGATCAAGGTGCTTTTCTCTACGATGTTGCTTTAAGTCGCTGTCCTGACCTGCTAATCCTTGATTATACCTTGATTCTATCCGCTCCAAAACGCACTTTAGTCGCCGGAATTGGTGATGCGATCGCCAAATGGTATGAAGCATCAGTCAGTAGCGGGCATTCCAACGCAACCTTAGTCATTGCGGCAGTTCAACAGGCGCGAGTTTTACGGGATATATTGCTGCAAAAAAGCATGGTTGCGTTAAATAACCCCGGTGGTGAAGATTGGCGCGAGGTGGTTGATGCGAGTGTCTTATTAGCGGGAGTGATCGGTGGTTTAGGAGGTGCAAATTGTCGCACCGTGGCCGCCCATGCTATCCACAATGGATTAACCCATATAACCGCTTGTCATGACGTTTTACACGGGGAGAAAGTGGCTTATGGTATCCTGGTACAGCTAAGGTTGGAAGAGTTGGTACAGGGCAATCAATTAGCGGCTACAGCGAGACAACAATTATTGAAGTTTTACACTGAAATTGGCCTACCTTGCACATTAGAAGATTTAAGCCTACAAAATGTGAGTTTAAGTGAATTACGTCACGCTGCCGAAATTGCCTGCAATCCCCAATCAGATATTCATAGATTACCCTTTAAAGTATGTCCAGAACAACTAATGGCTGCCATGGTTTCTACTACTTTACCCGTGGAAATTAAGCTTAAAAATTAAGTCAAATTAGCCTATAAAAGTAGGCTAATTTAATTTATAGTAATTCCAAATAAAAATTAAACAAAAGTTTTTAGTTTGTTGTTGGACTTTAGTCCTAAGAAGCGCTAAAGCGCAACTACGAACCTATTTTTTCACTGTTCTAATCTTAATTGAAATTACTATAATCTTGAGATAATTAGGGCTTGCTGAATAAGTGAACGAAAAAACAAACAGTTTTGATAAATTAATAAATAAAAAATAAGTATAATTTTTATTTATCAGATTTTATCTTTTAT